>CAYFLJ010000019.1:0-17294 GCA_964343985.1 uncultured Thermoflexus sp.
GCGTGGACGTCGCCGTCGGGTTCGGCGTGGACGTCGCCGTCGGGTTCGGCGTGGATGTCGCTGTCGGGTTCGGCGTCGACGTCGCTGTCGGGTTCGGCGTCGACGTCGCTGTCGGGGTCCCGGCGAGACCCAAGGTTGGGGTCACCGTTACCGGTAGCGCAAGGATGGACGCGACCGGTCCAGCGGCGCGGACTCGTCCAGCACCCCAGCTCGCGTCCCAACCACCGACTGGGGTGTCACCAGCCCCAGCGCGAATGGCCGTGCGAACCTCGGCCGGAGTGAGGTCGGGACGCACTTGCATCAGGAGGGCAACGACACCGGCCACTTCTCCGGCGGCGATGCTTGTGCCGGTCGCAGCTCGATGGCGCCCGGCGCTTCCGACCCGGTACGCAGGGTCGGTGGCATCGGTGGCAGACCGCGCGGCAACAACCACGGCCCCAGGCGCGACGACGTCAGGGCGTTGCAGGCCATCGGCCGTTGGGCCTCGCCCTGAAAAGGCCGCAACGGTTCCCGTCGAAATGGGTGGGTTGGTTGTGCGGGTGGTGCCGTCACGATCAACCCACGACGCCCGAGAGGCGAGGGCACCGACAACGATCGCGTGTCGGGCGGTGGCCGGTTCGGCGATGGTCACCCGATCCACACGCCCATCGGTCTTGCCAGAATCGGCGGCGGTAAGCCATCTGACGGACGGCGCGGCGTCAAGATCTATCCACGCATCCCACTGGCCCGCACGATCTCCCGCACCCAATGCATTCGCGCGCACCACGACGGTCCACGCGCCGCCGAGACCGCCGGTGGTCCCAGACATGCCGCGATGCAGTGTGAGAACCGCGTGCGATGGTCCGGCGATGGTGGTCGACGAGACGAACGTCACAGCGGTGCCATTCGCGGTGGTGGCCGTGCGTAGTTGGCCGTCTCGAGGTACGAAGTCGATTGCGGTCGCACCGAATGGGTCTTGGATCGCAAACGTGAGGTCGTCCGCAGCGCGCCACCAGATATCAACGGTCGCGTCGGTCGGGACGACCGGATCGGTGTACACCGCGAACTTGGCGTTTTGGAGGACGCCCGTCTGGGGGAGTGTGCCGGTCGCGTGCACGCCAAGGTCGCCGGCGTTGCCGGCGGCGGTAACGAAAACGACGCCTGGGCCGCTCAAGGCATCGATCGCACCTTCGAGCGGATGGGTTCCATCGTGAGCCCCGCCCCGCGCGACGGCGAGAGCGCTGACAACGACAAGCGGTTGTCCACGCGCCTTGGCAACCGCAATGAGCCAACTCCATGCATCGATCACGTGAGCGGACGAAAGATCGGTCCGGACAACTGCAATGTCGGCCTCGGGAGCGGTGCCGGGATAGAACGATGGGGAGCAATTGCCGTCACACGAACGCGCAAGACCGCCGCTGGCGGCGCCCGCGAGCACATGAGTGCCGTGGCCGACCTCAACCGTCGATGAACCGAGTGGCCGATCGTCTGGTGTGGCGACACCGGACGCCCCAACCGCGGCGCAGGCGTCGGTCGCGCATGTGGTCCCCGGGACGATTGCTGCGGCGTTCCACGCATCGATTTGCGTCGCCGTCCATGCGTGTCCGTAGTTGACTGTGGGCAAGCCACCATTTGCCGCGGTAGCAGCCCCTTGGTCCCACAATGCGATGATGCGGGTACCGCCGTCGGCGCGTCGGAAATCGGCGTGCGACCAGTCGACACCGGTGTCAGCGATGCCAACGAGAACGCCTCGACCGGTGATGGGGCGCCCGAGATGGTCGGTCATGTTTCGGGCAACGTCGGCGGCGCCAGTCTGCGACGCGACGGTGGCCTGGTCGAGTTGCGGCGCGAGGCGGTCGCCAACCGTCACAGAGCGAACACCTGGGAGACGCGTGAGGTCTGCAATTATCGCTGGGTCAACCGACGCGGTCATGACGACGCCACCGCCAACGGCGGGTAAGACCGTTCCGACACGGGCGCCGCGAGCACCAAGCGCATCGCGCAGGTCGCGGGTGGTTTGGATCGCGACGTCCACCGTCCGCGGATGCGGTCCGGCATCGGGGCGCAGTGAACGAGGGGAAGCAGGGATAAGGGCCGCGAGAAGCGCCGCGACCACCACGCCTAGCCATCGTGACGCGAACCCTCGCCACATCAGGGGATGCATCGTACTTCACGGCGTCGAACGCCGCGCTTTGTCACATTGTGTGACCGTGTGAGCGCACTTCACTGCACATTGTGACCCCACTCAGTGACAAGCCGACGTAGGATCACCATACGTTCCGTCAACTATTTTGAAGAGTTCTCGGCGCGGACGCGGGAGCAACAATGGTCACCCGGTCACGTTCAGGCGGCCAATCGAGTGCACCGAGTGGCGCACCCGCTCACACGGCGCCATCATCCCCGTCCCGCACAAGCGGGCCCGGGCGCAGCTGGGTGTTGGCTCGATACGTGGTTGCGCCGATCCTCGGAGCGGCCGTAGTCGGCCTAGCGGGCGCGGTCGCATGCCAAGCGAGACCGACGGCCTCGGTTTCGACGATGGCTTCGACGCCAAAGCCGACGTCTGGCGCGATGATCAAAGTGCATGTGACCGGCGCGGTGCAGTCGCCGGGGGTGTACGAATTGCGCGTCGGCGACCGAGTATCGGAGGCCATTCAGGCGGCCGGCGGTGCGACGCACGACGCCGACGAACTCATGATCAATCTGGCACAACGTGTGCACGACGAACAACGGCTCGACGTGCCAACGCGATTATCCGCTTCGGCGTCACCTCAATCCCCACCTAGTTCCTCGTCTACTTCCACGAACGCAATCGCCGCCAACGGATCGACCGGCATCGCGCCGAAGCCCACGCGGGCGATGTCATCGACATCGACGCAAACGGGAATCGATGGAGAACTCGACGCACTGCTCACCTCACCGTCGAACCCTGAGGGCGGTGCCCGGATCAATGTCAATCAAGCGAGCGTCGCGCAACTTGAGAAGTTGCCTGGAATCGGTGCTGTATCAGCGAGAAAGCTCGCGGTGTGGCGCAGCGACAACGGCCCTATCCGGTCCGTGGCCGACCTGCGGGCGGCAGGCTTGACTGCTGCGGTGCTGCGCAAGTCGCTGCCATACCTCGCGGTCGGGTGACGCTGTCGATGCGTCGACCGATCGCACGCGGATCACCCACGTGATCCTTGGCGTGCCGTTCGCAATCTTGGCGGCCCTGTGGCTGACTTGGAGGGGCGACGCAACGGTAGACGGTGACCAGACCGCGCGCGGGATCGCGATCGGGTTGGCGGTCGTTCTCGGCGTATCTGGGGCGTTCACGGTGACACGCGCGCGTACGAGTCCGGGAGTGGCGACCGGTTTGGCCTTACTCGCCGCGAGCACGGGCACACTTCGTGGCACATTGGCCGTGCGCGACGATGGGCCAACGTCTCCAGTGACGGTGGGCGTCGTTGCCATGCGCGCGACGGTCATCGACGAGCCAGAATGGCGGGCAGGCGGCATCGTCGTCCGCGTCAAGGTGGAGGCAATCGCTCGTGCCCCTGGTGTTTGGGAGGTTGCCGAAGGATGGGCAAAGCTGCGAGCGCCGTCTACGGTCGTCGTCGCCGCAGGGGACATCATTGAAGCGGTACCAAGGGCGCCAACGCGTACCTCGTTTACGGTACGGGAGGTCAGCCGTCTCGGTCGCATGAACCCTCCAAACGAGGCAGACAGGATGGCAGCCGTGAGACGCCAACTCGCGTCTCCGCTCGAAGCGTGGCTTCCAGAACCCGAAGCGTCGCTGGCGACCGGCACCCTCCTCGGCGACCGAACCGGAGTGCCTCCGTCCGTTCGCGACGCGTTCAACGCTACCGGCGCGGCGCACCTTGTGGCGATATCCGGTTGGAATGTCTCGCTGGTGGCGGCAATGGTCGGATGGTTGACGACGCGCGGACGTCCACGCCGACGGCTCCCCTGGCAGATTGCCCGCGCACTGGCCACGTCGGCGGCGCTCTGGGCCTTTGTCGCACTCGTCGGCGCATCGGGAAGCGTCCTGCGCGCGGCCGTGATGGCGCAGCTTGGCCTCTTGGCGAGGATGACACACCGACGGGCAGCGGTCGCGGGAACGTTGCTGTGGGGTGCAGTGATCTTGGCGATTGTTGATCCGCCGACTCTCGATGATGTCGGTTGGCAATTGAGTTTCCTCGGCGCGGCCGGTTTGGTGTGGCTCGCACCGTGGTTGGAGGCGTTGCTGGCGCCACCTTCCGGTGCATGGTGGCAATGGCTTGTACCGGGAGGAGTCCGCGCGGCGATCGCCAGCGCAATTGCCGCCCAAGTCTTCGTCCTACCAGTGCTTGCGGGATCACTTGGGTCAATCCCGCTGCTTGGTGTCGTCGCAACGACGCCTGGCCTCCTGCTCGTCCCGCCACTTATGGCCAGTTCAGCAGCGCTTTCGCTCGCGGGTGTTGCGCGGTCATGGTGGCCGTTCGCACCCGACTGGATCATGGCCACGCTCGGGACGTTGGCATGGGCACCAACGACGCTACTTGTGCGCCTCGTGCAGTGGGGATCGACGCTTCAGGCCGCAGGGGTCACGACGGAACCGTGGCATCCACTCGCCATCGGTGGATACCTGCTCGGTCTCGTGCTCCTCGTCCTGGCGGCCGAAGCGCCGCCAAGAAAATCGGCGCCACGGCACACACCGGGTCGACCGGGACCACTGATCGTCGGCCTGAGCACAGTGGTTGCCGCGGTCGTCCTGTTGGTGGTGCCGCAGGCGGAGCTCGCCACGGCGGCGGGTGGGCCTTCAACGGCACGGGCAGGTGTACCCGAGGCCCAATCCGAGTCCGGGCCTCACGCTCGGGTGGTCGTCCCATCGCTTGCGGGGCAGTCGGATGGCACGCTCGCGGTCGTCTCGGTCCCAGGTGGTCCACGCGTGATGGTCGGTGGCGGGCCGACAATCGACGCCGGGGTGCACGCACTTGGCGCGACCATTCGGCCCTGGGATCGCAACGTCGACGCGGTTGTTCTGCATTCTTCAGACCTGCCGTCGTCGACAGGGGTTGAGCGGGCAGTCGCGCGATACCGTGTCGGATCGGTGATCGATCTGACCGACGGATCAGACTTTGGCCTCATCCCAAGGATTCGGGCACAGGCACGTGCACTGGGGATCACGACTGCCGAGGCTGGTAACGGCGTGCCAGTGGTCGTCGGTGACGTGTCACAGGTGCCTGACGGTCCATGCCCGGCCACGACCGCCGGAGGGTTGGTGATCGTGCCGATCGGAGCGTCACCACCACGGCTTGGAAGCGGGCGCGGACCGTCGGCGTGGCCGTCAGTTGCGGTGCGGGTGTGCGCCGGATGGGCAGACGTGACGATCATTCCCGACGTGGCCGGCGCGTCGATTTGGCTCGCACACGCCCCGCCATCCGAGACCTTCGCCGTGACCGCGCCGTCCGGGCGTCCGAGATGGGTGGTGGTGCCGTGGCGGGCGTGGCGCACCGACGCAATCGACTCAATCCGGCAGGCGATCGATGCGTCGCTCGTGGTCGTGCAAGGAGCGCCAGAACCGTGGCGACCGTCGGCGTCGCGACCGGTAGGTAGCGGCTGGTGGATCGCCGCGCTTGATGGGCCGCTCGACGTCGGCACGGATCGCTAACAGGCCTACACTGAGGCCATGCAACGCCTCGCAACGTACGGCACCCTCCGACCCGGGGAACGGAACCACGAGCAGGTCTCGAGCCTCTGCGGTCAATGGTTCCCGGGGTCGGTGCGCGGTCGCCTTCTCGACGCTGGTTGGGGAGCCGACCACGGCTTCCCCGGGTTGGTCCTTGATGACGCTCACGGAGAGGTTCCGGTCGACGTCTTGGAGTCACCGGACCTTGCGGCTCACTGGGATCGGCTCGACGAGTTCGAGGGCGACGAGTACCGTCGCGTCCCGGTACTCGTCGCAACGCGTTACGGACAGATCGAAGCGTTCATCTACGTGGTGGCCCCAGAACTCGTCGGATCGTGACCCGGGCGCACGCGTGACGAGATGTGCGCACCCGCACCGGACGGCGTTCGCCGACGCGCGCGGATATCGTCGACGTGCGCTGATCGAATCAGGGGCACAGGGATACCCGCATGATCGCTTCCATTGCACAACAGAACACAGCAGTCGTTGACACGCACGTCCATGCCGGGACGACGAAGTACGAGCCAATTGAAAGCCTGCTCGATCAAATGAGTCGACACGGTGTGGACCATGCCGTGCTCATTCAGCACATGGGGATGTTTGACAACGACTACCTCATCGCCTGCGCGGAAGCGCATCCCGGTCGCTTTGCGATCGCGTGTCTCGTCGACGTGAACGTGCCCGGTGCCGCCACTCGGCTTGATGCGCTTGTCGAACGCCATCGATCAGTGCAGGGCATCCGCCTCTATCTCGCGGATTTGTTCGCCGGGGTACCCGAAGCGCGCGCACTCTGGGACCGTGCCGATGCGCTTGGATTGAACATCACGGTCGCTGGCACGCTTGCGCAACTTGCCTCCGACGAAATGCAGACAACGGCGAGGCAGTACACCCGGGCACGACTTCACCTCGAACACTTATGTCACCCGAACCCGAAGGAAGACCCTCCCTATCCTGCCTATCGACGCGCCCTCTCGTTGTCCAACGTTGACCACTGTGTCCTGAAGGTCAGTGGCTTTTACTCATTCACAACCTCGCCATGGTCGCCGTACCTCGACACCCTGCGGTTCGTCGAGATGGCACTCGAGGCTTTCGGCCCGACGCGCATGATGTGGGGGTCGGACTTCCCGCCGGTCTCTGGGCGCGAGGGGTACGGCAACGCCATCCAATTTGCGCGCCATCACATTGCCATCGCCGACCAAGCGTTGCGCGCGCAGATGTTGGGTGGGACGGCGATGCAGTTCTGGGATTTCCACGCGAACGGGTAGCGATCTGGGTTCGTTTGTACGACTTCGCGCAGGGTCGGCGGTGCCTCGGCGCGCCGCACTGACGGTCGGGCGCGGTAGGGTTTGCCGAAGTAGTGCGGCTGCGCGAGGAGGAAGCCCGTGACGTTGGCAAGCCCGGCCCGGCCAGACCAAACCGGCATGCCCACACCGTTCGGCGGTCAGGAGTCGTCGTCGATTCCGGGATCCGAAGAGCTCCGGCAAGCGTTTGGCGAGATCAAGCGAGTCATTGTCGGTCAGGACACGTTGATCGAACGACTGTTAGTCGCCTTGCTTGCACGTGGTCATGTTCTCCTTGAGGGAGTGCCGGGCCTCGCCAAGACACTGGCGGTACGCACGGTCGCCGAAGTGGTGGGCGGCACGTTCCGGCGAATTCAGTTCACACCTGATCTGGTACCGGCGGACCTCATCGGCACCCGCATTTACCGACAGGCGACCGGCGACTTCGGTGTCGAGTTGGGGCCAGTCTTCGCCAACCTCCTTCTTGCCGACGAGATCAATCGCGCGCCCGCCAAAGTGCAGAGTGCGCTCCTTGAGGTGATGCAGGAGCGACAGGTGACGATTGGCGGGGCGTCCTACACCGTTCCCGACCCATTCCTCGTCTTAGCGACACAAAACCCGATTGAACACGACGGCACCTACCAGTTGCCTGAGGCGCAGGTCGATCGGTTCATGTTCAAGGTCATCGTGGGGTACCCCGACCTGAAGGACGAACTTGAGATCGTGGCGCGCGTCACGGGTGCGCCGTCGACGGTTGCGCCACGGCTTTCGCCGGAGCGACTGCGTTGGTGGCAGGGGCAGGCCGACACGGTAACGGTAGATACGCGTTTGCATGAATATGCAGTGAATCTCGTGGCGGCGACACGGAACCCAGACCTATTCGACCTCGGGCACGTGAAACGCTTTGTGACCTACGGCGCAAGCCCACGCGCCTCCATCAACTTGGTGACCGCGGCGCGGGCGTTGGCCCTGTTGCGTGGTCGCCAGTACGCACTCGCTGAAGACGTCTGGACCCTCGCGTCAGATGTGCTTCGACACCGCTTGGTGTTGTCGTACGAAGCGCTGGCGGAAGAGGTGGCCATCACCGACATCATCGATCAAATCCTCGAACGTGTCCCGTCGCCCCAACTGGGGTACGCGGGCGAACTCTCCGGCCCGGGCCAACGCTCCGAACGGATTCTGGCGGCAAATACGGTTGGAAACGTTGTGCCGACGAAGCGTCGTTGGTGGCACTTTGGGCGGCGCACGTGAGCGACGGTTGGAGATGGTGGCGAGGCATTCAAGGCGCGCGCCCAACGAGGATGAAAGACGTCGCCGACGCGGGCGCACTTCCGGGTGGTGCCGAACGGTTGCTGCGACGCCTCAACCTCGCTGTGGTACGGCGCCTTGACGGGCTCCGACAAGGCGAGCACGCCACGAGTGCCTACGGCCCCGGCCTCGACCTCGCCGACTTGCGACCGTACGCACCGGGCGACGACGTGCGAAGCCTCGACTGGAACGTGACGGCACGCACCGGCACGCCGCACGTGCGTCGCTATTACGAAGATCGAGATATCGGGGCGTGGCTGCTGCTTGACCTCACCGGTTCGATGGCGTTCGGATCAGGCATGGAGACGAAGGCGTCGCGGCTGTTGGCGGTCGCTGGCACACTCGCGCGGCTGTTGCAGGCGCGCGGTGACCGTGTTGGCGCCCTCATCTACGGCGGGTCGGTGCCGGTGCCCGGCAAGGAACGCACTCCAAGACGCCAAGAGGGTTCACGCCGGCGTGTTCCGGCGGGGCTTGACGGTGCACCGCGCGTGCATCGCCGTCCGGCCGATCGAGTCGGCACCGCGTCTGGACGGACGCACGTGCTGCGACTGCTCCAACGGGCGGTCGGTATTGCCCATGGCTTGACACGCACGACAGGGCAACGCAACGTCGTCGCGCCGGCACGCCCCGCCTCGAACCTCACGAGTTTGCTCGATCAGGCGGTTGGGTCCATCCCCGGCCGTGCCTTGGTCTTCGTCATCACGGATGCTCTCGATTCTCATGACGAGGCAACGGGGCCGACGCCTGAAACACCTTGGACGCGAAGCCTTCGGGCACTCGCGGCACGCCACGACGTAACTGGGGTGATTGTGCGTGACGCTCGTGAGTGCGATCTGCCGGACGTTGGGGTCGTGACATTTGTTGATCTTGAGTCTGGCGAAGAGGTCGAGGTTGACACGTCGCAGGTAGGTGTACGCGAGGCGTACGCGAGTCAGGCTCAAAGGCGGCACCACGCGGTTGAACAGGCGTTTTCGCGCGCAGGTGCGCTGGCATGGGAAATTACGACGGCGGAGCCGGTTGTCGGATCCATCGTCCGCCTATTGGAGACGCGCCGTCGCATGGCGACGGGTTTACGCCGCGTTCAGGTTTCTGGCTAGCCGACAAGGAAACGGGACGGACGGACGGACCGGATGGAACTCGCCGACTCGACCCTTCTTTGGTGGCTGGTCCCGGCACTGGCGCTGCTGGCAATGTATGCCGTGGCGCAACGGCGCCGCGCCCCTAACGCAGTGCCGCACCCTGCCGTCGCGCTTCTCCGCGCGGCGATGGCGACACGTCCTTCGACGGCGTGGCGGCGACACCTGCCCGCCGCATCGATTCTTATCGCGATGACTCTCGCCGCGATCGCTCTCGCGCGTCCGGCACTTCGCTCACCCGTGCCCCGCGAACGCACGTCAATCGTGCTTGTCCTTGACACCTCAGGATCGATGCAGGGACGGGACCTTTTCCCCTCGCGCCTCGCCGCGGCCCAAACGGCGGCGCGTAACTTTGTGGGTTCCCTTCCGGAGGGGTTCCGAGTCGGCGTCGTTCAGTTCGCCTCACAGGCAACGTTGGTGCAACCGGTCACCGACGATCTGCGCGCGGTGCGCCGGGCCATCGACGATCTTGAGGCGAACGGAGGAACGGCGATCGGTGACGGTCTGCAGGTGGCGTTGGCGTCGCTGCCACCCGACACTTTTGCGTCACCATCGGAACCGCTAAGCGACGCGGGAACTGCACGTTACGACGCGGTGACCACCCCACCAGTACCGCCGGCGGTCGTGCTGTTGCTCACAGACGGGCAAAACACCGAGGGGCAGGACCCGCGGCTAGCGGCAGGTACGGCCCGCGATCAGGGGGTTCCGGTCTTTACGGTCGGAATTGGTGGGCGTGCCGCACCATTCGGACCTGGCGCCAACCGATCAAATGGAGTAGATGAGGTACTTCTCCAAGAGATAGCGATACAGACCGGCGGCCAGTATTACTTTGCACCAGGCGCAGGAGACCTCAACCGAATCTACGGTGACCTTGGGCGCGCTTTGGGGTGGGACTGGGAACGGCACGAGATTGGGCAATGGTTTGGCGCGGGCGCACTCGCGACGGCGGTGTTGGCGACGGTCTTGGCAGCGTTCTGGCTTGACCGCGCACCCCGTCCGGGACCAATTGCACGGGGCATCGACGCACGGTGATGCCCGACGCGATTCTCAACGCCATTCTGGAAGCCTCAGACGCGTACGGGGTCCAGTGGCGCCAACCCGACCTGCTTTGGGGGGTCGTACTTGTCCCCGTGGTCTTTCTGCTGGCCGGCGTGGCACGGGCGACACGTGGGCGGACGCGTGATGCGTTTCGGGTGGCCGGGGGAGTAACCGGTCCACGACACGGCCGGTGGCGTCGCGCACTTGCGACCCTCTGTGTCGTTTTCGGTATCGCAGGCTTGGCGGTGGCCTTCGCGCGGCCCGTGTGGACCCATCCGCAACCCCTCGACCGGGCGACTGTTGTTGTTGTCCTCGACGTCTCAGGCGCGATGCGGGCGACGGACGTGCCACCGTCGCGTATCGAAGCCGCGCGTCGCATCGCGCGCGAGGCGATTGACGCCGCGCCGTCACGATTGCAAGTTGCGGGCGTGGCATATGGTCCGAACGCATATCTTGTTGCGCCGCCCACACATGACCATGGGGCCGTGGCCGCGGCGCTCAACGTCGTGCGGACTGTCGTTGGAGCGGCGCCGGGCGACGCCCTGATGGTGGCACTTGGGTCGATTCCGTCGACCGGAGGCGGTGCCGCGGTCGGTACGGAAAGCGCGCCGCCACGTGTACCGGCGGCGGTCATCCTCATCTCGACCGGCGACGCGACGGCTGGACGCCCGATTGACGTCGCAGCGGCGTCGCTCGCGGAGGCGGGGATTCGGGTTCACGCCGTGCCAATCGGCCCGGCAGGAGTCGTACCGACACCGACCGCGAACGCCGCTCCGGCGCCGTTCGTCCCGCGCCTGTTGCAGGCCGTTGCACGCCAAACCGACGGACGCACATTCGACCGCCCACAAGCGCGCGACTGGCGTCAAATCTATGACTTGATCGGAGAGGACGTCGTGATTCAGGACCTCCCGGAGGAGGTCGGCCACCTTGTAGGCAGTGGCGCACTCGGCGTTTGGGCGGTCGGCATGACCATTATGGTGTGGACGTCGCGTCGATTGGTGTAGGCCAACGATGAATCGCTAGAAGTGATCGTGGCGGTCGGCTTGGTCGCGCGGGGCATTCCGTGCGGCTCTCCGCAAGCCCTTGCGTACGGCACGTGCTTGAGGGGCATCGACGAGAATGTCGATGAGCGCCGGACCACCATGACCGAGGCCTTGGTCGTAGGCTCGGAAGCGCGCGACAGCGCCTTGAGCGCGGTCGGCCTCGTGTTCGGCGGCGTCGAGGTGAATGTCGTCGGTGAAGAACTGGATCGCCGCCTGCAACTGCCCGCGACCCGGCGCCGCCCCTTCGCCGAAGGGCTGCACGCTCAGGTCGGCGGTCTCGCCTCGAGACCTCTCGAGGAAGTCGCCGATTTTGGCAGCGTGATCGGACGCCTGCTCAGTCGGGAACCAGACGGCAGCGCGCACGCCGGGATGATCAATGAAGAGTGCGGTGCAACAGCCGTCGCGACAATTGCCAACATCCACTCGATCGACGATTCCCGTGCGATATCCAACGAACGCGGTTGGCCACGGTTCGTCGTCCTCACCGTCGTCATCCCCGTCGCCACCATCGTCGGCATCGTCATCCCCACCGCCCCCGCCACCACCGTCTGAGAGAGACGGTTCGTGCGATTCGACAAGTTCGGGACGTTCAAGCACGCCAGTCGCACCAGACCCGAAGCCACCCTGACTCGCCAGAATGGTCCCGAATTGTTCCTCGATCGATCCCAATGCTTGCGCAAGCGCGAGCATCGCCGGGTCGGCGTCTGCATCGTCGGTGGCCGCAGCCATGCGCGCGGCGAGGAGCCGTTGTGCTTTTGGCGACCTAGCTAGCCGTTGCACCGCGCGCAGGAACGCCGCCACTTCTTCCTCGCCTGACGACGCGCGACGCGCCCCGCTTGCGGAACGCCGCGGGCGGTCCTCGGCTTCGTGTCCAGGGCTTCGTTGCCCGAGGCTTCGAAGCCACCCCTCGACGCTATCCGCGGTCTGCCTCGCGTCGGGCGCATCGTCCTGCCGGTTTTTACCTTCGCTCATCTGGTTCGTGCCCGAGGCTAAGTCTAGCGCGAGGCGCTACGCGCATGGGACGATCACCCTGATCGTCAGGGGTCGTACCTCTCCCGACAGTATGCAGAACGACGGGGCGTTCGGACCTCGCAGACCAGGCCTATTGGTCGCTGGAAACTCGGTGTGCCGGGTCTCGACGTGAACCGGTGCAATCGCGGGTCGCACAACAATCACCAAGGATGTCGATGATGAAGATCCGGAGCGGTAGACGCATACGCCCACCCAAGCTCGTCCCCGGCGATCTGGTGGCGTTCGTTGCCCCAAGCCGCCCAGTTGCTCCCGAGTCGTTGGCGACAGCGACCCACATCCTCGAGTCTTGGGGCCTGTCCGCGACGACCCGATGGCTTGTGCCCGGTGGGCGAGGGTACCTCGCCGGTCCCGACGACGACGCCCGGGCACTGGCCATCGAAAACGCACTGTGTGACCCACACGTGAAGGCAGTGTGGTGCGCCCGTGGAGGTTACGGCGCCGGTCGGCTACTCACCAAGATCGACTGGGCGCGCGTGCGGGCAACTGGGCAAGCCAAGTGGTTCATTGGGTATAGCGACGTCACGGCGCTTCACCTTGGAATTGCCCACGAACTGAATTGGGTAACGCTTCATGGGCCGGTCGCTGCCCTGCTTGATGTCGACGGCCCGTCGGTGACGACCGCCGGACTGCGCGGTGCATTGACCTCCTCGCGGGCGCCCGGTCGACTACCCGTGCCGGGCGTTGCCGAAGGTTGGGATCCACTGACGGCGGTTATTCGCGAGGGGTCGGCGTCCGGCCCACTGACCGGGGGCAACCTCGCCCTCGTCGCGTCATTGGTCGGCACCACCTGGGCGATGGTTGGCGCCGAACACGTCGTCATGCTTGAGGATGTGTCGGAGGCGCCGTACCGGATCGACCGGATGCTCCTACAACTGCGACAGTCAGGTGCCCTTGATGGGTGTCGCGCCGTCGTCTTTGGATCTTCTCCGACGTGTGAACGCGCACCAGACGATCGGCCATCTCTCGACCTGCTTGAGGTGATTGATGGACTGTTGGGTGATCTCGGGGTCCCAGTGATCTACGGGTGGCCCATCGGCCACACGTCCCATCAGTGGACGCTCCCCTTAGGGTGTGGCGTCACAGTCGAAGCCTCGGGTCGAGGCATGGCGACATCATGGCTTTCGGTCGATGAGGCCGGCACAGAGGTACGTTGATGAACGGTCAGCTGCGAATCGGGGAGGAGGTGCGCGACGCCCTTGCTTCTGGGGGCGCGGTCGTTGCACTCGAAAGCACGTTGCTTGCGCACGGCCTACCGTTCCCCGAGAACGAGGAGTTAGCGCGCGAACTGAACGCGATCATCCGCGGTGTAGGCGCCGTTCCCGCGACGGTCGCGGTCGTCGCCGGTGAACCGATTGTGGGACTCGACGACGCAAGTATGGCACGCCTCGTACGAAGCCACGGCATGGCAAAACTGAGTGCCCGCGACCTACCACTGGCGATGGCACGCGGGAGTGACGGCGCGACGACAGTCGCGTCCACGGCAGCCCTATCTGCGGCCGTGGGCATCAAAACCTTTGCGACCGGAGGCCTTGGTGGCGTCCACCGAGGCGCACGGGAGACGTACGACGAGTCCGCCGACCTCGCAACATTGTCAAACACGCCGTTGACCGTTGTCTGTGCAGGTGTCAAATCACTGCTTGACATTTCGGCAACGGTCGAACGCCTTGAGACGCTCAATGTCGCCGTTGCCGGCTATCGGACCGACCGTTTTCCTGGTTTCTACCGACGGGACGGCGGGGTCGCGCTTGACTGGACTTTTGACACACCTGAGTCGGTGGCGCGGGCGATGCGCGCCCGTGACAGGCTTCGCGCCGCCGGTGTGTCTGGCGCGGGTGGCGCACTCGTCCTTGCGAATCCGCTCCCCGTCGAAGCAGAACTCGATGAGGTCATGCACGACGCCACCCTTGCATCTGGCCTCGAAGCGGCAACGGCGCAAGGGATCAGTGGAAAGGCGGTCACTCCGTTTCTCTTAGCCCACTTTCATCGCGTGACCGGGGGCGAAAGCCTGCGGGTGAACCTCGAAATCGTGCGACGGAACGCCCGCCTTGCGGCAGAGGTCGCCGTTGCCCACGCTAGACTCCCCAAGTGATCGCAACCCTCCTCGCATTAGCTTCCGCTTGTTCGTGGGGTATCTCAGACTTCCTCGGCGGCCTAATGTCGCGCCGCCTCCCGACGACCACGGTTATGGTGACCTCGCAGGCGTTTGGCCTCGTTGGCATTAGCGTCGCGTTTCTGGCGACTGGATCGGCGATCCCTGATGGCGCGCCGATGGTGTACGCCGTGGCGGCGGGTGCCGTCGGGGCGGTTGGCCTTGCCGCCTTCTATCACGCGTTGGCTACGGGAATGGTGAGTTTGGTAGCACCAATCGCGGCGACGGGCGCGATCGTGCCGGTAGCAGTCGGCCTTTTGGAGGGTGAAGCGGTCGGGATCTACGGGATGGTTGGCATTGCGGCGGCGATCCTCGGCGTGATCCTCGCGTCGGTTTCACCGTCTACACCGAAGGACATCACCACCTTCGATTCCGCGGGTCACCTGCAGAGCATCGCCCTAGCCATCGTTGCGGCGATGCTGTTTGGGGCGTACTTCGCGCTCTTCGCACGCGCGACGACCGGCGGATTGTTCGGCGCCGCGCTGTTTCAACGCGTGACATCAGTTTCCGCCGCGATGGTGATGTGGCTTGTCGCCCGTCGCAGTCATGCGACGGTTCCAGCGACGTACCTCCCGACGGGTCTGACCCTGCGCACCGCGGTGGCCGGCCTCGCCGGCGCGGGTGTGCTTGACGTGACGGCGAATGTGCTATACGGCGGTGCAAGCATGCAAGATTTGCTTAGCATTTCGTCGGTACTGAGTTCGCTCTATCCAGTCATCACAGTGCTCATGGCGCGTCTGTTTCTCGGCGAACGGCTGGCAGGGGTACAAGGGGCGGGGGTGGTCCTAGCGTTGGCCGGCACGACTCTGATCGCTGCCCGCTAGGTGCGACGCGCATCGATCGCGCGCAGAATCGCGTCGTAGGCCGTGGCGAATGACGCCACGCCTTCCAACTCCAGGCGATCGGTGATGGCGTGCAGGTCGATGCCGATTGCATCGAGCCGCGCGAGCAGGTCACGCGCATCATCGATCGCGCCGGCCACATCGATTGTGCGCGTGGCGCCATTGTCCCCACCAAGAATGGCGTCGAGAGTCGGTGACGGCACGGTATCCACGGTATCTGGGCCGATGAGTGCATCGACGTAGTACGTGGGAGGGAACGACGGGTTCTTGACGCTCGTGCTTGCCCATAGGAGACGCTGCGGGTGCGCGCCACGGGCGACCAACCCCCGCCATCGAGTCGACGCGGCGACGTCGAGCCACGCCCCGTAGGCGGCTCGCGCGTTCGCAATCGCGGCTTTGCCGTGGAGTTCGGGGCGTTCGGTACCAAGTGCCGCATCAACGGCGGTGTCGACGCGGCTTACAAAGAAACTGGCCACCGATGACACGTTTGACACGACGCCGCCGTGGGACGCGAGTTGGTCAAGGCCATCAAGATATGCATTCGCGGCGTCAAGATACCGATCAACGGCGAAGAGCAAGGTGACGTTGACGTTGATGCCCTCGCCAATCGCAGCGGCGATCGCTGGGATGCCCTCCCGCGTTGCGGGAATCTTGACCATGAGGTTCGGACGGTCGACGGCGGTCCAAAGGCGCCGGGCGGCCTCAATCGTCGCGGACGTGTCGTGCGCGAGTCGGGGCGACACTTCGAGACTCACGAACCCATCGGCCCCGCCTCGAGCGTCGTAGGTGGGGCGAAGAATGTCGGCGGCACGCCGGATATCGGCCACGGCGACGTGTTCAAGGACGGCTTCGGCATCGTGCCCCGCGTTGAGGAGCGACGGGATTTCGGGGTAATCGTTCCCCGAGCCGATGGCCTTCTCGAAAATACTCGGGTTTGAGGTGACGCCACCCAGACCGAGGGCGACCAGACGCGCAAGCTGGCCAGAATCAAGTAACGGCCGACTGATTGTGTCAAGCCAAATGGACTGGCCAAGTTCGCGCAGTCGGTGCAATACCCCCGGCGCGGAACCGGTGGCAAGTGCGCGTTCGGCCATTGCATGCCCCCTTCACGTCGCGGCGGCGACAAGGGGAGTGTACGAGGGTTCGCGCACGCGAGAACGCTAGATCGCCGTCCACCCGCCATCGGTCATGAGGCACGACCCGGTGACGAGGCTTGCCGCCGGACTCGCGAGGTACACGACGGCGTGCGCAACTTCTTGCGGGGTACCTAAGCGCCCCAAGGGGATACGGCCGACAATGTCGGCACGCACCGCGGCGTCACTGAGGTATTCGCGCGTGAGATCGGTCTCGACAAAGGTCGGGCCGACGGCGTTGACCCGGACGCCACGCGGTGCCCAATCGACGGCCAAGGATCGGACGACGTTCACCACGCCCGCCTTCGCGGCGCTATACGCGGGAGATCGCGGGGTAGCAACCACGCCGTGTTGCGAGGCAAGGGCGACGATTGACCCATGGCCACGGGGGACCATTCGGCGCCCAATCGCTTGGCATGTAAAAAACACCCCTTTGAGGTTGATGTCAAGCACCGAATCCCATTCGGACTCCGTCAAGTCAAGGCCCGGCTTGCGGATATTGACACCGGCATTTGCCACGGCTACCCCGATTGGCCCGAGGTGGTCCTCGGCCGTGGAAACCGCCGCCTCAATCGATGCGACAGAGGTGACATCAATCGGGATGGATACGCCTCGGCGTCCAAGGGCAGCGATGTCGGCGACAAGGACATCGGCCGCCGCCTGACGAGAGGAAAGGTCGGCGAGAGCGACGTCGGCGCCGGCGCGGGCCA
>CAYFLJ010000020.1:0-7960 GCA_964343985.1 uncultured Thermoflexus sp.
CCTCCGCATCGAGACTTCTCGACAGGCAATAGCCAGCGCACTTGACGGGGCGAGGTCCGCGGGAATCCCTGCCGGCCCTTCGTAAGACAAACGTCCTCGCAGCCGACAGGGCGACGTTCGCTACCTCAAGGTGCCTCGTGCTCGCACTGGCGCGATCGGGAGCGCCGCAATCAAACCGAGTCCAAACCTTCGCTTCACCCAGTAGCTGAGGATCAGGGCGATCATCCGCGTCCCAACCCGGAGGGTGGTCGAGAGCGTACCGGTAATTTTGCTCTCGCCCACGCGCCCACGGTAGTTGACCGGCACCTCGACCATCCGCAATCCAGCCGCGAGGGACAAACAGACCATTTCCGGGAGGAAGTGCGACCGCCCAACGGTCAAGTGTGATGCAAATACGCGATATGCGTCGGTATGCACGAGACGCAACGTGCACCCGCAATCCGAAAGCGACGGACCGTCATGCAATACCTGAAGGATTTTGGCAACGGCCCAATTGCCCCACCTCAGGAACCGCCCCATATTTGCCTCTTGCCAAATCAACTCTTTCGTCGTGCGGGTGCCAAGCACGAGGTCAAAATCGTCTGAAAAAGCAAGCAGTTTCAGCACATCCTTTCCTGCAAAGGTTCCGTCTGGTTCAGCCATGACGATCAGTTCAGCACCGCGTGACGCAGCCTCGGCTAAGCCACGTTGCAGCGCGTTGCCGTAGCCCTGCTTCGTCTCGAGCACATACGTCGCCGACGTGCTTTTTATTCGATCGGCCGTCTTGTCGCGACTGTTGTTGTCAACTGCGATGACCTCGTCGACAATTCCGCCGCCGCCAGCCGCCAAAAAGTCTTCAATCGCGTGCGCGACATTGTCTTCTTCGTTGTAGGCCGGGAAAATGACTGCAACGCGACGTCCATACCACATCAGTTCGAAGAACCTACCTTTCACCCCCGACCCAAGTCGTGACCGACATCGCCGCGTTCCGTTTACAGTCTCACTCGGCGGGCAAGGGGCAGGAGGTGGGAGCGTCTGACCGCGCGCAGGATACCGAAGCGACCGGAGTTACCTCCTGAGCACTCCTCCGAGACTTTGGTCCGGAGGCAACAACATGCTCGTTCACGGCGCGTAAGCGAGATTCCACGGAGTGTGCGCATCGCTCGTGGTTGTCGTGAACGCGCGACTGCGTTACCTTACCGAGTACCCACCGTGTGCCATTGTCGTGCCACTCAACCCTAATCGAGGCATCCACTCACCCACGACAGCTCAAGCGTTGAATGGTGAACCTGTCCCGCTGCCCGCAAACCTCCTGGGAGCGTCGGGGCCCTCGCCGGCCTTGGTCTATCCGTAGATCGGTTCGATCCAAATGGGGTGTTGGGCGGGCACGGCGCACATGAGGTCCGCGGGCGTCCCTGCCCGCCCTGCGAGGGGACGGGGCGCGCAGGGGAACATGACCTATGACCCTGACCACCTGGCTTCGCGTACCGCGGCCAGAGGGCGCACGGTGGGGGGCTTACGGTGCCTCCCGCGACCACCATTTTCGCCACCGGCTCGGAGACGAGGTAGGGGGGCAGCGGCTATCTGCGGGCTTGTTTCGCCAGACGCATCGTGAATGCTCGCGCGCCTTTCGAGGCGCGTGGCGCTACGCCGTTGTTCCATCAATTCGGAATCGGAACGACGACAACACGTCCGGTAGTCACCACTACTGCCACCGCCTTCCCTTCGTCAACCCACAACCCCCGAGCCGCCTCGCCTTGAGCAAGCACGCCGTCAACTGACGCTCCGAGCACGCCGTCTTTGCCAATCCGAATCAGGCGTCGAGATCCTTCTTCATCCACAACGTAAATTGATTGCGTGCCTTGGTCGGTGTAAATCGCGCCAAGTCGCGTCGGCAACCGCTGACCTTTGAGTTCAAGGATTTCAGCTCTGCCGCCGGCCAACCGAACGATTGACCCATCACGGCGTGATACCCAGAACGCTCCGTCTGTCGCGACATCAGACGCGAGCGATAGGTCTACGGTCTGCCCGGGTGCGAGCCAAGACACGGCATCGGCGTCGTAGTTACCACCACCCGTCAACGGGTGGCGCCAAACCCGTGAAACCGGCGACTGTCCCGTCGTGGTCGCACCGGTGTCAAAAACGTACAGCGAGGCGCCATAGACCACCGCTCCAACCGGCGTGTTCCAGAGGTTTTGGCTTTTCACTTTCAGTTGCCGCGCCGGCTGACCGCCGGAAGGGAGCAGGGACACGACCCCATTGGCGGCAAACAGCAGCGTCCCGTCGTCGCGCGGGAGGATCGCACCTCCAGACGCGAACAGACCGCGAGCTACAAATCCCGCGGGCGTCGCGGCCCCACTGGAGGGACTCACTATCGGTTCACGAGTGACTTCGAGCGGATCAAGCACCACCGTAACCACCTCGCCCACGTCGTCATGCACCGCAACAACTGTGGTCGCGGCCGTAACCTGACGCGGCGAAGCACCCGGCGCCGACGCAACGTTTGGAGGAGCAGCAAGCGACGTGAAGCGACCTTTCGCCTGCGCAACGGTCGTTCCGGCAAGCACCGTGGGAGTCGGACTTGGAGGTACCGGCGTCGCGGTCGGGGTTGGAGCCGCGAAGCGGCCCGCAAGACCGTCCACCCCCCCGGGCTGAACCGCTACCCAAACTATTCCGGCCACCGCCACCGTAGCGGTCAAGCCGAGTCCCGCTGACATCCAACCTAAGCCCCGACGGCGCGTGGCCCCGGGAAGAAAGACCGTCGGTCCAATCATTCGCGACAGCCAACCACGGGGATCACTCGCACGGGGGTAGCGTGCCGAGTCTAGAGGCGTCCCGGAAAACGAGGTTGGAACGAGTAAGCCGCGGGCAGGGACTAGCCACGGCGCGTTGGGCGACGACGATTGGCCACCAAAAAGCCCAGATGGTTTCCGAACGGGTCGAGGGCTTGGCTCGCGAATCTGTGACGTGGCGGTTTGGCGCAGGTCGCCGACGTTAGCTTCATCAGCAGGTCGACTCGACCGCCGCCGGGGCAATGTTGGCTCGTAGGGGTCTCCGCCGCTCCACCAGGCCGGCAGCTCTCCGGAGCCGGATACCGATTCGGCATCGCTCGTTCTCACAACGCGAGAGATTCGCTGCGGAACAACCGTGCCATGGTCAAGCGACTCCAGCAGTCCACGAGCCGGCCCCTCTCCTCGTCGCAGTCTGGCTCGATCTGGCGGGTCCGGTACACGTCCACTTGCCTCAAGTTGGAGGAGTGCTTCTAGTTTGTCCGGATACTGAGTGGCAAGAAGCGCCTCAATCGTTTCGTCATCGCCTTCTTCTTCTTTTGCACCGAACAACTTTGACGAAAGGATTGCCGGGTCAACGACGGTGCGGACGAAGTCGCGCACTCGTTCCGAGGCTCGCGCGATCCGGGTTGGGGACGCCACTGGACGTGCGTACCGGATGATGACCGCCTCGCGCGTCTCAATCAGGCCGTGAAGTCGGCTCGCCATTGCGCCGACTTGCCGGTAAGCCCGGTCGACCAGCCGCGATGGGTCCGTTATGACGCTCGGGACGGACGCGTCAACGAGGACGAGCCTCGAGTCGTGAACGAGTGGTACACGCAACGCTTCAATTTCGACTTCCCACCGTCGCTCTGAGACGCCCCGCCCCCGCCCCGCGGACTGCCCAGTTGGCACCTCGGGCAGCGGTCGGACTTCCGACCCGTCAACCAAGTACAACTGACACGGCGGAAGCTGCGCGACAAACGCCACCGGTTCCGGAGCCGCCTCAAAGAGCACCGCAGTGAACCCAAAGGCGTCGAGGTCCGGGCGCCGTCGCGCCGCCGCACGAACCGCGGCGCAGCCTGCTCGAACAGCACGGTTGAGCGACGACGCAGGTGCTGCGCTAACGCGCTCAAGTTCATCACGTGCGTGCGAATAAAACATGTCCGCGACTGCAGCAGGAACGCCTTCAACAATTGCGACAAAGGGGCCCCGGCGACCGGTTGCCGGGCTCAGAAATGCGCGCCGGGGCCCAATACCTCGCGCCAGATCCAGTCTCGGGCACGTTGCGACTTCTAAGACGCCAAGGCCACCGATAATTGGCAGACGCACGGTTCCGTCAGATGCAACCCGCATAGTGGGAGATTCGTTTTCGGCGTCCCCTCGGTCAAGGGAGCGCGGACGAACAATCGGGCGCGGAGGCCGTTCGGTACCTCGCGCATCGATCATGGACCGTCTCCTGTCCCGAGGCGCACGAACCTAAGCGGGTGGACCGGAGGTGCATTCGTCGTCAAGCCGACTTTGCCTTTGCCCCGCGACGAGAAGACAAGCCGACGATTCGAGACACGCGTGGGTCGTTCCACCAATCCCGAGTGTACGCCCCGTGCCATTGACAAGCCCCGTGTGCGCGAAGCGGTCAACCTTGATGTGGTCGTCGGAGCGCTCAGTTCCAAATCCTAAGGTCGAGGAATACTGGAATCACGCAAAACCGGCGGTGCGTGGCATAAGCCCCCCGCCTACCCGATTGCGTCTGACCTACGACCTACGTCGTATTCAGCGAGCTCTTTGATCCGAACACAGCTACCTGCACGCGTAGCTCGAACAATTACTACCGAGCAACGACCGGTCGAGGCGGGCCAGGCACGAAGCCGGGGGTCCTTGCCATGTACTCCGCGTAGCCGGGTCTCGTCGCGGCGAGGTGCGCATCGAGCATGCGCACGCCTGATATCCGCACCAAAAGAAAGGTCATGAGTGCCGGTGCGTACACCGTCATGAGACCAGAAAGCCCCGTATCCAGCCCGGCAAGCCAGAACCCCCACCACAGTAGGGCATCGCCAAAGTAATTCGGATGGCGCGTGTAGCGCCACACGCCGGTATCCAGAATTCGACCCTTGTTCGCCCCGTTACGGCGAAACATCGTCAGCTGCCAATCGCCAACCGCTTCGAAAGCGAAGCCGACGAGGAATGCGCAGCCACCGAACAGATCCCACCCTGAAAGCTCGTCAGGCCCGTCGACCGACAGCGCAACCTGAAGCGGTGCGGAGATAATCAGCACGAGCACGCCTTGAAGCACAAAGACTTGGAAGAAACTGACCCACCAGTATCGATGTGGTCCGTACTTTTCTCGAAAGGCTTTGTATCGCACATCCTCGGCTTTCCCAAGTGAGCGCACAAGTAGGTGCAACCAGAGCCGGATACCCCAGACGACAACCATGCCAAGCAACAACGCTTTCCCAGAGGTTACTCCCGTCTGCCAAACGGTGTTGCAGGCGATTAGCACGAACCCAATTGACCACCACGGGTCGACAACGCTTGCGTCGCGCCGGACGACACTCACGACCCACAAGGCGACCATTAGCACCGCTTCACTGGCGGCATTCCACCAATACACTTCCATTGCTACTCAAAGTCCACCGTGCCCATTTGATGGCACCCGACGAAAAAAGAAACCAAACGGCAAGGTCGAATGCTTGCGGGAAATGCAGGCGTCGCCTTACGGCGCGTGTGACCCGCGTCGGCCAAACCACTGGTAGGTCGCCCGTCCCACAACGGCGACGACTGTGGTCAATGCAATCCCCCAGAGGAGGTCAATTGGCACGAGTGCAGCAGGCCAGTCGGCGATTACCGCCCAATTCGTAAATTCGTACGTTCCGTACGCGACGACCGCGAGTCCCGCGCCACGTCGTCCGGCATCTGCGAGGTCGTTTGCGCCAAGCACTGCATGCCGCATGGTCGCAACCACGTACATTGCATAGAAGGCCACCGCCGCCGGAATGATGATGTCCGGTCTCTTCAACGTACCCATCTCGCGGTTGTAAATCTCGACCGCAATAATCCCAAGCCACACAAGGTCAAGGACTAGCATTACGACCGCGACGACCGCACCGGTCGCGACAAGCTCGAGGGCCGACGGTTGTCGCCACGGCACGACTCCAGCGAGCGCGGCCACCGAGGGTCGCCCTGGCACAACCGCGCGGGACGAACTCGGGGCGCCCGGCAGGCGCCGCGGGGGACGTGCGTTACGGGGTGACATTGCTACGCGACTCCCAAAGGCAGCGGCGCATTCACTGAGCCTGGCACACGTTTGAGATGCGACGTCGCGACATTGAGAAATCGATCTCGGGCGACTGCATGATCAACAATCGGGTGCGGGTACGTCTCCCCGAGAATCACTCCCCAGCGACGCAGTGACCCAGAATCGGCGGTCCACGGAGCATGAATCACTGGCGAAGGTACGCCCTGCAGTTCCGGCACCCACCTCCGAACGTACGAGCCATCCGGATCGAACTTTTCGGCCTGAGTGACGGGATTGAAGATGCGAAAGTATGGCTGCGGATCGCAACCACAGCCAGCCGTCCATTGCCACCCGGCCACGTTCTGCGCGACGTCGCCATCGGTGAGCCAATGTCGGTACCAGGCTTCACCCCGACGCCAGTCCACTAACAGGTTCTTCGTCAAGAAACTCGCTGCAATCATTCGTGCACGGTTGTGGACATACCCCTCGCCCCGAAGCTGTCGAGCGGCGGCGTCCACCACCGGAAACCCGGTCCGACCCTCGGTCCAAGCTGCAAACCCATCATCGTCATCGCGCCATGGAAACCCCGCGAAATCCGATTGATAGTCGTCTCGGGTAATGGTTGGATGATCGCGTAGCGTCGAGTACGCGAATTCGCGCCAGATCAACTCGTTCTCAAACGACGTGAGTCCAACGCCAGCTTCGACGTTGTCCAGTGCGGTGCGCCACACGCGGCGTGGCGAGATTGCACCGAAGCGGAGATCGGCCGAAAGTCGGCTTGTCCCGTGTAGGTCAAGTCGGTCCCGTCGCTCCTTGTATGCGGTCGCGGCATCGCCAACAAACGTGTTGAGCCGTGCACGGGCAGCGTCAGTCCCTGCAGATAGTACGCGTGCATTTCGTGAACCTAGGCCGATTGACTCGAAGCTGGGCAATGAAACCGAGTGGCCAAGCACGTCGGGCGGGACCGGCGACAGCCGGTCTGGAACATCCCACGCCGGTCGATCTGTCACATCACGTCGCCACGCCTTTGAAAACGGCGTAAATACCCCGTACGGGCGCCCCTGCATCGTCCGAAGCGTGCCAGGCGGGACGATTGTCTCACCCTCAAACAATCGGAAGGTATCGCCAAGCGCCGTCCTCACCGCGCTATCGCGCACTCGACCACCCGGCTCCACAGTTTCTTGCGCGACAACTCGATCCGCGCCCCACCGGTGTGCCCACTCCGGTACGACGAGTGCACCTCTCCCACGCACGACGACGAGAGCCGACCCACGCCGACGTAGATCATCGTCCAATGCGTGGACCGCATCAATGAAGTACTGCATTCGGTGCGGAGGCACCGCAGCCCCCGAACCAAAATAGGCATCCTCCAATACGAGGAGCGGGATCAGATCACCCCCGCGTGCAACCGCGTCTGCAAGCGGTTGATGATCGTCGACGCGCAGGTCTTTCCCGCGGAACCACACAATCGTGCGAGGCATCACACCGCTCCGACTGCCGCCAACCCCGCGTTCGGCACACGCCGTCCGCCGTCGAGGTCACGCGCGGCCTGATCGTGCCCAACCGTTGGGCGTGCCACATCCGGTGCGCCAACAACGGCTTTAGGCCGTGGCCGAGTTCCGTCGACTGGACGTGCGGGAACCTCGCACACGTCATCAATACATCGGCCAGTCATCCGCAGGCGGTTCTTGGCAAACAGCACGTACCCGAGGTGTAGGAGGTGTGCCACTCCGGGCCATCTGGACACTGCGACTGCGCGATTGAACCCCACCGCACCGTACAGCTGCCGAAACACCTCCACCCCTTCGATACGTGATCCATCGGGCATTCGTCCGTGGATCTTGTCCATGAGTTCAAACCTTGTAAGCCCCGTCGTTTCAGGGTTGAAGTCCGGTGCCGCGATGTCGGTGAAGCGGATGCGCTTCGCATCGTCTAGCCACCGAAGCAGCTTGATCTCGCGGATGCAGAGAGGGCAATC
>CAYFLJ010000020.1:8060-17037 GCA_964343985.1 uncultured Thermoflexus sp.
GCATAGGGACCCGACACTTGTTGATCGATGAAGCGTGCGACTCGACGGCCAGTTTTCTCGTCCAAACTCGGCGGATCCCACGCAGTGATGACGGTTAGCCATCCCATCGGAACACCAAAGAGGCCAAGGCGATACTTGATGTTTGCTCCAGCGCGCATTGCGACCGGCAGCGGCGTCTCAATGGAGAAATTTAAGAATCCGGGCGTTAGGGCTTGTAGATTGGCGGCATCGCTAAAGAAAGCAAATACTTCATCAAGCGGGCGAGCAATTTCCTGAACTCGTTCGAGGCGATAGGTCCGTGCCACAGCTTCCTCCCTACGGGGCCGAAGCCGTCAATGGTGGTACGACCACCCCGACAGCCCACCGGTCCTCCCTTCGGAAGGATGGGTTGACCAAGCCTCTAAACGCTGAGTTGCACGGTTACAGGCGCGTACCCGCCGAATCGCTTCCCGTACACCTGAGCGCCTGTGGCCAGTTCTCAGCACAGAACGACCGATTGGCGTCCCAAACGTCACAACGTCACGCAGTTCGCAGCTCAGTTGCGACCCGGGCGACCCACGCCGCTTGAGAATCGCTCTCAACGGCACGTTGGCTCCGCGTTGCGCGCACGATTGCAATTGCCTGTTCTGGAGCGTGGCCGCGCAGGACCAAGAACGCGGCGGCGACCGTTCCTGCCCGACCCAGTCCACCCCGGCAATGGATGACAACGACCTCGCCAGTCTCTGCGGACTGTTCGATTTCAACGATTAATCGAATGAATTCCCCCATCTGCGAGCCGCTCGGTGCGTCGCCGTCAACGATTGGGAAGCGTCGAACCCGGATGTCCTGCGCCAGTGCCATCGGCACCAACCCGGATATTGCGAGGAGGTCGTACTCGAAATCCTCCATGAGCGAGACGAGGAGATGCGTCCCGTAGTGGGTCCGAAGTCGGTTAAGGTCGGCATGCAGGTCGCGGTTCCATTTGGTGCCGTCGCGCTTGCCCGGCGCGAACGTAAGCCCGACTCGTCCCGGCAATCCGTGAGCTTCTGGCGGCAAGAAATCAACGCGTATTGGCATGGGTTCACATCCACCGACGCAATCAGGCGCAATCTGCATACACCGTAGACGCACCAGTCAACGCGCGTTCAATTGACCAACGCATTGTCGGTGACAGAGCCGCTCATCTGGCGCCTACTAATGTCACGGGTCACCCGCTAGTCAGTGCGTGTGTCGCATCCTTCAGACGGGCGGGACATGAAGGATTGTCCCCAGACATTTCGGCCCGCCGTTCGTCCGGACGTCAGTGTCGCACACATGGAAAGTTCCGGGCCGAGATTGAATCGCATTCATCGGTGCCCGCAACTCGGGCAGCCAGCCCCGGCACACATCAAGCCTCTCACCCGAGTGCGGCGCCCTGATTGAAGACTAGGTCATTCTAGGATGAATTAGGGGTGCAGATCCTCACGTTGCGCGGTGCTCCACAATCTAGGCCTGAGTTCCACGTAACGCCGAGGAACTGAAGTCGGAAAAACGGTTGAAACAGCTGCATGCCGACGTGTCCGGAGTAGGTCGTGTGCGCATGAGGTGCCTCGCGACGACCCGTGAAACCAGCTCGTGAGTCGGTTCCTTACGGCTCGCCCAGACGTTATTCCTCCGCGCTGCCCCGAACCAAGAGCAAATCGCGTCTCGCGGAAGCAGTGGTCGGAATTGTCTAACCAACCGTCGCCATCGGTCACTCCCACGCCCGCCCACAGTCGGCAGCAGAGGGTCCCCTCGGCCAGACCCACCCGTACGCCCCCATCCCGACAGGAGGATCGCACGGATGCGCAAATGAGATGCGAGGCTACCCTTCGCGCGTGAATACGGAACGCGACGCGACGGGCCTGACCGCTGCGGAGGCCGCCGCCGCATTTCAATCGGATGGACCGAACGAGCTGCCGGCGACCGCGAGAGCAGGCATCGTCCACCTCGTACTCGAAGTGCTTCGTGAACCCATGTTGTTGATGCTCTTAGCCGCGGGCGTCATCTACGTGGGCATCGGCGAACCGGTTGACGCCGCGATGCTCATGGCTAGTGTCTTCGTAGTCATTGGCATCACCACGGTCCAGGAACGCCGCACCGAGACCGCGCTCAGCGCACTCCGCGACCTCTCAAATCCAACGACACGGGTGATTCGTGACGGTGTCCTCGGGCGGATCGCGAGCCGTGAGGTCGTACGGGGCGACGTCATCCTCGTTGGGGAAGGTGATCGCGTCCCCGCGGACGCCGTCGTTCTCGAGGCCACCAACTTCACCGTCGACGAGTCGTTGCTCACCGGTGAGTCTGTTCCGGTAATCAAGCATCCGGTCGCAGACGTCGGGGCCGACGGTGATCGGTCGCGCCTGCTCTCTGGGACGCTTGTGACTTCCGGCCATGGGCGGGCACGAGTGACTTCCACCGGCCTTCACTCGACGCTTGGCACGATCGGACGTGACCTCGCGTTGATCGATGCCGAACCGACGCCGCTTCAGCGTGAAACGGCTCAGATCGTGCGCCTGTTCGCGACCATTGGAATCAGTGCGTGCGTGGTTATGGCGATTTGGTACGCCGTGACCCGCGGCGGTGACCTGATTGCCCTGCGGGACGGAATCCTCGCCGGAATCACCATGGCCATGGGCATCCTGCCCGAAGAGTTTCCGGTGGTGTTGACCGTATTTCTCGCGTTCGGGGCGTGGCGAATATCCCGCATAAACGTTCTGACGCGTCGCATGCCGGCCATCGAGACACTTGGTGCCGCTACCGTGCTATGCGTAGACAAGACGGGCACGCTCACCCAGAATCAGATGCGGACTGCCTGGCTTGTCGCCGGAAATGACGCGCTAAACCTCTCGGCGTCGGTGCTCCCAATCGATCAAATCTCCGAACCGGTCCATGTATTGCTTGAGCATGCGATTCTCGCAAGCAGGCCCGACGCGTTCGACCCAATGGACCGTGCACTCCACGACACCGGAAACGTCCTGCTCGGTGGCACCGAACACTTGCACCCAGAATGGTCGCTCGTACGCGAATACCCTATGGCTTTTGATCGCCTCGCAGTCGTCCACGCGTGGGCGCCGGGGCGGCCAAGTAGTTCTGGCGTCGTCGGTGACACACATACGTACCGTCCGGCACCTCCGCCGGGAGACCCGCAAAACAACCGGCTTTTGGACAAGCCCGCGGTCGTCGTCACGAAGGGCGCGGTGGAAGCGGTGGTCGGGCTCTGCCACCTGGCGGAGCGTGACGTGTCCGCGATTACGACCCGAGCGGCCGCGATTGCATCGGCCGGCGCGCGCGTCCTCGCTGTCGCAAAGGGACCAGACGTCGCTCGAATGGACGTGCTGCCGGAGAACCCGCACGACCTCGCTTTCGAATTCCTTGGTCTCGTCGGTTTTGAAGACCCAATTCGCCCCACGGTGCCGGGCGCGGTGGCGGAATGCCAAGCTGCGGGCGTGCGCGTCGTCATGATTACGGGCGACTCACCAGAGACCGCACGGAGCATCGCAACACAAGCGGGAATCGTGAACGCTGAACGCGTCATGACGGGACCCGAGTTGGCGATGCTGAACGACGACGCACTCTCGACACGCATTCTTGATATTGCGGTGTTCGCGCGCGTTGTGCCGGAACAGAAACTCCGAATCGTTCGAGCGCTGCAATCGCACGGGGAGATCGTCGCGATGACCGGCGACGGTGTGAACGACGCACCCGCCTTGAAGGCCGCTCAAATTGGCATCGCCATGGGAGGACGGGGCACAGACGTTGCGCGGGAAGCGGCCGATCTTGTGCTGATCGACGATGATTTCTCCTCCATCGTCGGGGCAATCCGTCTCGGACGCCGGATCTACAACAACGTCCGTAAGGCCGTCGCGTTTATCTTTGCCGTGCACGTGCCAATCGTGGGGCTATCCATGGTCCCAGTCATGATGGGCAACGGACCGCTGATCCTTTTGCCGCTCCACATTGTGTTTCTTGAATTTGTAATTGACCCGTCATGCACACTCGTGTTTGAGGCCGAGGAAGATGACGCTGGTTCCATGAGTCGACCGCCGCGCGACCCCAAATCACCGCTATTTTCCGGACGGACGGTTGGGATCGCCGTCGCGCAAGGGTTCGCCCTCCTTGTCGCCTGCCTCGTCACCTACTGGGAGTCAATCAGCGCCGGCGCCCTCGACGGCGAGGCGCGGGCATTAACGTTTGCGAGCCTGGTTGTCGGCTTTATCGGGGTGATCGTCACAAACCGGTCTTGGTCAGAACCGCTCCACCAGTCACTGCGACGGCCAAACCGGTCGTTCGTCTGGGTGATCAGCGCCGCAATCGCACTCCTGGGATTGGCGGTTTGGACGTCGGTCGGTCAGCGAATACTGCATTTCGCTCCGGTGGATGCCGCCTCATTCGTGATGGCAATCACATGGCCAGTCGCGATCGCTCTGACGTTCGAGGCGGCGAAGTTGACTCCGCTGTTTCGCCAAATGCTTGCCAACACCCGGTAGTTCGGTCCCCACGTTGTCCTCGGACCGGACAATCGATCAGCGCAGACCGGTATGCATCTCCGGAGCGGGCCTCCGGTGTACCGCAAGCGCCCTTGGTGACAATCCGCGTCCTGAGAAGCACACTCGTGTTTCTGTCACCCGCCACGGATGAACGGTGGTTGCAAGCCACCGACTGGATGCGGAGGTTTCGAGGCCGTCACGCCCGTGATCTCATGTGTACGCAACACAAGAACCGCCTCGAACGCAACGGTCGGACTGCGATGCTCGCGACAGAAGGCACGACATGCACGAGGGCGCATATGCGGACGAGGTATCGATCTCCGCTGAACGTCGAGAACGCTACACGCCGGTGTACTTCTGAATAAAGTACATGCTCGTAATAGTGAAGGCCAACACAAGAAAGACGATTACCAGTTGCATCGTCTCGCTAATGACGGTGCCATTAATCATGGCGGAAAGCCTCCTCGAAGGCAGGAAACCCTATGCGGATACGGCCAACGAACCAGCGTTGACCTGAGATGAGCGTAGCAAACGGTCGTGGCGGTTCGCGCGGTCGCTCATCCACATCGTCGCGAGGCCAATGGCCATTAGCGTCGCCGCCGTGACGTACACGGGCACCCAGCCAACGTTATCTGCCACCCAACCGAGGCCGGGAGCCGCGATGAGTGGCCCAACCGTGCCCGCGGCGTTATACGCGGCAATGGCCATGCCGCCACGCCGTGGCATCAAGTTCTGCACGTGAACTAATCCGAAGCCAAACGTCGCGGTCACGACCACCGCGTAGAGCGCTTCAATCACGAGGAAGGGCACGAAGCTTGTCGTGACCGCAACGGCCGCGAAGTACACCACCCCCGCCCCGATGCCGATCACCATCAGTCGCTCAACTCCCAAGCGCCCAACGACTGCACCAGCCAGCAGCGAGACCGGGATTTCGTACACCGGTTCGATACCGAAGACAACGCCAATCGCGTCCGCATCCGCCTGCACGACGTCGCGCAGGTAAAGCGGTAGGAGCGTCATCCGAGCGACACTGGCCGCGCCGGTGCAGATTGATGTCAGCAAATACCAAGCCACCGCGGGTCGGACCAAGTCCACCCAAAGCGGTGTTGCGTCATGAGCAGTCGCAACGGGGTCGCGTCCGGGGTCTCGCTCGGCAAGGGGCGCATCGCGCACGCCGGTCACAAGCAAGACCATTGAAATCGCGTGCAGGACCGCCGACGCGATGAACATACCGTCGTAGCCGAAGTGGGTGACGAACCACCCAGCGCCGAATGCGCCAGTAAGCCAGCCGATGGTGAACCCAAGACGAACGATGTTCATGACCTCGGCGCGCTGCGTCGATTGCCGGTGCTGGAGCCAATCGCCGAGAATCGCATAGTACAATACAAACATCGCCATACCAATGAGTGAATACAGCGCGGCACCGACGACAAAAGACGTGACGTACGCGAGAGCGATGCGCGTTGGTAATGCAATCGCATACGCAATGATGATCCAACGCACCCGCCGACGTGTGCGGTCGGTGAAAAAACCGTAGGCCAACGCGAACGCAGTGGTCACGAGAGACGACACCAGTGAAATCGTGCCGACCATGGCGGACCCGGCGCCCAACTGGTCTTTGGCCCACAGGGGCATGAAGGGCATCTGACCGCCGAACATTACGCCTTGCACAACGAGAATGAGGAAGACAGACCGGTACACCGTGTCGTGCAATACCGTGCCCGCAGGCCCGCGCTCCGGCGCCCTCACCATGATCATTTCCTTCTGAAGCACGGTACCCCAACTCCCTCCACGTGACCTCAAGGCGGTCGGCAAAAACGGTCTACGGGGAGTGGCATTTGTTCGTAATTGGCACCACCGTATCGCAGCACGGATACCTCTGTTACCGATACTTGAAAGCAACAACCCGACAGAGATGAGGTTCGCGGGCATCCGTGCCCGCCTCCGTGATGTTACGAATGCATGAAAGCAACACCCTGACAGCGTCCAAGCAAAGGTTGCGGTTTGCACCACGTCAGGAAGCAGTTCGAAGGGCGCCTCGCTCCAACTTATGGTTTCACCTGCCAAGGCACCGCGATCCCAGAACCCGGCATCGGGCATCACGGCTCTCTCGTTCATTGCACATGGACGCGCTGCACGCTCGGAGGGGACAAGATTGAGGTCGCGTTCCAGTCGGTGTGCCTACCCACTGTGTTCCAAGAACGCGCGTGCAAGCGTTCGCGCCGTTTCGAGGTCATCCGGCGCCAGCTCTCCGTCCAGGACGAGACCCAGCAGGTACTCCTTCACCGGCCGTATCCATGGACCGGGAGGGCGGTTGAAGAGTGCCATCAACTCGTCCCCGTCGAGAGGGCTTTGCAGACGCTCAATCTCTTCTGACGCGCGCAGTTCCGCAACTCGTCGCGAGAAGCGATCGACTCGCCCGGCTGCCGCTTCCCGACGCTCACGCCGGTAGCTCGTCACGTCGGCAGCGGAAAGCTTGATCAGGTCATCAAGGTCTGGCCCGATTTCCCGGACCAAGCGACGGACCGCCGCGTCGGTCCAAGCCGCCTCATAGGCATTAATCCGCAAGTGATTCCGGATAAGTGACACGACGCGCGTAATGACTGCGGTGTCCTGATGAAGGCCCCGCAGAATGCGTTGTGCCATGCGAGCGCCGACCTCTTCGTGCCCGAGAAAGTGCACGACGCCATCCTGCACCGTCTTCGTTGATGGCTTCCCAATATCGTGAAGGAGGGCCGCCCAGCGCAAACCGACGTCGCCGCCCTCAAGGTTGTCTAACACGCCCATCGTGTGCTCGAAAACGTCTTTATGCTGTCCGTTCGGACGTTGACTGGTCGCGCGCATCGGCACGATCTCAGGGACGGCATAGTCCATCAGCCCGAGGTCGGTTGCGAGTCGGATCCCGCTCGACGCCCTGTCTGACATCAAGATCAAGTTGAGTTCGGATGCAATCCGTTCGCGGCTGATGCGAGAGAGTTCCGAGGCAGCATCCACAATCGCCGCCGCTGTCGCAGCGTCAAGCACGAACCCTAACTGCGACGTGAAACGCACGGCGCGCAGCAGGCGAAGTGGGTCGTCCCTGAACCGTGCGTGCGGGTCGCCTACCGCTTGGATAACCCTCATTGCAATGGCGGATTCGCCACCGGTCGGGTCGTACCTCGTGCCATCGTGAAGATCGATTGCGATTGCATTCATCGTGAAGTCACGACGCCAAAGATCGTCTTCGAGGGAGGTCCCGAACCGCACATCAGGCTTACGAGTTCCATCGACATACTGCTCGGTACGAAACGTCGTGACCTCGACCGGCCACGGACTTCCGTCTGGAGCGTGGAACACCATTCCGATCGTGCCGAAACGTGCACCGACGTCGTACATGGCAACCGGGTTGACTCGTCCGGCGATGCGACGTGTTACCTCCGGCGGGGCATCAGTTGCGAGGTCCACGTCGTGAATTGCTCGGTTCAGAATGTGATCTCTGACCGGACCGCCCACAAGGTAGAGACGGTGGCCTTGCGCGTCGAATGCGTCAATCAGAGACCTGAGCTTGTTGTCAATTGGGGTACGTGGAACGTCCATTCGCGCGCATTATGGATGAGGGCCCAGCGGACGGACCGTTCCCACGCCACCTTCCAATCAGTTCGAACCGCTCACCTGAGGTCCGCGGGCATCCGGCCTCCGTGCGAGGGGATTGGGCGCGCACCGCGAACATGACCTATCACCCCGACGTCGCTTCTCGCGGACCGCCGGGGCGCGCACAATCACGCCATGCCTGAGTTACCTGAAGTTGAGACCGTGCGTCGAACCCTTGAGCCGCTCGTGGTTGGGCGCACGTTCACGCATGTGACAATCAGCTGGCCGGGGTGCGATGCGCAGGGAGATGGGCGATCGCTCGCGCAGTCACTCCCCGGAGCGCGGTGCGTCAAGGTCGGTCGACGAGGGAAGTACCTTCTGGTGCACCTCGACGGGGAACGCACACTCGTCGTGCACCTCCGGATGACGGGTCGTCTGATCGTGGTCGACGGCAGTGAGCCGATCACGCGCCACGAACGTATCCGGCTCCACATGGACGACGGTACCGCACTGTCGTTCGCCGATCAGCGAAAGTTTGGGCGTTTGACCCTTGCCCGGGACGCCCCGGCCCTCGCGGATGTCCTCCGGCGCCTCGGGCCCGAACCGGCGGTGTCACAAGCCAACGTCGGGCATCCAGTCGGGTCGCTCACCGTTGACGCGCTTTTGCGGTCATTCGCCTCACGACGCGCGCCCGTGAAGGCGATTTTGCTCGACCAGCGCGTCGTCGCTGGTCTCGGTAATATCTATGTTGATGAAGTACTGTTTGTAGCTGGGCTACATCCAGCGACTCCCGGGCGCGAGTGCGCGAAAGACGCCGTCGAACGCATCGTTCGCGCAACCGCCACCGTACTCGATGAGGCGATCGCTGACGGTGGCACGACGCTTGCCGACTATCGCGACGCGACCGGTGCGACAGGTGC
>CAYFLJ010000021.1:0-16838 GCA_964343985.1 uncultured Thermoflexus sp.
TTCACCGTGACCGGTTTCGCCATCGCCAAAGAGTCCTCTCAATCGTCCAAGCGAACCCGTGATTGCAGGGCCGCGCTTCCAAGGCTTCCACAACCGTAGCACTGTTCGGCCACGCTGCGGCCGTTGCCTAGGTCCCCGGTACCCCATTGCGACCAACAGCAGTGCTGGCCCGCCCGAGGCTAGGTCGGTGCCAAAGCCGTTCGCGCACCGCTCGCGGCACCGATTACCGTGTCGTCGAGACCGGTTGGTAGTTCATCAACCGCGTGCACTGTCCGAGCCACAACGGCACGAATACCATCAGGCGTCACGGCACCATCAGGCACTGGGATGTAGTGCGACCGACGCCCGTCGCGCGCAAGCCACGACGCGACAACATGCATTTGGTCGAGTTCTGCACGGTCAATTTCTAGCGCCCGTGCAATCGGGAAATGGGTGGAGAGGAAGCGCGAGAGTGACACGCGTCGACGCTCATCATCACGCCCGGAGACACCGCAACGCACGACGACTTGACCCTGCAGGCGCGCCCCTGAGAATGCAAGAACTTGGGCGGCCCCGATGCCGACGCGCGAGTCGTCGTGGACGACGACCACAAAGTTTTGCACATGTGACGCAGAACGGAGGTGTCGGCGCTTCCCATGAAGCGCACGCAAGGTCGCTGCCATCTGATGCAACTCGGCAGCCCGTTCGAAAAGGAGCGATGTCGCGGCTCGATCGCGTTCGGTCTCCAGACGCGCGACGAGATCCATGGCGTCGCCACGCAGAAGCGCTGCCGCGTCCTCAACGGCTTGTCGGTACGGTTCGACACCAACCGCTCCAGTCAGACATGGCGCTTGGCACCGACGTATTTGCCCGTGCAGGCACGTGCGCCCAACGCGCGCCGTTGGGAGCGGTCCGTCACACACCCGAAGCGAAAAAAGTCGATTAACAAAGTCGCGTGCCTGTTCGGCGGACGTCCGATCCCAGAAGGGGCCAAAGTGCGGGAAGCCGTCCGCGACCACGCCTTGGGTCAATTCGAGGTACGGCACACCGTCGCTTCCGGGATCAGCGAGACGCAGAAAGGTGTACTGCGGGTAGGTGCGGAGTTGCACGTTGTATGGCGGTTGGAACCGTTTGACAAGTGCGCTTTCCAAGACAAGCGCCTCAACTTCGGAAGCAGTCACGTGCCAATCAACGGTTGCCGCGCGGCGGGTCATCGCAATGACCTTGCGTTCTCGATCCGCCGCGAAGTAAGAGGCGAGGCGGGTGCGAAGCGCGACCGATTTCCCGACGTACAGGATCTGACCCTCTCGGTCACGAAAGACGTAGCACCCGGGTAATGCCGGCGCGGCGCGAACGCCGTCGCGCGTTGCAATGGCGCGCCCACGCGCCTCAATGTGCACGGGCAGACTTGGGCCGAGGGTAGCGGCGCGTGCACGGCGTTCGCTGGGGACTTCCACGTTCCGTCAAACGGCGACGCCCACGCCGTGGTTGCCCGTAGGTTCGTGGAACGGTCCGTCAGTGGAAATGAAGGGCCGTACGCCTCACGAGCGGTCGGGAAAAGGTCGCCAGTCCGAGACCCATCGCGCGCGCCAACGTATGCTTCGCAACAGTGGATTGAAACCGGACAGGGAACGGCATCGCATGGGGATGATCGGGCGCCTCTTCGGACGTGGCAACCGTGAGGCGAGACCTGCCGTCGGTGGCGCCTCCCCCTCGGGCGGCCCGCCGGAATCTGATGTCACGTATGTACATTGTGGTCGCGTGTCCGACCTACGCACTGGCGAAGTGAAGCAGCTGCGCCTTCGCGGGGGGCACGAAGTCGTTCTCGCACTGATCGACGGTACCGTCTGGGCAGGCGAGGCGTACTGCCCCCACGAAGGGTGGCCGTTCAAGTGGTCAGAGGTCGACCTAAGCGCTGGACGGGCGCCCCACCTGCTCTGCGGTCGGCACGGTTGGCGGTTCTGCATGGACACAGGCGACGTGCTCGACCCGCCGTCGTACGACCGCATGGCCGTCTACCCCGTCCGCGTTGACGGCGACGAGGTATTCGTGGGCCTGCCCGGGGTGGTGTAGGGAGTGGACCAAATGCAAGCCGTTCTCCCAATCTCATCGCTGAGCGCGAATCGGCAGCACAGGGGCGACGCTCGCCTGCCATGCAAATCGGTGTTCTGCGGAGGGATTACGTAGTGGACGGGCGTGCTCCGAGGGAAGAGGCAAGGTCAAGGCTTTCGTTGATTGAATAGCCTAAGCACGTTCCTAGCCCGCCGGCACAATCCGATAGGCGCGCCCGGCCTCGGCCTCAAAGGCCACGACACACCCGTCCTCAGACGACTGTGCCGCAATCCCCGGCGACCGTCGCGACTGACCGACCGCCCGGACGCCGACTGGTTGAGTTGCTCGCACGCGGCACGGCCCGGCCTGAGATGGCCAGACGGTCGCGCCAACGAGGCGTCCACCCGACCATACGAGATCAACTTCGTAACCTCCTCGGGCGCGAAGGCCACTCGCACGCCCAGACGGCCACGCCGACGGCAAAGCCGGCAGAAGGCTCACTTCGCCTTCATGACTCTGGAGAAGCATCTCGGCCATCGCCGCGGCGCCGCCGAAGTTTCCATCGATTTGAAAATGCTTTGGCGGGTGAAGATCGAACAGGTTTGGCGCAGTAGACCCAGTCAGCAAGGCAACCAGATGGTGATGAGCGCCTTCACCGTCGCCCAGACGTGCTGCGAGAGCAGCAACCCACGCGCGGCTCCACCCAGTCTGTCCGCCGCCGTTCTCGAGACGTGCCTCCAAACTCCGCGTCGCGGCCAGGGCCAATGCAGGGGTTGCTCGAGGCGTAATCTGAGCGGCGGGGTACACGCCAAATAGGTGCGAGACGTGCCGGTGGCCCGGCTCGGCTTCCGCGAACGGTTCGAACCACTCTTGCAGCCGCCCATCTGGGGCGATTCGATCTGCCGGAAGACGTGAGAGCGCTGATGCCGCGCGCCCACGAAACGCCGCGTCGATTCCGAGAATCGCGGTCGCTTCGATGCATCGGGAGAGTAATTCGCGGGCAATCTGCGAATCCATCGCGGGCGCGATACAGAGCGATGCCGTGGTGCCGTCCGGCAGCCGATAGGCGTTCTCCGGCGAGACAGACGGCGCCGTGACGAGCAGTTCTGGGTGGTCCGAATGAGGAATCAGGAAATCCAGCAAAAACGCCGCCGCTTCGCGCATCACTGGATAGGCGCGTGTGGCAAGAAAGTCTCGATCGCGCCCAAACGCCCAGTGATCCCATAAGTGCAGGGCAAGCCACGCTGCCCCAAGTGGCCACAGGCCCCACTTCGCACCGTCGACCGGCGTGGTGCGACCCCAGACATCAAGATTATGGTGCGCGACAAACCCACCGACGCCGTAATGACGTTGTGCCGTGCGTCGGCCGTCTTCACGGGCGCTCTCAAGCAGGTCAAACAATGGTTGGTGACACTCAGCGAGGTTGCCGACCTCCGCGAGCCAATAGTTCATCTGGGCGTTGATGTTGATCGTCCACTTGCTCTCCCACGGCGGCGCAAGGGAGTCGTTCCAGATCCCTTGAAGGGTCGCGGCGAGGGTTCCTGGCCGCGAACTTGCCACGAGGAGGTATCGCGCGTACTGGAAAGCGAGTGCGTGCAAGCCTGCGTCGGGCGTGCCATTCCGAACGGCGGCAAGGCGGGCGTCGGTCGGTTGTACTTTCGGGTCTTTGGCAGCTGGGACGGCGTCACGCAATTCGAGCGACACGCGGGAAAACCACGCCCGATATTCGGTCACGTGCGCGTCACGAAGTTCGTCAAAAGGAACGGCGTCTGCGGCGTCTAGGGTCGTGCGAACCACGCCGTCTGGGTCCGCGCCAAGCATGTCAGTTGACGCCGCGAGGCGTATCGTGAACCCGTTTGCCCCACGAATACACAACCGATCACCGCGTGATTCGCACGAACCGCCATCCAACTCAACGCGCGCGACGGCAACAAACGCAACGCCGTCAGTGGTTCCGGTCCGTCCGCGCAGGGTTACAGCGGGCGGAGCGTTTGGTTCTGAAGCGGTCGCCACTGCACCGGATTCACGAATCAGGAGAATGTCGACGTCAAGTCCGCTCGGTGCATCGGTGGTAACACGCACCGCGATCACCTGATGGACTGTCGACGCAAACGCTTCTCGCCGGAAGCCAATATCTCCATGGCGGAAACTTGTCGTCGTAACGGCAGTCTCCAAGTCAAGTTCGCGCCGATACCGAGTCGGACGCCCCTGTTTCAGGGTTGGCTGCTCGATAACGAGGTCCCCGAGTGTCTGATACGGGGGCATCCGGAGCGGGACGCCCATCATGCGAGCGTTTGCAATTGCTTCAGCTTCGGCCGGGCGGCCGTCGAAGAGCATCTGTCGGACTTCGGCAAGCGCGCTGAGAGCATCTGGGTTCGATGTGTCTCGCGCGGCCGGACCACCCGCCCACACACGTTCCTCGTTGAGTTGGATGCGTTCGCGGGCAACGCCGCCGTGGATCATGGCACCGAGTCGGCCATTGCCAATGGGCAGAGCCTCCAACCACGTGGAGGCTGGCTTCCGATACCAGAGCAGCGTCTCGTCAGACATCGTTTCGTTTCACGTGTGGGAAGCGAAGGATCCGCCCACATCGGCTTGCGCGCCCGACGCGGCACGACCCGCACTCCCGATGAATTTTCCGGTCGCGGATCGGCAAGATCGATCCCAACTTTCGTCCACCGGTTGATCGCTCTGCCGCCCTTCGAGGGCTCGTCTGCCAAATGCCGTCGTCGAAGTCGTCGTCCGCCAAGACGACTGCGGCTAGATCTTGCCCGCCCAGCTGAGGTGCCGTTGGACGACTCTGCCGCAATTCCTGAACGTGGCGATACGAGTGCGCGTGCCTGTTCATACTGAAGGCGATGGGGTGCGCGGATCAACCTCCGCGGCAACGTCAGGCAACGCGCGTGCCAAAAGCGTGGCCACGTGTCCTGCCCCCGCACGCATGCCCGCCAATACACCTTCGTGCGTCAGGATTTCTGGTTGATCTGGTCGGGCGAGATTGGCGACAAGTGACAACCCAAGCACAGGGATGCCGGCATGCCGGGCGACCACCACCTCTGGGCAGGTGCTCATGCCGACGGCATCCGCACCGACAACCTCAAGGAGACGCAACTCGGCACTGGTCTCAAACGACGGACCGCTCACCATCGCGTACACGCCGTAATGCCACGGCAACGACGCCGCGGTCGCGTGCGTCGCGGCAATGGCGCGGAGCTTCGGTGTGTATGCATCGACAATCGCAGGGAATCGTTCGCCGACCGCGTCGTCGTTTGGCCCTCGCAAGGGGTGGTGGCCGGCCAAACCCGGGATGAAAATATGGTCAGTGATGACCATCACATCGCCGGCACTGAAGGCGGGATTGATACCGCCCGACGCGTTCGTCACGATGAGTGCCCGGATCCCAAGCGCGCGCAAAAGTCGGGTGCCGAAAGTCGCGTCGGCCATCGAGTGACCTTCGTAAAAATGAGCGCGTCCCTGTAGGACAGCACACGTCACACCAGAAATAGTGCCGACGACGAGGCGCCCTGCGTGCGATTGCACCGTGGTCGCGGGCATGCCTGGGATGTCCTCGTACGGGACGGCAACCGCGTGTTCCATGAGTTCCGCGACGCCACCGAGGCCCGAGCCGAGGATGATTCCCACGACGGGTAGGCGCGTGTCACGATCCCGGACGGCAGCCGCGGCGTCTCGTACTGAGCGTTCGCGCGCGACTGTCGTCGCTTCGTACATGCTGCGAATTCCTGTCTACATCGACGGCGGGCATCCCTGCCCGCAGCCTACGTTTATCGCCGAGATGTGTCTCGCTTGGAGGCGCGTTGGCACAACCCGCCAGTCCCCGCCGACTTCGTCACCGACGTTCTGAGCCTCAATCCCGTGCCCTCTTTCAGATTACTGACGGGATCCCCACCAGCAATCGCGCCAGTTCACGGTTGGGTGCGCACGCGCTAACGAACGATGGTCAGGTGGCTGCCGTTGCCGGTCGTGGCTGGTGGAGTTGGCGACGGACTCGTCTGGCGATACATCTGGGTCGTCGAAATGCTGGCGTGCCCGAGCCGGTGCTGCACTTCGCGAAGCAGCGCCCCTTCGCCGATCATCTGCGCGGCGAACGAATGGCGGAGCGTGTGCGGGGTCAAGGTGCCTTCGATACCGGCGTCACGGGCATAGCCCTTCAACACCAGCCAGAACCCTTGGCGCGTGAGTCTGTCACCACGATGGTTCAGAAAGAGCGCCGTGGTCGAGGGATCACGCGCGAGTAGGACCCGCCCGCGTTGCAGGTAGGTCTGGAGCGGTCCGAGCACGCGCGGTTCGAGCGGAAGGGTGCGCGCCCGGCCGCCTCGTCCGAGGCATCGGACCGACGGTGTGACGAGGTCAATGTCGGAAACGTCGAGCGATACAACTTCAGAGACTCGCATGCCGGTCGCAGCGAGGAGCTCAAACATCGCTTGGTCGCGCAGAGCTTCGACCGTGTGACGTCCCGTTGGCGCAAGCAGTAGTCGCGAGATCTCGTCTGGAGTGAGGGTGCGCGGTGTGAACGGCGCGACGCGCGGCGTGCCGATGCGTGCCGCGGGGTCTGCGCCAATCGCACCACGCTTCACGAGGAAGCCGTAGAACGTTCGGGTCGCGGCAAGCTTGCGGGCGAGGGAGGCCGGCGCATACGCCTGGTCCTTGAGCCAAGCGACGAACTGGAGAACCGTTGCGGGTTCGGTCTCCCACCCATCCACGCCCTGCCGATCAAGAAAGGCTCGAAACTGGCGCAAGTCGTTGCCGTAGGCAACCAACGTGTTCTCCGACAGTCGTTTCGTCTCTCGGATCTCGGCGAGGAACTGATCGATTTCCGGCGACGCATTGGCCGGGGCCGGGCCATTCAGGCGACCCGAGACGACGTCGACGGGCATGAGCCGCCGCGCCTCGGGAGGAAGCGTGCGCCGGGGTTCACGCGTCCGGGCGACGCGCGCCGGCGTGGCCGCCTCCTCTACCCCTGCACGGTCAAGCGTCTGCGCCATGGTGCTGGTCCCTCTCCCGCAAGCCGGGCCGCCGAGGTGTGCCGCGTGGCGACGCGCCTTGGCTGCCTGACCGAACTCGCTCCCGTCGCCCCGTCGTGGCTGGCCTGTGGCGGCCGCGCACCGGGGGTGTCGGGTGTCACGGGGTAGGAACGCACCGGTCCGACGTGTGTTCCGCGCGCGGCCGGCGTTGACGCATCAACATCCGCCCGGAACGACATCGCGCCGCGGGCAAGCGGTGTGGCACGCGAGTCGGGGATCACGGTGCCGGACGGGGTACCCTAAGGCGCCGTGGCCATCGACAATGCCGAGCAGTACCGACTGACCCTCGAGGCCTTAGAGGACGTCGAGATTCAGATCGCCGCCGTCGATGAGACGCTGTGCAACCTGCCGATGACGGTGCGAGACGTGATGCGCCGCGCGCTCAGCGACAACGCCGACCTCCTCCGGGAGGAACTGCGCGCATACGAGGCCATTCATGGGCCAATCGCCGCACCGGTTCCTTCGCAGGGAACGTCGTCAGCCGACGGCGAACGGCTCGATCCCTCGCCCTCGATGTAAATGACGCCACACAGAGGCGCCTGACGCACCCGTGCCCGACAGGGCAGCACACACGTGCGCCGCCGTGAGGCTTCGCTGTAAGTTCGTCTCCGCCGTGTGGTCTGTCCACGCCGACACGGCGCGTGACTCTTTGCGAGAACGGCTAGCCGATATCACCCAAAATCGCCGTGACGACATCGGCGATTCGGTTCAGATCTGCGACTGCAATATGTTCGTCAAGCGCGTGAGGCCCGACGACACCAAAGCCGAGGTTCGCCACGGCAATCCCGCGACCCGCCATCACGTTGGCGTCACTCCCGCCGCCGGTTGAGATCATGTGAGGAGATACATCCACGCTGCGCATCGCCCGCTGCACCAACTGGACAATCGGGGCCGCTTCTTCGAGATTGATCGCGTCGTAACTACGCCTGATCGTGACGTCCACAGTCGCACCCGCGGACGCTGCCGCCGACTCAAACCGTTCCCGCATGTGGGCGACCTGGGCGCCAAGTTTGGCCGGGTCGATCCCACGGGCTTCGCCTTGAATGGTCACGGTCGGCGGGACGATGTTCGTCGCCATGCCGCCATGAATCGTGCCGAGGTTTGCGGTCGTCGTGGCGTCAATTCGCCCTAATCTCATGCCGCTTATGGCATTCGCAGCGACGACAAGGGCACTGATACCCGCTTCGGGGGAGACGCCGGCGTGCGACGCCTTCCCGTGCACTTCGAAGGTCAACGAATCTTGCGCAGGACCCTTACCAACAATTGCCCCAACCGGCCCGGCGCTATCAATGACGATGGCCTCCCGAGCGACAAACTGCGCGTGGTCCATAAGCTTCGCGCCGGTGAGACCAGTCTCCTCTTCCACCGTGAGCGCAAGCTCAACCGGCCGGCACGATTCCCCGTCCGCCAACGTGCGACCGAGTGCGATCAAAATTGCCGTCAGCCCTGCCTTATCGTCTGCCCCAAGGATCGTGGTGCCGTCGCTGCGGACCACGCCGTCCGAAACCAGAGGCCGCACGCCATGGCCCGGCACAACCGTGTCCATATGAGCGGACAAGAGCAGGGGCGGGAGAGATGCGCCCGCACCGCGACCGGCCCTCCGGCCGACCACATTTCCATGCGAATCGGTCCACGCCTCGCACCCAAGCGCCTGAAGACGGGCGACGAGTTCCGTCGCGATCGCGGCCTCTTCCCCTGAAGGGCTATCAATGCGGACCAAGGTCAAGAACGTATCTAGGACTGCGGGGTCGAACATGCCCGCAGTATAGAGCGCGCACCTATCGGTACATTTGGGCCAATGGCACGGCGCTATGACCCGCCGGAAGCAGTGCGGCGCGGCGCGCGGGACACGGCACCAAACTCGTACGTTGACCGAATGGCGACGCCGTGCGTGGCGATCGGGTCACGTTCGCCGCTAGCTTGGCAATCCTTGGTGGAACACGTTTCGTGCGAGTAGGCATTAACGCCCAAAAGCTGTTCGACAGCCAAGACTATCGAAACGCCGGAATCAGCCGCTACATACGCGGGGTATGCGCCCACCTGCCCCTCGTGCCCGGAGACGAACGCTTCATCATTTATACGAATAGAACGATGCCATCGTGGCCCGACGTCGAGGGACGTCGCTTGCGCGTGGCACCGACTCGGCTACCGACGATTTCACCCGTGGCACGGATCATGTGGGAGCAGGTTGCGTTACCCGCGCTCATGCTGCGAGACCGCCTCGACGTGTTGCATTGCCCACTAAACGTCCTCCCGATTGCGTCCCGCGTCCCGATTGTTCTCACCATTCACGACCTCACGTTCATCCGCTATCCGAAACGGTTTCATCCGGCCAAACAGCGATATCTCGCAACATTTACGAGGTACGCGGCCCGCCACGCATCTCGAATCATCACGGACTCTGCCGCGACACGGACCGATGTCATCGACGCCTTTGGCGTGCATCCCGATCAGGTAGAGGTCGTGTATCCCGGAGTTGATCCGGACTTCCAGCCACGCGAAAGCGATAGTGAGGCACTGTCTGCGTTTCGGAATAGGATGGGCTTGCCAGATCGGTACGTGCTGTATCTGGGAACGCTTGAGCCACGAAAAAACGTTGATCGTCTGGTCCACGCGTTCGCGCGGCTCGTCCGCGAAGGACTGCCCCACGCACTGGTCCTCGCCGGTGGCCGCGGTTGGGACTATGCAGCGATTGACCGTGCAATCGTTGAGGCCGGAATCACGTCTCGGGTCATCATCGCCGGCTATGTGCGAAGGGAAGATCAACCGCTCTGGTATTCTGCGGCAGATCTCTTCGTCTATCCGTCACAATACGAGGGATTTGGCCTCCCAGTGCTCGAGGCCATGGCGTGCGGCACTCCCGTGGTAACGAGTAATTCGTCGTCGCTCCCAGAGGTTGTTGGACCCGCGGCGGTGACGATTGATCCAACCGACGAAGCTGCCTTAGCAGATGCGATGCGCGCAGTACTCACTGATCCCAGCCTAGGGGCGCGCCTGCGTGATGCAGGACCGACCCAAGCGAGGCAGTTCACGTGGGAGCGCGCCGCCTCTGATTGCGTTCGGGCATATCGAGCGGCATCGACGCGAGCACGAAGTATATGACGATTCGGCCACGGACGACGCGCCGTAGCGCCGCTGATCGCGTCCAACCGCAGGGCGTGGGTACTCCTCCGTCTTCGTCGGTGGCGGCCTGGACGATGGCGTGGCGTGGCCCGATACCGTCGAACCCTTCGACCGCACGCGAGACGCTTGGGGTCGCACGGCTACGTACGAAGTTTGCCCTCTTGGCAGTCGATTTCGTCTTACTCAACCTGAGTTTCTTGTTCGCCTACTGGTTGCGATACGACCTGCGTCTCTGGCCAGAGACCGCCGAGTTCTACGACGCGCCACTGAGTGCCTACGCCACCGCGCAGGCGATGTATGTCGTGACCTCACTCGTGGCGATGCTGCGACACGGGCTCTACCGACTTCGGCGAACGACACAATGGCTCGACGAGATTGGCATGGTGATGAGCGGCGTCACCATCGCGCTTTCGGCGCTCGTGATTGTCTTCTTCCTAGTGCGCCCAGGCGTGACCTCACGCGCCATGCTTGCGTACCTCTGGGGCGCGTCGATCGTGATTCTCTCGTCTTTCCGTCTAATCGTGCGTTGGATCGTGGCGCGCCGGCGACGTAACGGGGTGGGTGTCAGTCGCGTTCTCGTGATCGGCGCCGGACACCTCGGCAAGATGGTGATGCAACAAATCGCCGGGCGACCCGGCCTTGGCTACGACTTGGCAGGTTTCTGCGACGACGTCGCGTGTGCTCAGGGCACGAATTTTGGGCGGTTTGAGTGCCTCGGGCCAGTGCGTGACCTTCCACTCGTGGTGCGCGAACATCGGATCGACGAGATCGTGATCGCGCTACCGTCTGCCGAACACGCCACCATTTTGTCAATCGTTGGCCTGTGCGATCGCCTCGGCATCGACTTTCGCCTTGTACCCGATACCTACGACCTCACGTTAGGTGCCCTTGAAGTCGACGACATCGCAGGCATTCCCCTCATCGGTCGGCGCGAGTCGATGATCCGTGGCGTCAACATGGTGGTGAAGCGGGCAATCGACGTTGTCGCCGCGCTCGGCGCGTTGGTGATTTGCGCTCCAATCGTCGGCCTCGTTGCGATCCTCGTGCGTCTCGACTCGCCAGGGCCAGTGTTTATCCCGCAACAACGTGTCGGTGCAAAGGGGCGAACCTTCCGCTGCTACAAGATCCGATCGATGTACCAAGACGCAGACCGCCGCCTCGCTGATCTCATGAAGGCCAACGAAGCGGGAGGAGTGATCTTCAAGATGCGCGACGACCCGAGACGTACGCGGGTCGGACGCGTCATTCGCAAGCTGTCGATTGACGAACTCCCGCAGTTCTGGAGCATCCTGACGGGGGAAATGAGCCTTGTCGGCCCACGCCCTCCGTTCCCCCATGAGGTCGAACAATACGAGGAATGGCACAAGCGTCGGCTGTCGGTCACACCCGGTCTGACGGGCTTGTGGCAAGTGAGCGGTCGGAGCGATCTTCCATTCGATGAGATGGTCATGCTCGATCTGTACTACATCGAGAACTGGTCACTCGGGTTAGACCTCAAGATCATCCTCCGGACCATTCCAACCGTCATTACCGGCCGCGGTGCCTACTAAGGCCGCACTCGGTCCTTCGGGGCATGGCCGGAGATCGCCGGCCCGGTTGCCCAAACCCTGTTCTCTATGAGAGTGGGGGGGACGCGCGGGATACCCTAGCCGCTGCGCGTAGCGTCGTACGCGGCGTGTCGGAGTCCTTGAATGCGCCTGGCAATCGTGCACGACTACCTCAATCAGATGGGAGGCGCCGAACGAGTGCTTCTCGTCTTGCACGAACTTTTCCCATCCGCTCCGATTTACACATCTATTTACGAGCCGTCGTTGGTTGATCCCGCGTTCCGCACCATGGACATTCGCACGAGTTTTATGCAGCGACTCCCGTTCGTGCACCGCCACCACCAAGCGTTTCTGCCAGTCTTTCCGTACGCGTTCGAGACGCTTGATGTCCGCGACTACGACGTGGTGCTCTCGATGAGCAGCGCCTGGGCAAAGGCGGTATTGACGCGCCCAGACGCGGTCCATCTCAACTACTGCTTGTCGCCCATGCGCTTCGCGTGGTCGTTCGACGACTACGTTCGCGACGAACCGGTCGGTGCGTTCCGCAGAGGCGTGCTCGCGCCGATTTTGGCGTGGTTACGCCAGTGGGATGTGACTACGGCAAACCGAGTGGATGAGTTTGCCGCGATTTCGACGACGGTGCGCCAACGGATTCGCAAGCATTATCGGCGTGACGCACGCATCATCTACCCACCAGTGGCAACTGCGGCGTATGCACCGCTCATCGACAGTGCGCACGATGACGGGTACTTTCTCGTCACCTCGCGACTCATCCCGTACAAGCGCATTGACTTGGCAATCGCTGCGTGCAACCGACTGCGTGCACCATGCAAAATCGTCGGTGAAGGGCGAGATTTGCCACGGTTGCGTGCGATGGCCGGCCCAACCATCGAATTTCTTGGGTGGGTCGATGAAGCCGAGAAGCGCCGCCTCACCGCAGGCTGTCGCGCATTCATCTTCCCCGCGGAAGAGGATTTTGGAATTGCGCCGATCGAAGCGATGGCTGTCGGAAAGCCGGTGGTCGCCTTTCGCGCAGGTGGCGCGCTCGATACGGTCATCGCCGGAGTGACGGGGACGTTTTTCGACGCGGCGACACCTGAAAGCCTCGCCACGGCGCTAGAGGCAACGGCAAGCCGTGCCTGGATACCGCAGGCCATCGTCGCGCACGCCGCCCGCTTCGACACGGAGTCGTTCAAGGCACAGATGCGTGAATGGGTCGCAAGGTCCGACACACCCGTGAGCGCCTAATTGGCACGTTGCCGCGTCGCGAGACGCGCCGACGCTACTGGCCGTTGCCTGTGAACGAACGACGTCGCTTTCAACCAACACGATCCAAAACCCCCTCACCGACGACCCTGTTTAGACGGGCGAACCTCAGCGACGTTGATTGCAAAGCGTCACGGGGGAAACACGGCGGGTGGTGGGTAGCGACAAGGTAGGACACCGCATGGAGTTTCGCGAGTACGGCCAGATTGTCTGGCGCCGGCGCCGGTTGATCACCCCGCTCGTGGTGGTGACGTTCGTCGCGAGCTTAATCCTCAATCTGGTGATCCCACCAATCTACCGAACAGAGATCACAATCTACTTGCAGGCGATTATTCCGGTACCAACCCCTGGTCAAACGCAGTACTACCCGCAGGACTACTGGCAGACCCTGTACTCGGAATATCTTGCCGACGACCTTGGCGTCATTATCAAGACGCAAGACTTCGCGGATAAATTGGCACGACGTATTGAAGCACGCTATGCTGAACGTGTTGATGTAAAGGATATCATCGAGGCGCTACAAACGCGGAAGCTTCATCGTGCCCTCATCATTACCATCACGACTGGCAAGGAATCGCTCACGAGCCACATCGCTGAGGCGACCGACGATGTCTTGCGTACAGAGGGCGAGGCGTACTTCACTCGAGACGGTCGTCAACCGATTCGTCTGAGCGTAATCGACCCTCCGCGTGAGCCGAAGGCCCCAAGCGTGATTCGTCGGTTCCTCGACGTCCTCCTGCAAGCCGCGGTCGCATTCGTAGCTGGCGTCGGCCTCGCCTTCGTCCTTCACTACTTGGACAATCGCATCCAAGACGCGGACGACGCGGCACGAACGTTCGGGGTACCTGTGCTTGGAGCGATACCACTTGATGACTTGGTCGATGCGAGCGCCGAGGCGCCGCCGTTCATCGGTGTCTTAGCGCCGTTGGTGCGATGGATGCGCGGTCCAGACCCGGCAGTCCCGGTTCGCCGTGGTGCGCGCGCTTTCTCGCCGCAATCAGGCCTGACGACCGCGCTCCCGCCTCTCACCAACCCGTCCGGTGCGTCCGGCGCGGAAACCCACCGAGCCGGTGCGACGCGTGCATCTGGGAACGCTTCGGTCGCCGCTGGGTCGGCCCGTCCGTAGCGTTTGTCATTCCGGAGCGACAGGATGGAACTCGGCGCATACGTTCGCATCGTTCTCGACCGTTGGCGAACCATCGCTGCCATCGTCGTCCTCGCTGGTGCCGTCGCCTACGGCACGAGTGTCCAAAGCCCCGTCACGTACCGCGCAACTGCAAGCCTGTCCGTGACGCCGAGCATCGTTGAGTACTGGACGGGCCAAGCGGTCGAGCGCCTGCTTAACAATTACGCGCTGCAAATCCGATCCCGCCCATTCGCCGCGGCCGTTGCACGCGACGCGGGGCTACCGGTCGGGATACTCGACGGACGTCTACGTGCAGTCGCCGCGCCGACAGAGTTTCGTGTTTCGATCGAGTTCGACGATGCGGACGCACAAGAAGCCTCGCGCATTGCGAACCTTGCAGGCGCAGCGTTTGTCGCCAAGATTCGGGCGGAAATCGCGGGGAAAGATCGCCAAGATATTCGGCTTGAGGTCCTTGAGCCGGCAACCACGCCTGATGCACCGATCAGCCCACGTCCCGGGCGCGCGGCGGCCGGCGGTGCCCTCGCCGGCGCGATTATCGGGGCTGCACTGGCGGCACTTGCCACCGTGTGGGAGGGGCGTCTGCACACACCGTCAGAGGCGACCCGCGCGTGGGGTGCACCGACACTTGGAGTGATCCCGGCGGCCTCTGCCTCGACGGGACGCGAACAAGCGATCGCAGACCAACGCCGACGTGAACCAGGTGCGCCCGTGCGTGATGTGCACCACGTTGCCCACCGATCTTCACCAACCGCGTCAACCACCCCGTGAGCGACCCGAGACGCAGAGACACGAAGTGCGGGCGCGATCGCTTCCCGACTCCCTGTCGCTTGGCAGTTCGTTCTCCCCTCGAAGACCTTCGCAACGCCGGCTGCGACGTCAATCGTCGTGATCGGGGGCAGCGTTGAGGTCAACCACCATGACCGGATCAGCGATGAGCCTGCGCACAAGATACGACCGCACCGACCGCCCGGTCACTGACGATACGCCCGGCACCCCAGATGCAATCGTCTTCACCGACCCGCGGTCTCCCGCGGCCGAGGCGTACCGCACCTTTCGCACCAACGTGCAGGCGCTCCTGAGTCCGCCCGGCGGTCGTACGCTCCGATCCATTCTGATGACGAGCGCGGGAGCGGGTGAAGGCAAGTCTGAAGCGATCGCAAACCTCGCGACGAGTTTTGCCCAAGGCGGGTCACGTGTCGTGGTGGTTGATGCGGACCTCCGCCTGCCGGCACAACACCTGCGGTTCGCGCTGCCGAACTCGGACGGTCTCGCCGACTACATCGCTCGGGACGATCTCACCGCACCAGTTCCACTGCAACACACAGTTGTGCAAGGACTGCGTATTCTCACGAGCGGTGTCGCGCCAACGAGTCCGGCTGACATCCTTGCATCCGGTCAACTTGCTCAGGTGATCGCCACGATGGCAAGCGACGCCGATATCGTGCTCATCGACTGCCCACCCGTCTGTGCGTTCGCGGACGCCTCCGTGCTCGCAACACGCGTTGACGGCGTCGTGATCGTGGTGGGCGCCGGTGTCGTCAAGCGCGACCTCGCCCGACAAGCACGCACGCAACTTGAGGCTGTACGCGCCAATGTTCTTGGCATCGTGGTGACGAACGCCTCGTTTAGCGAACGCGCCTTCGCGAGCTACTACGAAGGCGCGACGAGTTCAGACTAACCCGAGGTCCGCCGACGTCGTCGCGACGAACATGAGTGGATAGGGCTTGAGGTGACCGCCCCAAGCCAACGTCCTTACGGATTGCCGACGCACCGAAACTTCTGCACGGTGTGGCAATCCGGCCCCGCCAAGCCGAGGCGCCCGAACTCGGCGAAACTTACTTCCGCAACGTAGATATCCCCTTGCGAGTCAATCGCGACGTCGTGTGGCGCCGTGAAATGGCCGGGTGCAGTGGCGTCTTCTCCGGGTGCTTGGCCCCAGCGCGCAAGGACTGCGCCGTTCTGATCGTAGACCGAAATCCGACTCGGCCGGTCGCTCACGATGAGGCCAGACTTAAATGAACGCATGCCCGCCTTCCAATGCAACTCCGAGACCACGACGCGCCCATCGCGCCCGACTCGAACCTGCGTTGGGCGCTGAACATCGGTCCACGCTTCAAGAAAGGTGCCTTCGCCAGTGAACACCTGAATCCGTTCGTTTTCCCGATCAGCGACGAGAACGCGGCCGAGATGGTCCACGGCAATCCCATGTGGCAAATTGAACTCGCCGGAGGCGATGCCCGGTCCGCCCCAACTGTGGAGGTGTCGGCCGTCTGGCGAAAAATGATGGATCGCGGCGTTTCCGTATCCGTCCGCCACAAACACATGGCCATCGTCCCGCACAGCCACCGCGCACGGCAGGTTGTAAGGGCCGGCGGCGTGCCGTATAGAAAGTGATCGGTCGTACTGTTCGGCAGGGCTTTTGTCGTAACCGGTGGAGGACGGGATGCCACGCGTCGAAAACGAGGCGACATGGCGTCCTTCGCGGGTGAACTTCTCAACGGCGTGCCCACCGGTGTCGGTGAGGTACAGCATGTCATCTGGGCCCACCGTTAGTCCGTGCGTCGTCACCCACTGGCCCGGTTCGCCCCATGCGTCCACAAAGGTGCCGTCAGATTCGTAGATGAAGACGTGGTTCGACTGACGGCCGAACACATACACCCGGTCGTCAGAGTCGACGCCGAT
>CAYFLJ010000022.1:0-16836 GCA_964343985.1 uncultured Thermoflexus sp.
CACGTGCACGAGGGTTCCAGATTGGCGCACGTTCCCCTTCGAGGTAGGGCAGAAAGGTGAGGCCCTCGGCCCCTGCCGCGACGGTTGATGCGAGGCCAAGGGCGACGCGCTGCCGGGCCTCGGGAGTACGTGGTTCGTCGGGCAAGAGGACAGTTCGGAGTACCCACCCCAACGATGCGCCGCTCGCCTGCGTTGGGCCGTAGAGGATCCACTGATCGGTGTCGACGACCCGCGCGGCCATCAGGCGCCCGATGAGGGTCGGCTCACTGGCGAGGGTGACACCAGTCACTTCCGAGGTGCCGGAGACGTCGCCGGCGAGGCCCGCATGGCCAAGGGAGCCGGTGCCAAGCATGGCGACCATGCCATCGGTCCACCCGCACGTGACGGGGATCCCCACGGGCAAGCCGGTTGTGCGCGATGCCTCCGGGGTCACGTGGCCAACGACGTCGCGGGGAGTTCCGGCAGGCGGGATGATGCGTGCGGGAAGTCTCCCGAGTTCCTCAATGGTTTCGATGATCCGATGCGTTCCTTGATGGACCAGGCCCTTTGCCGACCACGCATCGGTGCGCATCACGCCGGTCAGTGCGAAGTGGACGTAATCCTTCGGGATGAGGAGGTGAGCGGTACGAGCGAGGGCTTCGGGTTCATGGGCGGCAAGCCATCGTCCTCGGGCGAGTGGGTTCGAGGCATCGACGGGCCAGTGCATCCCGATGATGGTGGCCATGGTGTCGACGGGGACTTCACGTGCAAGCGCGTCGGCCTCGGCGGCGGCGCGGGTGTCTTGCCAGAGGATGGCCGGCCGCACCGGTTCGCCATGGGCGTCGAGGAGGAGATGGGTCGGGGCCTGCCCGGAACTACAGAGCGCGGCCACGCGCGCGCGGTCAATGCCTGGAGCGCCGAGCAGCTCGCGAATGACGCGGATCGACGCATCGACATACTCCCGCGGGTCTTGTTCGGCCCAGCCGGGGTGCGGTCGAGAGACGGTGTAGGGAACGCTTGCGACCGAGAGGAGGCGACCGGAAGCATCGACAATCGCCCCTTTTGTGGATGTGGTGCCCACGTCAATCCCGATGTACAGAGGATCTCGGGACACGGTGCTCGGGGCGTTCACCGTCGCATGGTATCCGTCGAGCGACGTTCGTGATCATTGGGCGTATACGGACGCCAAGGTTGGAAGTTGGCGCTTGGATTGGCCTTCTCGGCGATACGGGGTTGCCGGAGCGGGCGAGACGCCCGCGGTCCCGGGCGGCGCGAGCGAAGGCTAAGGCGCCGTGAGGCCAACAGGAGACAGGGCTGAGTTGGAATCGAAGCAAGACGCCCGAATAGGCGCTCTGACGGTTACACCGAGAGCAGGTTTTCGCGCTCGGCGTTGCTGACCTGTCGCTGGGACCGGATGGTGTCCATCAGTTCGCGACGCACGCGGATGTCGCCGATCAAGGCTGCACCGGCGAGACGACCATCGATGAAGAACAGGCGCCGATAGATCCCACGTTCCATATTGAGGCGGGTAACGGCTTCCATCTCCGGGACGCTTTCGGGCATGATCCCGATTGCGGCCATTTGACTGTCGAACATGGTGCTTGTGTAGTACGGGACTTCACGGAACTCCGTTCGGTTGCCGAGCATGTTAGCGGCGGCCACCTTCCCGTGTGAACCTGCGCTATTCCACGTGCCCATTTGGTTATAGGCATTGATCGAGGTGTCGAAGAACTCGGCCACGTCTCCAGCGGCGAATACACCGGGGACGTTCGTCTCGAGGTACTCGTTCGTGACGATACCGCGATTGACCTTGATCGGTGTGCCGGCGAGGCACTCAAGACGCATCTTGAGCCCTAGGCCTGCGCCGAGGAGGTCACATTCAATTTCCCGCCCCTGAGAGGTCACAACTGACCGCAACTCACCATCGGCATCCGCAGTAACACTCTTGACGGAGTCTTCGTAAATCGTCTCGACACCGACGGCGCGGGCGAGGTGATCAACGTACTGCCCCCCGGATTCGTCGAGGATCCGATGAAGAAACCGAGTACCGCGCATCACCCAGGTCGTCGCCACACCGTGGTGCCGGAAGCCTTCGGTTAGCTCGTATGCAATGAAACTTCCGCCCGTGGTCACGGCACTCTTGGACTGTTGCACTCGCTCAAGTAGCGTTTTGGTGTCTTCGAGGGTCTGGAACGGGTAGATGCCACGTGTGCCATCACTACCTGGAACGTTTACCCGATTCGGAGTGCCGCCAGTGGCGACCAGAAGCGCGTCGTAGCGGAACGAATCGCCGGCGTCTGTGGTTACCACTTGCAGGTCGGTGTTGATCGCGGTCACCAACGTAGCAAGTCGCAACTCGACGCGGTTATCAACGTGCCATTGCACTGACTTGATGATGGTGCGCTCAGGCGCGGTTACCCCTTTGAGGACCTTTGGCAGCGCCACGCGGTTATAGAGGGGGTGCGGTTCGTCGCCGATCAACACGATGCGCGCGTCGGGGTCGCCCTTGCGAAGGGTTTCAGCGGCCGAGGTTCCGGCGACGCCGTTGCCGATGATGACGAAGGTGCGCGAACCCGAATCAGCCACAGTACGAGGATACCTGTTTCCCAACTCGTCTCTGGCATCAGCGACCGAGGTCGCGGTGGTGTTTCGCTACACTTCTGGTCCGTACGCGACCAAAATGCGGTGCGCACACGGGCGGGTGCTGAGGTTCGCCGTTCGGGAACCACACGGTTTCGTCGCAGGGGGCGAAGTGTAATGGAGAACCAACACGACACTGCGGAGGTTGCCCCTGGCGTCACTGCCCTTGAGGCTGTCTCGACGGTTGTCGAGCGTCTTGAACGCGCGGTTGAGGTTTTGACAGGGCGCGAGAGTGGTGATGGTTCGCGAACCTACGCCGTCGATGTGATGGCCGACGAGAGCATTGAGCACGTGCAACGGGCGTTTGAGCTTCTGCAAGATTGCACCGCTGAAGTTGGGCGTGCGCTGTGGTTCCTGCGTCGGCAAGCACGTGAGAGCGGTGATGGGGTAACCGGCCACGGCAGCTAGGAGTTTGCCCGACCGCGTGCAAGCCGTTCGGGCCTCACTTGGCATCGGTGATCCGAGTGACCGGACGCGAGGGTGCCTTGTGGTTTTGGCTGGCTTGCCGGGGTCAGGCAAGTCGTATCTCGCCCACGAGGTGCACGTGGCGTCTGGTGCCGTAGTCCTCAGAACTGACGAAGTCCGTCGCGTCCTCTTTCCGAAGCCGGTGTACACCCCCGAGGAGAGTAGTCTGGTTTACGTGACCTGCTACGCGACCGTGCGGGCGCTCCTGCATGAGAACTACGCCGTGATCTTTGATGGCACGAACGGTCGACGGTCAGGTCGCAGGTTGTTCGCCGCGATTGCACGTATCGCGCACGCAGAGCATGTGTCTGTTCTCGTGCAAGCGCCGCCCGAACTGGTGCGCGCGCGCATTGCTGATCGAAGTGCTGGCCATTCGCCGGCGTTTGGAAGCGAGGCTGGCATCGAAATCTTTGAGCGGATGGCACGGACTGAGAATTACTTAGGACATTTCGATTTGATCGTCGATACGGGATTGGATATTGGCACACCGGTGCGAACGCTGGTCAACGTTGTGGCGGGGCAACGGAATGCGGTCAATGAAAGGGTTGAGGCGTGACCACGTATGGTCAACGTGTGGCCGCGTCCGCGGCTCGGAACGGCAGCCTGCTTTGCGTTGGCCTCGACGCCGAACCAGAAAGGTTGCCGACGCATTTGCAGTCGCTGCCTCCGGCCGAGGCAATCTTGGCGTTCAATCGGGCAATCATTGACGCAACGTGTGACCTTGTCGCGGCATATAAGCCGAATCTCGCGTTTTACGAGGCGCTCGGTCCGGCGGGGATGGAGGCGTTCCGCGCCACCGTCGCGCACGTGCCGTTCGGTATCCCCGTCATCGCCGACGCGAAGCGGGGCGACATAGACAACACGTCCCGTGCGTACGCGCGGGCGATATTTGACGTGTACGGCTGCGATGCAATTACGGCGAACCCGTATCTCGGGCGTGACGCGTTGGCGCCGTTCCTCGACCGAGCCGACCGTGGCACCTACATACTTTGCCGAACCTCCAATCCGGGGGCGGCAGAGATTGCAGAACTCGACGTCGCGGGGGAACCGCTGTACGTCCGCATCGCGGAGCGGGCACCGACATGGACGACGCACGGGAACATCGGGTTGGTGGTGGGCGCAACGGCACCGACGCAACTGGCGCGGGTGCGGGCGGTCGCGCCAACAGTGCCAATCCTCCTTCCCGGAGTGGGCGCTCAGGGGGGCGACCTCGAAGCGTCGATGGCAGCGGGGTTGGACGCGACGGGGGCGGGGCTGCTGGTAGTGGCCGCTCGTCAGGTCATGTACGCCTCAAGCGGCCGGGACTTCGCGGAGGCCGCGCGGGCGGCGGCGCGGCGCCTTCGGGACCAGATCGAGAGCGCTCGCGCGAACGTCGTGTCGGCGCACTAGGACCACCACCGCCGACCATCGACGCCAGAACCCTCGCGTCAACGTTGCCGCCGACTCGATATGACCCGAAGGTGCCGATGACCTTCGAGGTTGACGACCAAGTGCGACTACGCAAGGCACACCCGTGCGGGGGAACGGATTGGGTTGTGTACCGCCTCGGCGCCGACATTGGCCTTCGCTGCGGAACCTGCGGACATCGTGTTTTGGTTCCCCGCCGAGAACTTGAGCGACGCGTGGTTCGAATGTTTCGACCAACCCCTCCGAGCGGACCCTCGACAGAAGGCATGGATGTGGGGCAAACCGAAACCCCGTAAGCGCGGCGAGAACGGCCCGAAGGCACCCATCGCAGTTGTCAGGTAACCGCGCGTCGGGGTCGGGGCGTACCGCTTTTGCCGCGCCGCGGCGTTGCTATCGCTCACGTGAGTCGGCGAAGCGTCAATGAGTGCGGACGTGCGGCCCGAGCGTGCGCGGGCTACATCCCCCGAGGGGCGAGGCCTGCAACCGCCAGAACGATCAGACCAATGAAGGCAATGATCCCGTACTCGAGCGTGACCCGCATGGTAAGGCGCGTGTGGAGGGCATACGTCAGAATGCCCGTGGTGAAGTAATAGACGGCGAGCAGGAAGGCACCGCCTTGCAAGCCATTCAACGGCCAATAGTTGAGCGCCCACGTTACTTCACCGACGCCAAGGCCGGCGACTCCAGCGTAGACGATTGTCCGACGCCACGAGGGCGTGATCGTGACGTGTCGACCGCTTGGGGTCGTCACTTGGGTAAGGGTGGTGAACCTCCCGCTCAACCGTAGCCGTTCGGGAACGCTCAAGGCGGAGATATCGACGGGCGGTTCTGGTTCTGGGGTTCGATCGGGGAACGCCACTTCTGTGAGCCGCAAGTGACGGGCGGCGAGGAGGAACGAGACCGCCACAATTGCGGACGCCGAGATGAGACTTCGGGCGCGCATTTGATAAATGGCACCGTAAAGAATGAACGCGGTCACGTAACCGATCAGGGCGAGAGTCGTTTCGCCACGTTCCCTGCCAACACTTCCACGCGCGAGTGCCCATTCCGTCCAAAGCACCGCAAACAACACCGTTGCGAATGCGCCAAGTCCAACGACGAATAGTGCCCCGGTCGGCAAGAGCGGCAAGAAGAGCAAGGCGCCAAGCACCACGGCGATTGGCAAGACGAACTGCTCCGGTGCCGATCTAGTCCGCGCTTCACCCCTCATCACCAAGTCGAGGCCGGCGCTCACCGTGAAAATGAGCGCCGCTGCGAGGCCGGCGAGCGGGAGACCAGTGACGCCAAGGCTCAATGCGACGCCGAGAACGACAACGGCGACGACGACAACGATCTTCTCGACGGTGCGAACGGGCATACGTGATCGTCAGGGTAGCGATTTGAAGCGCTCTAGGCTCTCGACGGCCGTTGCACGGTGCTAGACTTCCACCGCCTTTCATTGGTAGCGCCCAAGAGGAGGTGGTGACACGTTTAACCGTGTCTTGGTCTTGAACGCGAACTTCGAGCCACTCAATGTGTGTGGACTCGGCCGCGCCATCGCCCTGATCGATGCCGACAAGGCCGAAATGCTCGCGTCAGGTGGTCTCGTGGTCCGGTCACCGAGCGGCTCGCGTCCGAGACCACGGGTCATTCGGCTCCGTAATCATGTTCGCCGCCCATGGATCCCGGTACGGGTGACACGACGCGAAGTGTTCGTTCGGGACGACTACACCTGCCAGTATTGTGGGGCGCGAACACGTGAGCTGACGATCGACCACGTGATCCCCCGGCATATGGGCGGGGCGCACGCTTGGGAGAACGTCGTGTGTGCCTGCCTCGGGTGCAATCTCCGGAAGGGCGGTCACGCACTGGGGGAGACGCGGATGCGACTACAACGAGTCCCCCGACGTCCGGCCTATGCCCAATGGTTCCTGTGGGCAAACCGCCCCGACGCGGAGACAGCGGCGGCATGGCAACCGTTCCTGCCCGGAGCGACTCGCTCAGGCGCGCACGGTTGACGGATGCCGGGCGCGTGTCTCGGCGACGAGCGCCTTCACATGCGCTTCGGTGACCCGTGCGATCCGGCGCGCACCGACCCACGTGGCGCCGCCAACCGCGGCGAGTACCCAAGTAGCGGGACCCACCTCACGGGACCAAGCCCAAACCGCCAAGGTCAGGAGCGCAATGCCCACCCACCGGGTAGTACCGGCCAAAAAACCCATTGCCATCGACTTGCGGTCGGTGGCGCGAATCGACCATTCAATCACTCGGGTTGCGAGGGCGGAAATGATGGTCGGGCTGCCTCCCGCTTGGCTTTCGGCTTCGGCGATCCAATCAAGCCACTGGTCAATCGGGCGGCCGTCGTAAATGAAGCGGTCTCGGAGCGCCGCGTAGAAGAGATACCGGCGCGCTTTGACCCGTTCAAACGCTAAGTCGCCGTCGTCAGGGGCGTCGGCTTCGCGGTCTAGCGCGCGCTCTTCGTCAGAGGACAGGAAGACTCGTTGGACGAGAAGCTCGTCTTTCAAAATCGCGATAAGCGGTGATGGCGAGTCCATCGGTCTGAGTCTACGCGGGGGAGGGCGACAAACTCGACGAGCAGGGCGGGCATGGTGCGCTCTGCTACGCTAGCGATACAGGAGATTGTCGAGTCACATGACGACCGCGACGGCACAACCGCTCGTGACACTCAGCGACCGCGCGACCGAAGAGCTGCGCCGCCTCATTGAGGCGGAGGGGCGCGACGACGTGGGCCTGCGAGTCTTCGTGTCGCCCGGAGGATGTTCTGGCCTCTCCTATGGGATGTCCCTTGATGAGGAGACTGATGACGGCGACTTTGTAGTCGCGCACGCCGGCATGCGAATCTTCGTCGATGAGTTCAGTGCAAGTTTTGTCAAGGGCGCGCGCATTGACTACGCCGCGGGCCTGATGGCGTCGGGGTTCACTGTGCAGAACCCGAACGCCAAGAAATCTTGTGCGTGCGGGCAGTCGTTCGACACTGGCGAAAACGCATCGACCGCGCAGAAGTGCAGTTAGGGCCTGGCCGGGGCGACGCCCCGCCTGCGATACGAGTTCGCAACCTTGCGAAGCACTTCAGTGTGCACCGCAAGGCTCCAGGCCTCATCGGGTCGATCAAGGGCTTGGTCAAGCGGGACAATCACCTCGTTCGCGCCGTTGACGGCGTGTCGTTTGATATCCGAGAAGGTGAAATCGTCGGCTTCTTAGGCCCAAATGGCGCCGGCAAGACGACCACACTGAAACTACTGTCCGGGCTTCTGTTTCCTACGTCGGGCGAGACGCGGGTCCTCGGACACGACCCGTGGCGTCGTGACCACGTGCTCTTACGACAGTTGTCTCTGGTCATGGGCCAAAAGAATCAGCTGTGGTGGGATATCCCTGCGCGCGAAACGTTTCTTTTGAATAAAGAAATATACGAAATACCAGACAGTCAATATCAACAAACCGTTGATGATTTGGTGGACTTGCTTGATCTTGGGCGAGTACTCGACGTGCCGGTGCGGCGGCTATCGCTTGGGGAACGGATGAAGTGCGAACTCGCGACGGCGTTACTGCACCGGCCTCGCGTGCTGTTTCTAGATGAACCGACAATTGGCCTTGACATCGTGGCGCAAAAGTCGGTCCGGCAATTCATCGACGCATACCGGAAACGACACCGCGCCACGATCATCCTGACATCGCATTACATGGACGACGTTCAAGAGTTGTGCGAACGGGTGATCGTCATTGACCACGGGCGCGTCATTCATGACGGGCCATTGGCTGAGGTCGTGGCGACGTTCGCGGGCTACCGGGTTGTAGGCATGCGCTTTGATCGTCCGGTTGATCGGGTCGACGTAGAAGTTCATGGGACGGTAGCCACGTTTGACGGCACCTCTGCGACATTGCACCTTCCGCGCGACGAAGTCTCGGTTCGGGCGGCCCAACTGTTGTCGTCTCTGCCGGTTGCCGATTTGACGATTGAGGAACCGTCCATCGACGACGTCATCCGAAAGGTGTTCGCAACTGGAAGAGCCGGCAGGTCGGGCGCTAGCGACCTCGACGCATCGACCGCGTAGACTCGTCAGAGGGGCGGTGTCCATGACTTGCTGGACCAACCTCTGAACAGGTTCGAAGGGAGGAACGACACACTATGTACTTCGACCCAATGTACTTCGTGTTCGCGTTGCCGCCGATGATCTTCGGCTTGTGGGCACAGTGGAAGGTCAAGTCGGCATTCGGCAAGTACGCAAATGTAGCCAACTCGACCGGCTACACCGGCTCACAAATTGCACGACGCCTTCTCGACTCGCAAGGTCTCTACTCAGTCGCCATTGAGGCAACTCCGGGAGACTTGACGGATCACTACGATCCGCGCGGAAAAGTCGTTCGGTTGTCTGAATCGACCATGTATCGGAACTCGGTTGCCGCCATTGGTGTTGTGGCTCACGAAGTGGGTCACGCCATCCAAGACGCGGAAAGCTATGTGCCGATGCGTACGCGCGCGGCGATTCTGCCGGTTGCAAATATCGGAAGCATTCTCGGACCGTACATTTTCATGCTTGGGCTCTTCATCAACATGTTCGGCCTCGCGCTGCTTGGGCTGCTTCTCTTTGGTGCGGCGGCGCTTTTTCAAGCCGTGACCCTGCCGGTGGAGTACAACGCCAGCAATCGTGCGATGCGCTTGTTGGTTGACAATGGGCTGGTGACGTCGTACGACGCTGGCATGGCTCGGCAGGTTCTCGACGCCGCGGCGCTCACCTACGTTGCCGCCTTGTTGCAGTCGGTCTCTCAAGTCCTCTATTACGCGATGCTGTTGTCCGGTAACCGCCGACGCGACGATTGAGCGCAGCGTAGACAGTGGAACCTATGACGAGTGGACCGACGCCTAAGCCGGCAATCGGCGATTTTTCCCTCACGGGCCTTCGAGAGACCGTTGTAGGTTTGGGCTTCCCGAGTTACCGCGGCGACCAAGTCGCCGCGTGGCTCTATCGCTCGCCGGTTCGCTCGTTTTGGGAGATGACGAATCTCCCCAAGGCCCTACGCGAAGCCCTAGACACGCGGTTTCGGCTGGACGCGATGGAGGTGGTCGTCGAGGCGGTTGCACTCGACGACGAGACACGCAAGGTTGCGCTTCGCCTGCCTGACGGTGACGTCGTGGAGACGGTGCTGATGCGCTATCCGGTTCGCGGTGATGGCACTGGCGCCGAGCGAGCAACCGTATGTGTCAGTACGCAAGTTGGCTGCCCGGTGAAGTGCGCATTCTGCGCGACTGGGCTTATGGGCTTCACTCGCAACTTGTCGACGGCGGAAATCGTCGGCCAAGCGTTGCATTTCCTTCGGTGGACGCGACTGCATCCGCCCGTGGTACGCAACATCGTGTTCATGGGCATGGGCGAACCCTTGATGAATTACGACGCGACGATGGGTGCCGTCGCGCTGTTGGTCGATGGCGCCGGTCTGGGGGTGCACCGCCTGACGGTCTCGACATCCGGGTGGCTGCCTGGGATGGCGCGCCTGATTGACGACGAGTACGCCGTCCGCTTAGCGGTGTCGCTTCATGCGCCGGTAGATGACTTGCGGACGGCGCTCGTGCCGTTGAACCGGCGGTACCCGCTCTCAGTGCTATTGGATGCGTGTTGGGAGTATCAGGCCAAAACTGGTCGGCGTGTGACTTTTGAATACACGCTGCTTGACGGTGTCAACGACACGCCGGCGCTAGCGCGGGACCTTGTTCGCCTCTGCCGCGGCCATGACGTCCACGTAAACCTCATCCCCATGAACCCCGTGTCATCACTACCGTTCGGAGCGTCGCGCCCGGAGGTCGTTGACGAGTTCCACGCAATCTTGCGTGCCGCCGGTGTGATCTGCACGATTCGTCGTGAGATGGGCAGGGAAATCCGTGCCGCGTGCGGTCAACTTCGCACGGAGGTGCAGGCGCGGTCGCGCGTACCCGTCGTCACGCCCTCATGACGGCTGGCGCGGATCAGGTCGTCGTGGCGCCGTCGCTATACGCTGCGCCGCTCCTTCGGATTGGCGATGCCGTACGTGCCGCGACCGACGGTGGGGCCGACGCCTTCCACGTTGACATCATGGATGGGCACTTTGTCGGCCCAATTTCATTCGGAAACCTCGTAGTCGATGCCGTCCGCGCGGCGACAACGCTGCCGCTTGACGCGCATCTCATGGTTACGAACCCCGCGTCGCATGTGGCGTGGCTAGCGGATGCCGGCGTCCGTGCGGTTACCCTTCATGTCGAAGCGTTCGCTGGGGGTGCGTCCCAGGCAATCGAAACGCTGAACCAAATTCGTTCGCGTGGGATGCGCGCCGGTATCGCAATCAAGCCGGCCACAAGCGTCGGGGCTATCGCAACGCTGGTGGGTGAAGTTCAACACGTGTTGGTGATGACGGTCGAACCTGGATCGTCGGGGCAACCCTTCCTTGAAACGATGGTCCCCAAAATACTCGAGATCGTTCGGCTGTTTGGGCCGACAATAGAGGTCGGCGTTGACGGTGGCATCAACCGTCACACCGCGCGTACCTCGCTCAGTGCTGGAGCGCGCTACCTCGTCGCCGGTAGTGCCGTCTTCACCCCGAATCTTGAGGGAACGGCAGAAGCCATTCGGGCGATACGTGCGGCGGGAGCCGGATGACGACCCTCACCCACACCTCCGCTCGCGCGGGAGCGGAGAAAGTTTGAGCCTAACTGCCAGTGACGTTTAGGCCGTCTTCACCAGACTCCGAAGGCAGCGGGTGCAGACGTCCGCCTTCACCGGGATGCCAGCGAGCATGATCGTGGCGCGTCGGATATTTGCCTTGAACGTCCGATTCTTCTTCGGGGCACGGCGGGCCCATCCGGCCGATACGTTGCTGGAGATGGTTCGGCCATGGGCCGTTCCCTTGTTGCACAAGTCACACTTGGTAGCCACTGACTGACCCCGTTCCTGAAAGGTGTTACGTATTGAGGAGTCGCCGGGTATATCTGGAGACTTCCGAACGCCGTGCTATCCTCACCCGCCCCGAGTACGCCCGAGTGGTGTTGCGATCACGCTCGGACGATGCCAAGAGTGGCACGCACCGCGACGGGGCGGCGAGATAGCTGAACTGTAGCATCCCCGCTCCGAACGTCACGTTCGGGCGCGCCCACCGCGATCGGAGCGACGCGATGGCCGAGAGCAATCACGCAGAGGCTGCTTCGGGTAGCCCCACCACGGACCCACATCCGACGGGTGTCGAACGCCATCACCTCGACGGTGCCGCCGTTCGCCGCATGTTCGAGCATGCCGCTGGATGGCTTGAGCAACACGTGGGCGCAGTGAACGCCCTAAATGTTTTCCCGGTCCCGGATGGCGACACCGGTACCAATATGCATCTGACGATGCGCGCCGCGGTGGAGGCGGCCCGACGAGTCGCTGACGAGAGTGCCGGTGCAGTGATTCGGGCGGCTGCGAACGGGGCGGTGTTGGGAGCGCGTGGAAACTCTGGGGTAATCCTCTCCCAGATCGTCGCGGGCTTGGCAAAGGGCTTTGGTGACGCCAAAACCGTGACCCCGGACGCGCTCGCAAAGGCGCTTGCAGAAGGGTCAACAGCGGCCTATCGCGCAGTGACACGGCCGGTCGAGGGAACGATTCTTTCGGTTGCTCGCGCCGCGGGTGATGCGGCGACCGCCGCGGTCGGACATGCACGTGGGTCGATGCTCAACGTGATTACGGCAGCGCTTGAGGGCGCGCGGGTTGCCGTGCGCGATACCCCGTTGCAGCTCCCGATTTTGCGTCAGGCTGGAGTGGTCGACGCCGGAGGCGAGGGATATCGCCTGATCCTTGAGGGCATGGCGTTTGCGATCCGTGGCGAGCTTCTACCGAGAATTGCGAGTGTGTTAACTGCGCCAACGGCGTCTCCCGTTTCCGTCGAGGTTGCCCCCGAGGTTGTCGACGACGACCCGCTTGCAGGCGAGTGGGGGTACTGCACCCAATTCCTAGTGGTGAGCGCGGATGGGCGCGCCGTCCCGATTGACGATGTCCGGCTTTCGATGCACGAGGTCTCGGACACCACCATCGTTGTGGGCGGTGAAGGGTTTGTCCGCGTACACGGACACACGGAAGACCCGGGCGCGTTTTTGAGCCGTGGCGTGAAGTTCGGGCGCGTGCATCGCATCTCGATCGAAGACATGGACGCACAGGCAGAACGGTGGCGTGCCAATGCGTCTGGTGGAACGGTGGGTGTGACACTCACGGAGACGCCGCTCGTCGAGTTGGCGTTCCTTGCCGTCGCGCCAGGTGATGGGTTTGCGCAGGTCTTCCGCGGCCTTGGCGTCGCCGCGGTCGTGGCGGGTGGGCAGACGATGAACCCGAGTGCGCAGGAGATTCTCAATGCCGCTCGAAGCGCCAACGCTCGGGTCACAATCGTCCTGCCGAACAATGGCAATGTCGTGATGACCGCGCGTCAGGCGGGGACCATGGCGGCTCAGGAAATCGGCGACGGGCGCGAAATAATCGTGGTGCCATCCCGCACGGCCGCTCAAGGGGTCGCAGCGATGATGGCCGCCGGCCTTGATCCTGCCCGAGAGCCTGTCGCTGTCGCCGCTGCGATGGAATCGGCGCTGGGAAGCGTACGCACCGTTGAGGTAACACGTGCCACACGGGATGTGGAGATCGATGGCGTGAACGTGCGCACGGGCGACCTTCTCGGTCTTGTCGACGACACGGTGGTGACTGCGGGCACCGACCTTTTCACCGTGGTAACGGGCGCACTTGACGTCGCCGGTGGGGCAGCGGCCGAACTTCTCACGGTCTACCGTGGTGCGGAAGTTCCCGAGGTTGACGGTGCGGCGTTCGGCCAAACGCTCGCGGCGACGTACTCGCGGGCGTCGGTCGAGGTCGTCTTTGGGGGACAACCGCACTACGACTATGTCATTTCGGTGGAGTAAGCGTGGGCGGGCGAGACGGTCCGGAGGTTCGGGCGCGACGCATTCTGGAGTTCGAACGATCACTACGGCATAGCAACCGTGCGGTCGTCGGCGGCATTGAAGCATTTGCGGCGCGCCTCGATGGGTCGTGGGGTGCATGGGCACCGGCGGTCCGGGCGTTGCTAGTCGGCTACGGAGACAAGGCGCCGGCGGCGCGCGCGCGGACGATTGCGGCTGCCCTGGAGGCGATTGCTTCAGGCCCCCTCCCCACCGCCTCCGCGCCCAGCAAGCGGGGCGCTTCCACGGAAGAGGGGCCATCCGACACTCTCCCCAGCCGTGCTCCCCCTACGACGACACAGGTGCGACGAGATGCAGGGGCGGGTGCCCGGGGACCAAACCCTCCGACTTCCGTGCGTCGGGACCGAGGCAGTAAGCCTGCGACCGTCACGCCGTCGGCGCCGCCAATCCTTCACGCCGCCCCATCAGATCCGGTGTCGCGACTGCCAGACCTCGACTCACGTGCGCTTGCCGCGTTTCAGAAACTTGGCATTGTCACAATGGAAGATTTGGCGTTTCACTTGCCGCGTCGGCTCGTCGATCGTCGAAGCGTTACGCCGATTGCGAATCTGATCGCTGGTCAAACTGCCAACGTCCTCGTCACCGTGGTTTCTGTTACACGGAAGCCGACGTCTCGTCGCGGTCTGACCGTGACCCAAGCGACCATTCGCGACGACTCGGGGTACGCCCAGGCGACGTGGTTCAATCAGGCGTATTTGCTTCGGCGGCTCGGGCAGAGTAACCCGGTGCTCATCAGCGGGCGGCCCGACCTGACCCCGGGTGGCGCGCTTCAGTTCACCTCGCCAGACTACGAATTCGACGTTGCGGAGTCGCTCCATGCGGGACGACTGGTGCCGTTCTATGCAAAGTCTGAAGGCCTCACCGACAAAGCCATCCGCACGGCGATTCGGAAGGTGCTCGATCTTGTTGGCGACGGGTTTGTCGACCTTGCGCCACCACGCGTCCGACTTGCGGAGGGGATGCCGCCGGTCGCGGTTGCGCTCAGAGCGGCGCACTTCCCAGAGACCGACGCCGATAACGAAGCGGCTCGCCAACGGCTTGCGTTCGACGAGCTTCTCGGCATCCAGACGTGGGTGTTGCAACGACGGTATCAGCGTGAAACCGAGCGCCCCGGGGTGGCTTTCGACGTCCCTGTTGGCACGCTTGCCGACTTTGAGTCGAGGTTGCCGTATGCGTTGACGGGCGCACAGCGCCGAGTCATCGGCGAGATTGAGGCCGACGTGCGTCGCCCGATCGCGATGGGACGGCTGCTTCAGGGTGAAGTTGGGTCCGGCAAAACGGCGGTCGCCGCCGCAGCGTGTTTGATGGCGGTACGGTCGGGGTGCCAGGTTGCTTTCATGGCGCCCACGGACATCTTGGCGCAACAGCATGAACGGGGGCTCGCGACGACGTTGGCGCCGCTTGGTGTGCGGGTTGCGCGTGTCACTGGATCGTCTCGTCTCCGCGAAAAGCGTCAAACGTGGCTTGGGGTGCAAGAAGGACTGCTCGATGTCGTGGTTGGGACCCACGCACTCATCGAAGACGGGGGAGGGTTCCGTAACCTCGGCCTTGTCATCGTCGACGAACAACATCGGTTCGGTGTCCGTCAGCGGCAGGCCTTGGTCGGCAAGGGCACGAACCCCCATATGTTGGCGATGACGGCGACACCCATCCCGAGAACCCTAGCGCTGTCGGTTTTTGGCGACCTTGAACTCTCGCTGCTTGACGAATTGCCTCCGGGTCGGCTTCCGATACGGACAATCTTGGTCCGTCCGGAGCGACGCGCCGACGCATACGAATACCTCCGCACGCAGGTGAAGTCGGGGCGCCAAGCCTTCGTCATCTTTCCGTTGGTCGAGGAGTCCGAGCGGGTCGAGGCGCGGGCGGCCACTGCAGAGTTCGAGCGACTACGCCGGCAGTTTCCAGACCTACGACTGGCCCTCGTGCACGGGCGCCTGACGCCGCGCGAGAAGGATGAAGTGATGGCGCGTTTCCGCGATGGCCAAGCAGACGTGCTTGTTGCGACTGCGGTTGTTGAAGTCGGCATCGACGTGCCGAACGCGTCGGTGATCTTGATTGAAGGTGCCGACCGGTTTGGGTTGGCGCAATTGCACCAGTTCCGCGGGCGTGTCGGGCGTGGGCCGCACGCGAGTTCGTGCCTGCTCCTGACAGAGAGCGACGCGGAGGCGACGCTTGCCCGTCTCCGCGCCCTCGAACGGACCTCAGATGGCTTTGCGTTGGCCGAGGAAGACTTGCGGATGCGCGGCCCTGGACAATTCTTTGGAACGCGTCAGAGTGGGTTGCCTGACCTACGGGTAGCGAGTTATGGGGACCGAGACACACTCGTCCAGGCCCGCCGACAAGCCGCGGCCATCCTGCAAGTCGACCCGGCGCTCTCGCTTCCGGAACACGCGGCGCTTGCCGCGCAAGTTGCGAGAAACGAGGCGCGGTCGATGGGCGCCGGCTAAGCCGATGCGAGTGATTGCCGGGGAGCTGGGCGGGGTTCACCTCGCTGCGCCGCGCGGCACTGGCACGCGACCGACTACCGACAAGGTGAAAGGCGCGATCTTCGGAATGCTGGGCGAAGCCGCCGGCACTGGTCGGGTACTCGACTTGTTTGCGGGGTCTGGCGGCCTTGGAATCGAGGCGTTGAGCCGCGGTGCGGATTGGTGCGACTTCGTTGATCGTTCACCCGACGCCGTGGCGTCCGTCGTCGCAAACCTCCAAAGGACGCGCTTGGCCGATGTCGCGAGGGTCGTTCGCGGGGACGCCCACAAGTTTCTCGCTGTTGTACGAGAACCGTACGACCTCATTCTGTGTGATCCGCCGTATGGATGGGGACCAATGGAGGACACACTCACCCGCGTGGCGCAACGGTCGGTCATGCGTGACGGTGCTGTGTTGGTGGTCGAGACCGGAAGGCGTGATCCATCGGTCAACGCACCGGCGGGGCTCGTCGTCGATCGCGTCCGCACCTATGGCGACACCGTGGTGACGATTTTGATTGCCACGCACGCCGAGCCGGCCGGGTCCGTGCGGAACGACGTCACTGGTGGGGCGTGCTGACGTCGTTACCCGACTCGCGAGGCTGAGACCCCCGCATTGCAGGCAAGCCGCACAGAGTCGAATCGGTCGCGCCGCCGAGTGTCGCTATCGCAACGAAATGACCCTCGCCCGACCGCATTCTCGTCGCGACCGGAGGCGTCGGGCGAGAGGCGGGCACGGGTCATGTGTCCCAACTAATTGTTCTACAATATGCTGTTTCAGTAAGCCCGGCCTGTTCGAACTCGCTCGAGATTACGCATTGCGCCTGTTTCGCCCGGGACCGCGGGCGTCTCGCCCGCTCCGGGACGTTGGCGTCTCGCCCGCTCCGGGACGTTGGCGTCGCGAGGGCAGACAAGCAACGTGAC
>CAYFLJ010000023.1:0-12877 GCA_964343985.1 uncultured Thermoflexus sp.
ATGCCGACACGGTCACCGTAGGCGACAAGTTCTACACCCGACCCGTTGCCGGCCACAACGGTGACGACGTCACCAGAGTACGTGCGCGTATCTGGAGACCGCACAATCCCCTCGAAGACCTGCTTCCCATCCACCGATATCCGGATCCAACTGTCTTCGACAAAGGTCAACGAGACGACGTCCGGGTCAATCGGTTCCTCTTCGACGCTTTCTTCGACGTCGGGTAGTGCGGAAACGGTCGGGGTGGGCATAGCTGTCGGGGTGCGCGAAACGGTCAGGTTGGGCACGCTTGTTGGGATCGGCACGGGCGTCGGAACCGGCGTCGGCGCCAACGTCGTGAGGGCGACGGTCGGGGGTACGGGAACTCGCGTTGTTGCCGGTGCGACGCCAGGAAGGAATGTGGCTTGTGCCAGTACGCGATTGGTAGCGGCTTCGATTTCTGCGACGCTGAGCGGTTGAAGCAGGTACCAAAGGACGGAGGCAACGACTGCCATGATGATGATGACAGTGAACGCAATGACCCGCCGAGACGACTGTACCGATACCTGCGCCCCGAAGATGCCGACTGATCGCGCACGCCGTCCGGCCTCTCGGTCGTACATGCGCACAATGTCGTCGGGCGGGACGCCGAGGAAGATCGCGTATGACCGGTATAGGCTCAGTCCGTAGCGACCCGGCGGGAGGATACCGGGCGTGCCGTCTTCCATGGCGGAGACGTACTCGGACCGGATCCGCGTTGTGCTTGCGACGTCTGCAATCGAAAGCCGGCGCATGAGGCGTGCTTGTCTCAGAACGGCACCGGGAGACCCGGCGCGAACGAGGGCTTCGATGGTGGCCTGAAACTCGTCGGCAGAGAGGTTTGCCGACGATGGTTCACGTTGCGTCGTGACGGCCGTGCGCGAGTTGACGGCTGGCACGGTCACGGAGGGCGTCTCCGACGGCGGCAATGCGGCGGCCACCGCCGGTGTGACTGGCGGCGGTGGGCCGGCGCCTTGGCCGGGAGGTTCAACGGACGGCCGCGGATCGTTGCGGTCGGGGGGGATACTCACGGCGCGTGATCGAGTGTAGCTACACGCGCACGGACCATGCCCCACGTGACCCTGAGAAGGCGGCCCGCCCAGATGGGTCTCACGGGCCGGTACCTAGTCCGGCCGTCGCCGCCGTGGCTGAACGATCGAGTCCCACGTCAGCTTGGCGGATCTGTGGATCGATGCGGACGCCCGCCTCCGCGACGATGTCGAAGCTATTGACCGCACTTGCGAACTGCCCAAGCATGGCGGGCAATTGCATCACCATCACTTGTTCCACTTGACGTGCCAGCGCCCGAGGGTTTTGGGCGTACTGCGGATCGCGCGAGCCGCGTTGCAGCAGGTCACGGGCCACGAGCTCAAGCCGAGACTGCATTTCAGAGGAGAGTCCTCGACCGAGGCGACCCGCACCGTTGCCGTCGGCGTCGAAACGTGCCCATCGACCAAGGTCGACGATCCGAAACCGTATGCGAACCTGCAGGACGGTGTAGTTGTCGGGTCCGGTCCGGATAACGACCGATCGCACGGTTGCGTATTGGTCGCCAAGAACGACAGCGCGCCGGTCGGCAAACGGTGCTGGCCACGACCACTGGAGTTCTGGTGCACGCACGATCACGCGTGTATCGGCGTCGAGGCCGAATTGGTTGAGGTTGAAACCGATTCCCTCGGCAAGTCGCGCGAGACGTGCGCCGGGCGGGTCGATGATGACGGCGGTGTCGGGTGGCACCACGAAGGTCCCGCCGAGGGCCGCCGCCGCGGCCACGAGAGCGCCGCCGGTGATCACTCCTGCAAGCGGCGCCATCGGCGAGGTGCGTACCCCGCCGAACACGCGGAATGGAGCGAGTGCGCCGTGCACCGCGCCGTACGCGTGCTTGAGGATGCTCCGAACGCGTGAGTCGGCCAACATGCCGCCGGCCTGTTCGGTACGGGTAGCTCGGATTTCTGCTCCGGCGAGGGCGACGTACACCGCGTGATACGCATCGGAGACCGGCGCGAGTCCGTGGCGAGCGGCTGCCCTTGAGATCGCGAGTGCTAGGACGGCACCTCGCGCGCAGACGTCAATCGGCGCGTCGGCAAGTCGAGCGACGATGTTGTCCAACTCGGTGAGCGACGGGAGGCATTCCGTGGCAAATGCATCGACCGCCTCGGTACCGGTCTCGACGATAGTGGCACGCCGGATCCGTGCGGTTGCCAGCGCGCGTCCGACAGTGCCGAGGGTGCGGGCGCGCCGCGCGTGGTTGACGACCTGACGGGCGCCGAAAATGGTCGGGATCAACGCGACGGCGGCCGCGACGGCGTTCCCTCCAGTCGATGTGAGTGCCGAGATCAGACCGGTGACAGCGTCGAACCACGCGACGGCGAGGAAGCCTGCGATCGATGCGCCGACCCATCGCCACGCGGCGCCGTGGGCGCGCCGCGCTTCGCCACGGTAGCCGTCAGCGACGCGCGCGACATGCGCGGCGACATCGTCGGGCGGGGTTGGCACCGACGACGCTACGTGGTGGACGACCTCGACGCGGCGGCGTTGGCGTGCAACGAGGCGCGCCGCGTCGGCCCACGCATCGAGATCGATGATGTGGGCGGCCTCGTTTCGTACCGGATGCCGAAGGCGGAACGTGGAGAACCTCGCCGTGGCGAGTGCGGGCGTCGTCATCGTTCGTGGCCTGCGCCTTCCGTCACGGTTCAGACCGGTTCCTGCACGGTGGGACTGATGCAGACTTTAGCGTGCCACGTCGTCGCTAGGTGCCGAGCGATCTTGGCCCGTTCAGTTTGGGATCACCAGTGGACCGATATCCGATGAACGTTGATCGACGATGGTGCCGAGAATGTTGCCGTCAAGGACGTTCTCTTCGATAGATGGAGAGGCGAGGGCGGCGACGCTGATGCCGAACAGCGTGTTCCCGCCACAGACGTTTGCACTCGCCGTCCCGCCGGCGTATTCGGTGTACGCGAGGCCGTTGGCGTTCCCTTCGCATCGGTTGGCGTAGAGGTCCGGGCAGGCGCCTTCGCTTATCCAGATGCCGGCAATGGCACCGCCACTGCAGGCATTGGCAGTGGCCGAGCCGCCAGCGGCGCGGCGATAGGCAATCCCGGCCGTTCGGTTACCCCGGCACTGATTCCCTTCGAGATTGGGCGTCGCTGCGTCTCCGACCCAAATACCGGCCGAGCCGTTGTCAGAACAGTCGTTGGCGCGTGCAAGACCGGAAGCGGTCAAGCGGTACGCGATGCCGGTGTGCGTGTTTGCACGGCACACATTGCCCTCAAGCACGGGCCGCGCGCGGTCGAGGACAAGGACGCCAATGGCGGCGCCGAGGCACCTTGACCGGGTCAGCGAGCCAGACGAGTGACCGGCGAAGACCACCCCGGCCGTCCCACCTTCCACTTGAATGTCAACCAGTGTCGGTGCGCAACTCCCGCGTACGCAGATGCCGCCTGAGTCGTTGCCGTCGAATTGGCACGACGTAATCGTTGCCCAGACGGTTCCGTCGAGGAGGACTCCGTAACCGGGTTCAGGAGCATCTGGTTCGCTGGCACTCGGGCGTTGGCGCCGTCCGTGCGCCCCAGTGACGCGGACTCGCTCCAGAATGAGCGCGCCATCGACGGCCTCAATGGCGTTCGACGCGAATCCGTCCGCGGCAGTGACCGTGAGGTCGCGTAAAGCGAGGGCGGCATTGCCAACGACTCGAAGAGCTGGGCCGGAGCCAGACGCCTCAAGGCGTGTGCGCGTCGGGCCGACGCCGGAGAAAAAGACGTGGCTACGTATCTCGATCGTGCCGGGGATGCGGTAGGTGCCGGCGCCGAGTTCAATGGTCGCGCCGGGCGGTGCTTCGGCGAGGACGTCGAGGAACGTCGCGGGCGACGCGGCCCATTCGGAGTTGAAGTCGTCGTCGGAGGATGGCCCGCGTTGGTCGGGACCGACAGCGCCCTCCTCTGGTGACATACCGGTAGCCATTGATGTGCATGGTACGGCCGCTCGTTCGTTTGGGGTTCCCTGCGTCGACATCATGGCGCAACGGTATGAGCGAAGAGAGGCCCCGCGAACGTGGAGTTCGCGGGGCCTCTCAAGGCGCACAAGCCGTGGCAGCGGCGTCGCGCGGGACTAGTTCGTCGTCTACCGGTAGTTCCCTCCCAGGACTCTCGGTAGGACGAACCAGAACGACTACTTAAGGAGTTGCAAGACCGACTGCGGCTGCTGGTTGGCTTGCGCCAGAACCGCCATGGATGCCTGCTGCAAGATTTGCGCGCGGGTCATCTCCGAGACAGCCTGAGCGACGTCGGCATCGCGGATACGGCTGTTTGCTGCCCCAACGTTCTCTGAAGCGACGCCGAGGCTGTTGATCTGGCTGGTGAGACGGTTCTGCATCGCGCCGATTGCGCCGCGGAAGGTGCTGACATCCTCGATCGCGTTGTCAAGCTGCGAGATTGCCCCATTCGCTGTCGCCTGCGGCATATATGGGGAACCCATGGCGCCTGATGAGAACACGTCCACGCCCAACGTCGTCGTGTTGATCTTGCCGGCAACTGGAGTACCAAGTGCGTTGGCAGACGCCCCAATTGTGAACGTGATTTCGTTTGAAGCAGCTGGCGCGTCATTGTTTGCGCCGACATGGAATGTGTAACCAGCCTTCGATGCATCTAGGAGGTTGATCTTGTTGAACTGAGTTGAACTGCTAATCCGATCGACTTCAGAGAGGAGCGCATCGATTTCATCTTGGATATGAGTGCGGTCCGAGTTAGTCAGCGTGTCGTTCGCGCCTTGTACACTTAATTCACGCACGCGTCCGAGAATTGAATGAACCTCGTTGAGAGCGCCTTCAGCAACCTGAAGGAGGCTCATGGCGTCCTGCGCGTTGCGCTGCGCCTGATTGAGGCCGCGGACTTGGTTCTTCAGCTTCTCGCTGACTGCAAGCCCAGCGGAGTCGTCGGACGCCTTGTTGATCCGCAGGCCACTTGAGAGCTTCTCAATGGCACCTTGGAAGACGGATTGCGCGCCGGACACATGCCGTTGCGCGGTGAGCGACGACTGGTTGTAGTTGATGACGAGCGCCATGCTCGGATCTCCCTATCGCTTTCCCGAGACCTCCATGCCTCGAGAGGACGCACGTATCCTTCGTGCCGCCGTATCCGGTGATCTGACGGCCGAACAACCCCAAGGCTGTTGGCTGACAATCGAGACCAGATCCTTCCGGTCTCTCCACCGCACCGACTGCGTCCACAGACATCATCGGTCGCGTAAACGGTGCGCGTTCAGTGGCTTTGGGGGTTTCGTCGGAAAGTCGTCGGACCCCCGTGGGCGACGAAGTGGTTGGGGCGATTCCGGTGTTTCGTTTCGTAAACTGCCCGTTCGTCACCGGTTCGCTTCGCTCCGGTCATGCAAGGGGCACGTCACCGATGGGGTCGAGTGGAGCCAGAACCGCGGGTCAACCTAGCCCACACATCGAGGGTCAGACGCGCAATTGGGCACGGACTCCGGCGGGCCAACGCATCTCGTTATGCATGATCGTTCGCGACGAGTCGTCGATGTTGGGCCGGTGCCTCGAAAGCGCAATCCCTTGGGTCGATGAAGTCATCGTCGTCGATACAGGCAGTGTGGACGACACCGTTGAAATTGCACGGTCGCGCGGCGCGCGAGTGAGCACATTCACTTGGTGCGACGACTTTGCCGCGGCGCGCAACGAATCGGTGTCGCTCGCAGCGGGCGACTGGATCCTCTATCTGGACGCCGACGAGGCGATCGTGCCCGCTTCGGGCCCGTTTCTGCGCGAACTTGTGGCCGACGGGCGTAGCCCCGATGGCAAAGCGCGTGCCTACACCGTCTTGGTACGGAGTGAGACGGCGCACGGTACGACGGAAGACATGCAGTCCCGTCTCTGGGAGAACGTTGCCGGAGTGCGCTTTCGCGGTGCAATTCACGAGTCGATCGAGGCGTCTCCTGAGGTTTCTCTGTCGGTCGTGAATGCGGCGTCGGTTGTGATTGACCACCTCGGGTACCGCCCAGAGGTGATGGAATCGCGTCAGAAGCTGCGGCGCAACGCCACCCTCCTGGCCGCGGCAATCGATGCCGACCCAGAGGATGCCTACCTTCGCTATAAGTCGGCGCAACATGCGTTGACCGATGGCGCCTTTGCGACCGCAGTCCAAGAAGGTGAAGCGGCGCTCCGCATCAGTGGGAGCGGGAGCGCATCCCGCGGGCCACTCGGTCTGTCGAACGTCGCCGACACGTATCGCACCCTTATCGCCGCGCATTTGGCTCTCGGTGACGCCGCCGCCGCCGTGCGTGCGGGTGATCGCGGGGTGCAAGCGTGCCCAGATCACGCGCCGCTGCGCACCCAACATGGTCTGGCGCTGCTTGCCGGTCGTGAACCGGCGCGCGCACTCGAGGCGTTTCGTGAGGCGAGGGCGCGTCGTGAGGCGCCAATGGCAGGCGCAGTTGATCGGGCGAGTGTTGGGTGGCGCGCGTTGTACGGCATGGGTGAGGCCTATCTCGAACTCGGTCGACCTGACGACGCACGCACGGCACTTACTCAGGCGCTTATCGACGTCCCCGGCAACGTCGTCGTCACTCGCGCCCTTGCGGTCGCGGAGGAGAAAGCAGGGGACGTACAGGGCGCCTACGACCGCCTCGACGCTGCCATACGCCAACACCCAATGAACATCGAACTGCGTCGAGCACTCGCGGACGTACTCCGTCGCGCGGACGAGGCAGCGGAGGCTGTTCGGGTCCTTGCGCCGTTGCTTGACGGAGACTTTGTACCGTCCGAGGTCTACGACGACTTGGCGCTGGCGTTGGACGCCACTGGAGCGGCCGCCGACGCAGAGAATGCACGGCAGATCGCTCAGGGACTTCGTGAAGGTGGCGCGATCGGCGGCGTGGAGGGGAAGGGGTAACGATGAGCGCACCGAGCGTGAACAGGGTTCGTGGGCGTCTCCCTTCGTGGGACACCACGCCCGAAGGTCAGCGAATCGCCGTTTGCATGATCGTCCGAGATGAGGAGGCGGTTCTCGCGCGTGCCTTAGGAAGTGTATGCCCGTACGTGGATGAGGTGGTCGTCGTCGACACTGGGTCGGAGGATGACACCGTTGCTATCGCAGAGGCGCATGGTGCGCGCGTCGGCCATTTTGCGTGGAACGACAACTTTGCGGATGCTCGCAACGCTGCGCTAGGCCTCGTCACGGCCGACTGGGTGCTTGTGCTTGATGCCGACGAGGAGCTTGAACCGGCAACTGCGATGTATCTGCGCCAAGTCGTGCGCGTGGGGGCTGATCGGGGTGGTCCCATCTGTTTCGCATTGCCCGTGCGGAGTTGGTGGGCAAGCCCAGACTCAACTGGCGAGTCATCGACGGTCCACAAGGGAGGGCGCGTCTTTCGGAAGCTCCCCGGTGTGGCGTGGATTGGCGAGGTGCACGAAACGATTACCGTTCGTGACGGGATGACGATGGCGTACGCCGACGCCGACGCCCCAACGATCGTCCACCACGGCTACGCAGCGAGTCGCGATGTCTTGGCGCGCAAAGCATCACGCAACCTTGAACTTCTTGAACGAGCGTATGCGCGCGATACAGCGGGTGGGTACTACGCCTATAAGTTGGCACAACACGCCATCGGTGAACGCAAGCCGGACGAAGCGAAGTCGTGGTTGCGCCGATCAGTTGCCGAGGCGTCAACGGCGGCCGAACCGGCCCGGTTTATTGTGACCGCGACCGACATTCTCGCCCGTATGCTCATCGACGACGCGCGGAAACTCTCGGTGCGGACGGATGCCCAAGTGCTGCTTGATGAAGCAGAGGTTGCGATCGTTCGCGCGGTCGCTCACTATCCAAACGCGACGCCCCTTTGGCTTCGAATGGCGGAGTCCGCGGTGCTACGAGGCGACCTGACGGTCGCGGCGCGGACATATGCCACGATTCTGTCCCGTCAGCCTGACAACGCTGAGGCATTGATTGGGTACGCGTCCGCGATGCGTGATAACCCGGCCGTAGTACTGCAAACGCTTGATCGACACATTGCGGCACATGGTCAGACCGATACGGTGAGCGCATGGCGCGGTGAGCTGCTGCGCACGACCGGGCGACTGCAGGAGGCGTACGATTATCTTGACAGAATCGTCACCTCACACCCCGATTTTCGTGAAACCCGAATCACATTGGCCAACTTGCTTGACCAGGCCGGCGCGCCTGCCGAGGCGGTCCGAATGTTGTCTAGCATGCTTGATGCCGCTGACGCGCCAGTCATGGTGTACGAGATCCTTGGGCGTGCGCTCACACGCTTGGGACAGTCGGAGGCCGCGATGGATGCACTGACAATCGCGGCGGCACGCAAGGCCGAGACGGTTCCGACGGCCGAATAACTCCGGAGACTCAAGATGCGTGTGGTTGTCGTCGGGGCGACCGGACAGTTCGGTCGGGCGATGGTCGCCGCCTGCAAGCACGTCGGTTGGGAGGTGCTTGCACTTGGTCACGACTCCGTCGAGGTTGCCGAGGGGGCAAGTGTCGCACGTGCGCTTGAACGGCCGTACGACGTCGTCGTCAATGCAACGGTCTGGCACGGTCCCGCGCAAGAAGATCCGATTATGGCTTTGCGAGTGAATGCCATTGGGGCGCGAGTTCTGGCCGATCATGCGGCGGCGCACGGCGCACTCTGCGTGACGGTCAGTACGGACTACGTGTTTGACGGCGACGCGACCTGTCCGTATGACGAGTCGGTCACGCCATCACCGCGATCGGTGTACGGCATTTCCAAGGCAACTGGTGAAGCACTTGTGCGGGCGGCGACGGCGGACCACCTGATCGTGCGCGTCGCAAGCCTGTTCGATCTCGGTGGGAGCCGTGCAAAGGGAGGCACGTCGTTCGTAGGAACGATGCTTGCCAACGCGCGGGCCGGAAAGCCTCTGCGCGTCGTCAACGACCAGATCCACTCACCGAGTTATGCGCCAGACGCCGCAACCGTCACCGTTGAGCTGATTCGCCGTGGTGCCCGTGGCATCGCGCACGTCACAAACTCTGGATGGTGTTCGTGGTTCGAGATGGCCTCGGCAATCATGGTGGAGGCCGGGATCAACGCGAACCTCTCGCCGTCGTCGCTGAAGGATTTGCCGTCGGGCGGGCCGCCTCGGCCGCGCTATTCGGTGCTGGCGCACGGCGCGTTGCGACGGTACGGATTGCCGTCGCCTCGCACGTGGCGGGACGCGTTACGTGACTACTTAGCCCGCGAGGCGTTGATCGAGGCGTGAATCGGACCGGGCGGCACCGTGGCTGGCGGCTGGGCGTGCGTTGCGAGGCACTCGAGAGTCATCCACGTCGCACCGATCCAGATTGTGTCGGCAATCGCGAGATGTACGAGTTGTATCCAGACTGGTGCAAGGAGAAGCACATTTACGGCACCGACGCCTAACTGGACGAGGCAAGCAATCGCAACACCATCCGCCAGACGACGTCCTCGTGGTGACGGCGACGACTCGGCGAAAGCACGTCCGGCTAGCCCGAGGGTCAGCGCGGCGGTCACTGCGACTATGGGGTGCCAGTAGCGCATCTTGACAAACGGGTGGGCGTCGGCCGCCTCCTTTTGGGCCAAGCCTTCTGCGAGCGACGATGCGGGGAAGAGCGTGTCACCAAGCGCCGTGATTGCGCCTGTGGCACCGGTCGCGGCCATCATGGTCATGGCGATGAGCACTGCCACGAGGAGCCGTTGACGGTGCGCGTCGGAGGGCAGGCGTGGACGGGTGGTGCCGGACGCCCACACGGCCGCGGCGGTAAACGCCGACAGGAGGGCAAGCGTATTGACGAGGTGCCCCCCGACCCACCACCCACGGGCGAGCGAACGGTTCTGCGCGACCATGTCTAAGAGGACGAGGCCTGCACCCAGGAGGGACTCGACGAGAATGGTCGCTGTTGCCAAGATGGCGCCAGTTCGGACCCGATGACCAGACGGATACGCGCGCCAGGCGTGATAGCTGAGGGTCATGGTGGCGATGAGCGCGACACCGCTAGTTAGGCGATGTGAGAACTCGATGAGTGTGGTGATACTTGGGTCTTGCGGTAGCACCTCACCGTTGCACAATGGCCAATGGTTGCCGCATCCGGCACCTGACCCGGTGGCACGCACGACGGCACCCCACAGGATGACGGCCACGTTGATGGCGAGGACTACCCAAGCTACGGTGCGTGCACGGCGTCGTTGAGGCGTAGCGATGAGGTCCGGCGGCGGGTCCACGAGGGAAGTCTGCCCGACGACCGTGCCCATTTGTGCGAACGTACTGGACCGGTCGATGTTTGACACAACATTGACAACTGTCTAATAGGAAGATCCAGTGGGTCGGCAACCGGTGGTCAAATACGCCGTTTTGGAAAGGAATAGGTATCCTGTCTCGAAGTGACACTGCGCGACTCCGAGGCGTACACGACATGCTAGCCGTTGCTGTACAGGCAGGGAGGGTCGACCCCATCCAGATGGGGGTACGGTGAGTGTGGTGACCCTTCAGACGCAGGCCGAGGTGGCCGACGGCGGCGACGCGTTGGACCCTCTGGTCATGGTGGTTGGCAGCGATCTCGATGCGGTCGCCGACGTCGCCGGTGAGCTTGAACGTTGGGGTCACGACCCCATCGTGCAGTTCGACACCGATGGCTTGGGGTCCACGATTGCGCGGGTGAAGCCGGATGTGATTGTGGTGGTCGATGACCGCGTTGCGACGGCGACCGCACTCGTGGGGCATGCCGGAACGGCTCGCATCATCGCGTACGTCGACGGAGGTGTGGGTCCAGCGGTGGCTCCGCCGGGCGTCGGGATTGCGTCTACCGCGGGGGCGCTTCGGCAATTGGTGGAGGGAGGAGAGGAATTCGCCAGCGATCAATTGGCGTCGGATAGCGTTCCGGTTGACAGCCCAGTGGCTGAGACACCGGCTGCGATGGCGCCAGTTGCGGTTGGGGTCGGCCCGGCGGCGTGGGTTCGGGTTTTGGTCGCGGCGGCGATCTTGGTGATCGTCGCGTCGCTGATCTTTGCGCCACCGTCCGAAGAGGTCGATGTCGCCGATGATGCGCCGCCTGCTGCAGTGGACGTCGTGGAGGCTGGAGAGACCATTGACGTGGCGGCGCTCGCGATTCCAACCGTGGCGCCGGAGGCACCAATTGCGGTGACGCCGGCAACGGTTGCCGGTGCGGGACGGAGCGGCTTCGGGGGAGTTGTGGTGCGACGCGATGGGGGCGCGCCGGTCGCGGATGCGCGCCTAGTAGTGACGGGACCATCCGGCACGCTTGAGACGCAATCCGATACGGATGGTCGTTGGCGTGTTGCCGACATTCGCGGGGGGACGTATTCAATCGTCGCAACGGCGCCCGGGCTTGACGGTGCGCCGTTGCAAGTCTTGGTTGGCGAGGGACAGGTCATCAACGGGGTGCGCGTGGTTCTCGGGGGAGGCGCACCGGCACCATAATGGAAGTAACGCGTGAAAGGTCTCGCAACTTGCGGCGGGATCTTGCAGGGAGAGTCCCCGACGCCGCGGGCAAATGCGCCACGCACGGCTGCGGGTCGCAGGCAAGTGTGCCGGTTCGTCGATTGGCGTCCGGTGGGAAGAGGCGAACACGATGACGCAACCCGATCTCGAAAACCCGGCCCCAAGTGGCTCCGACGCCTCGAAGGAGGAGTTGCAGATCACGCACGAGTGGGCAAGGCGTCGACTCGAACTCTACGACCGCATGGAGCGTGCGATCCGCGACGAGATTTCGTACGCGCTACGAAGCGCCGCCGATATCCGCGGTGACGTGGAGAAGGATGCCGATGCGTACATGCGTCGCCTGCAGGCCGACCGCGCACGTCTTCTCGACGAGATTGCCGATTTGCAAAAGCGTCGGCAGCATGAGGAAGAGGAGTTCACCCGTCGTCGGACCGAACAAGAGACCGAACTCGCGGTGCGCTTGCGCATTCAAGATGAGGAACTTCATCGGAAGGCGGCGGCGCTTGAGACCGAGCATCACGAGCGTCGCACCCACCTCGATGCAGAGCTTGCAGAGCAGCGCGCGACAGCAGTCGCCGAAGTCGAACGCTTCCGTGCCGAAGCAGCCACCTCCGTCGAGATGATGATCTCTCGGGCACAGACGCGCAAGACGGAGTTGGAGGAAGAGGCGCGCACCCTTGAAGAGCGTGTTGGGCATATTCAAGGGATGATCGACAATTTCCTGAATAGCCAGATTCAGTCGTTACGTGGCAGCCTGACCGGACTGTTACCGCGGGCTGGTGGTGTTGCGCCGGCGGCGACAGAGGGATCGTTGGCGTCGCTCACGGGAACGCTGCAGTCGATTACGGCAGCGCGCCCGGCCCCGCGGCCCGCAGCTCCAGACCCTGAGATTGAGCGACTGACGCGCGAACGCGCGGCGGCGGAACAGGCGGCGATTGAAGCGGCCCGTGCGGCGGAAGCCGCACGTGCCGAGTCGGCACGAATTGCAGCCGAGCAAGAGGCGTCGCGACGGGCGGCGGCGATTGCCGAAGCGGCGCGGGCTGAAGCGGCGGCGCAGGCTGCCCGAGACGCGGCTGCTAGGGCCGAGGCGGACCGGTTGGCTGCTGAGGCAGCCCGCTCGGCGCAGGCGGCGGCTCTGGCCGCCGAACACGCCGCCCCCGAAGCAGAGGCGGCGCACGCTGAGCCTGAGCACACGGAGCCTGCGCACACGGAGTCTGCGCATGACGCGCCGGTAGCCGACGCGCACCATGATGGCGTCGATGCGCATGCCGAGGCGCGAGCGGAAGCCGATCGCCAAGCTGAGGCCGCGCGTCAAGCGGAGGCAGCCCGTGCGGCGCAGGCGGCGGCGGAGGCCGAGGCCGCGCGCCAAGCAGAGGCAGCCCGTGCGGCGCAGGCGGCGGC
>CAYFLJ010000023.1:12977-16542 GCA_964343985.1 uncultured Thermoflexus sp.
ATGCCGAAGCTGAACACGCCGACGAGGTTCACGCCGAAGCTGAACACGCCGACGAAGCAGTGGCCGTGCCTGAGGGGATCGATCCCGAAGCAACCGTGCACACGACGGTGGTCATTCAAGGGGTGCCCGGCTTCTCGCGTGCCCTGCATCTGCAACGCACCATTCAGCAAGTTGCCGGCGTTTCCGATGCGAAGGCGAACGGCTACGAGCGGGGGATCCTCACGCTCGATGTGGCACATCAAGGGAAGGTGGTCATTAAGCGGGCACTCGTTCGCCTCGACGGTATGCGTCTCCGCGTCGTCGAAGAGGGCCCGGGAACCTTGACCCTCCAGACTGAGTTGTAGGTTCGCGGCCCATCGGGCAACACCATCCCTAGGCACAGACGAGGCGCCCGTATATGGGCGCCTCGCGTTGTTTTGTGGCGACGTACCGGGCGACGCACGTCGCGACACGCGTAAGGCAACGGACACGCCAAGCGTGGGCATTGGCGGAGCCGTTGACCGCCCGTCGCGCGGACCGGAACGCAAAATCGGTTCACACGCCCGATCTGGGTCTCCCGCCTACCCCGTGACCACGGGGACCAGGGTGAGCCGGTTGAGGTTCCTCAGTACGCCCTGTGCGTTTTGGCGCGGTCGTGTGATCCAGAGCGCACGTGGTGGCGCGGTGGGTATCTGGACCGGTATCGATAGGCGCGCGGAAGCTTCATCACTCTGGAATGGCGGCCGCCTCTGCCCTGTTTCCCTTGACCTTTGCCTGTCTCGGCCTCTGGAATATGTCGACGAGACGAAAGCCGGCGCACGCTAGTGGCGACATTGCGCTGCGCTTCCCGCCCCGACCGGACACCCCAAGCGGATTGTCCGTCGAACGGCGGACCCCCTATAGGGGAATCCCCGATAGAGGGTTCCGACTACGGTTCTTATGCTTCTCGGCAAGGACGCACCGTGGGTTCCGCGGTGCCGCTTTGACGTTCGGAGGCAGGCATGTCGTTCTTCAGTGCATTGCGGATTGCAGGCTCTGCCCTGACCGCGCAGCGCCTTCGCACGGATGTCATCGCGAACAACATCGCGAACATGAACACCACCCGTACCGCTGAGGGTGGTCCATACCGTCGTCAGCAACTGGTTTTCACGCCGCGACAAGAGCAGGTGCCCTTCCGCACCATCCTCCTCGCGCAGGGCGTGGTGAATATTCCGTCGCCAACCGGAGCGACTATGCCGCCAGGCCAGGGCGTGCGGGTGTCGCGGGTCGGGCCAGATGACCGCCCTGCCAGGCGGGCCTATGAGCCGGATCACCCGGATGCGGATGCTGAAGGCTTCGTGAGCTATCCCGACATCGATCCGGTGACGGAGATGGCAGACATGCTGTCGGCCACGCGCGCCTACGAGGCGAACGTGACGGCGCTCAACGCGGCGAAGGCGATGGCGAGCAAGGCACTGGAAATCGGCCGGTAGTGCAAGTCGTGCGGAAGCCCCTGCCAGGGTGACGCGCAAATGACTTGGAACGCTTGGCCACCACCTGAAGGGAGAGCGGGACAATGGATTTGACATTGCCACCGGTCATGCCACCCGGGATCAGCAATGCCTACGGGTCGGGAATCGCCCGTGGCGTCGTGCCGCCGGCACCGACGGTTCAGGCAAACGTCGCTCATCTGGCGCTCAATGGCGTGCAGGCGGGTGCCCCGGCGAAGGGTGTGATGGAGTCGTTCGCGGCGGTGCTGTCGAACGCGCTTCAGGACACGAATGAGGCGTACAAGGCGGCCGACGACAAGGCGGCCCGCGTCGTCGCTGGCGAAAACGTGGACTTGCATCAGGTGTTGATCGGCTTGGAGAGCGCGAATCTTGGTTTTGGCCTCGCCGTCCAAGTTCGAAACAAGCTCCTTGAGGCCTACCAAGAAGTGGTGCGGATGCAGATCTAAGACACGGTTCCCGTCGGTCGGGGTGTACTGCCATACACGTCGACTGCCTCGGACTGGCCCCAACGGTGGGCCGCGGGTCGCAGGCGGGTATCGGGCTTCAGGTGGATAGAGACCGAGCGAGAGCCAGTTCGGTTGGACACACCACAAAGGTTGGGAGGCGTCGGTGAACGGCGAGGGCATTAATCAATCGTTTCGGGATATTCCCCAGGCATGGTCATCCATGGGGCGTTCCCGTCAGATCGGCTTTGTAGTCGGGGCGGTGGTTGTCATCGCCGCGCTGTTCAGCGCATTCGTGTATCTGCAGCCACCGGCGACGGTACCGCTGTACACGAACCTCTCCGAAGGCGACGCGGCGGCGGTCGTGGCTAAGTTGAAGGAATACAAGGCCACATACACGATTACCGACGGCGGCCAGACGATCCGTGTGCCGAACGAGCAAGCGGCCGACCTTCGGCTCCAGCTCGCTTCTGCCGGCCTCCCCAACGGCACCGGCGTCGGCGTGGTCGGGATGGAGGTCTTCGACCGTACCAACCTAGGCATCACCGACTTCGCCCAGCGCTTGAACTATCAGCGCGGCCTCGAGGGCGAACTGATGCGGACCATCGGTCGGATCAGCGCGATTGACCAAGCGCGAGTTCACCTTGTCCTGCCTCAGGAGCGTCTCTTTGCGGCGCAGCAGCGTGATGCCAGCGCGAGCGTGGTCGTCAAGACAAAGTCAGGTGCGAAGTTGACTGATGACCAAGTCACTTCCATCAAGTTCCTCGTCTCAAAGTCCGTTGAGGGCCTGAAGGCTGAGAACGTTGCAGTCGTCGACTCGAACGGCAACACCTTGGGCAAGGCAGACAGTTCGGAGATTGCTGCGAACAAGCAGGCAAGCGCTCGCCTCGATGTTCAGCACACCCGCGAGGCCGAGATTGAGCGTAAGGTGCAGACCTTGCTTGATCAGGCATTGGGTAAGGGTCGGGCGGTCGTGAAGGCCACCGTCGCGCTCGACTGGGACACGGTTGCGCAGACCGTTGAGACGTACTCGCCCGGCCAACTGCAGCCACAGACCCGCAGCCAAAAGGATTCTCGTGAGAGCTTTGCTGGCACGGGGGCCGATGCCCAGGCGGCTGGCGGCGTGCCTGGCACGCAGACGAACATCCCGTCCTTCCAACAGGGCGCGGCAGGCGCCACTGGTGGCGGCAGCTCCAGTTATCAGAAGTCCGAGGTGACGACCAACTACGAAGTGTCGTCCGATAAGCGAGCGATCACCCGCGCATCTGGCGAGATCAAGTCAATCGGCATCGCGGTCATGGTCGATCAGGCGGTTCAGAACATCCAAGCTGAGCAACTCACTCAGGCGGTTTCGGCAGCGGTCGGTCTCCAGACTGCCCGCGGCGACCAGATCGCGGTTGTCACCGTTCCGTTCGACACCACCTTGGCCAAGGAGCTTGAGGCTCAGGCTGCGCAGGCGCAGCAGAACGATTACATCCAGATGGGTGTGAAGGCTGGCGGCCTCCTCGCCGCACTGATCGGTCTCTTCGTGGTCTTCCGACTGCTTTCATCCAGTATTAAGCCGAAGCCACTCGCAATCGACGGCAACGACCCGAGTGCCCTTCCGGGTGGTCGCGGTGGCGCGGCGGCCTTGGTCTCGCCAGAGTCCGTCGA
>CAYFLJ010000024.1:0-16366 GCA_964343985.1 uncultured Thermoflexus sp.
GGCAGGCCCCACGCCGCGTGGGGCATCACGTCAACAAATGGCAGTATCCACGTGATCGTCGCGTATGGGCCTGACAGATCCAACACACTCCCCGCGATAAACCGAGATCCGGGGAATGCGCGCGCAATCCGTTCTCCGTGCGCGCGTCTTGTGGAAAGCGATGCGTACCGCCGATGCGCGTCAACTTCGACAAGGTCCCACGGTCCTGGTGCAAACGCGGCGAACGCTGGAAGGTTCGAGCCGTTCTTGCTCCCGACGTCAAGCGACCTGCCGCTTGGCCGTGGCAATGCGAAGCCGACGTTCGACAACAGGTCAAAGGTGTACGCGGCTTCTCGCAACTCCGTCGTCGTTAGGATCGTTGGCCATGCTTCCATCGCGTTGCCATGCCGATCTCGCAGGCTGCGCAGTCGCTCGCGCGCCCTTTCATCGAGGCTGCCGTCGATTGCGTCCCACCGACCCGCCACGCGCTTCCAAGCCGGCGCCGATATCCGCGCCAGCGAACGCCATCGAAACGCAAGGTCGCGCCCGAAGTCCGTGAAGTCAACCATCGTCGCGAACCGGTTGGGTACCGATGGCGGGTTCGGCATAGACCAACTCATGATTCGGGTCTACGGAACGGTCTCCGAGATCGTTTGCGCGTGTGTCACGACGCCGTTTGCGACGCGCCAAACCGGCCGTAGTCGCTACGAGTGCGAGCCCGCCAGTCAAAGCGGTTGCGCCTGCAATCGTGATCGCCAGACCCAATCGGAACGACCGCGATCGGTACGCGAACTCGACGCGATGCTTACCAACTGGAACCTCGAGGCCACGAAATAGGTAATTCGCTCGGAAGACTGTTGTGGGGACACCGTCAACCGTCGCCTGCCACCCCGGGTAGTAGAGGTCGGCAAGCACAAGAAACGCCGTCTCCTTCGCCTCGACGTCCAGGACGATCGACTCGGGCGCCAACGCGGTCAACGTGACGGTACCCGGTTTCGCCGTGCTTCGGCGGTTTCCGAGGTCATAGGTGATCGGCACGACCGCGTCTGTGGGCGGCGCCGGCGGTCCAAGCCGTTTGGCGAGCGACGCCGCGGCGGAGCCAACCCCCGCGTCAATCTCCGCCGGGTCGACCTCTACGATCGCCATTCGCTCTGGCGACCAGTCGCCGCGCGCCATGCGCTGCAACGTCTCCTCGGCAGCATCCATTGTTACAACCGTCGGCACGAGAAACGCCCGAGGCAGCGCTGTCGGGTTTTCGTACAGCACGGCATCCGCATCGGCATACACCTTTTTGAACCGCGCGTTACGGGCAATATCCGCTTGCTCCAAGTCTTTGGTGGTGTCGTTGAAAACCGCGATGCCAAAGATCTCAAGTTGCGCCGTGGGATGGACAAACGTCACCTCAAGCCGATCAAGCGGCGTGACGGCGCCAAGCGGAAATTCTGCATAATACATATGCGCTGCGAAGGTTTGCCCAGGCGGTCGACTCCGTACGTCAAGTTCACGCCACGTCCGGGCGATTTGCGTCTCTGGCGGCATCTGGTGGGCCACTTTGCCGGCGAGTTCCGGTCGTTCCCAGTCCCACTCAGCGGTGTGAATCCCGGCCTGCATCGTTAGGTCGCGTCGTACCCCGGCAGCGCTTACGACCGTCATGCGGGCAACCGGCTGCCCCTGCCCGACTCCCGTCGCCCATCGCATCGTTGACACGACACGAATCGAATCGCCAGAGATTGCGGAAAGGCTTACTACCTGCTTCGCGCCACCGTTCGAAGCCGTGCTAGAGAACAACGGGCGGTCGTTATCAAATGAGGTCAGATTGAACGATGGCAACGCCCGGAACGAGGCAGGGGTCACGAAATACCGGACCCCCATGAGATCCAGAAGCCGATTTGGTGCGAACCAAGCCGCCGCGACATAGCGGGTGTGGCGATCCGGTTCGAGTGACGAGTAGCCGTTTGCTTGGCTGATACCTGCGAGCAGGAGCCGGTTTGGCTCATCACGTGTTCCTTTCTGAGTGAACACGCGAAACGCCGCACCGTTTGTCGCACTCATCCCCGGTTGGGATGCGAGGAACCGGCCGACCGCGCCCGGGTTCCGAAGTTCCGACAAGGTCTGCGTCGGATGAAATGTTCGAGCAATCGCGCCGAGGTCGACGGCCAAGAGCGCCACCAATGCGCATTGCCAAATGAATCCGCCGGCGCGAAGGCGGTCCCAGAGGGTCAAGACAATGACGACGGCCACCAACAGCGCGACCTGTCGTGCAACTTCTGGTTGTGCAAGGTCCAGCGAAGCCAGCGCAAATTGATACAGCTGCTCGATATTCAGGCGTGTGTCAAATCCTCGCATCACCACGAACTGTCGTTGCAGGAATACCATCACCTCATCTTTGTGATTTGTAGCGTACGTTTCGAAGAAGGCCAACGCCGCCGGGCCGATGACGGCGGTGACCTGTGCCAGAGCAAGGATCACGGTGAACCCGAGGCGTCGCGAGGTCACGAGCCACCCGCGGTCCGAATCCCGTGCGCGGTCGAATCGCCATTCGCGGCTGAGCGCGTCTACGCCCAGCGCCGCGAGCACGGCGAAGCCGAGAGTCGAGATAAACACGAATCGTCCGGGGGCCCGTAGGGCCGAGAACCCCGGCAGTTGTGACATCGCACGATGGGCGTCGAACGGTGAGTACTCACCAACCGCAAGCGCGAGCGCGACTATTGCTACTATGCCGAAGTACCAACGTGTTCGCGACCGGCCGAAGATCAGGCCAAAGGGTACGAGGCAAAGCGTTGCGAGCCCAACGTAGCCGAATACCTCCCATCGGGACCATAACCCCCAATAGCGACGCGCGTCTTCGGGCCACGTGGCCGTCATGAACGCATCCGGGAGAATGAAACTCAGAAAGTGACTGACAGGAAGTTGATACTCGGTCGCAAACGAATAGTCAACGCCACTGCCACGGAATGAGTAGGTCCCGAGTTCGAAGAGTGGTACAAGTTGCACGGCGGCGATGGACGCACCGATGCCGCCGGCTACCCCGATGATCCCGATGGCGATTGCGCCACGAACAATCGCTTCCCGGATGCCCTGAACGGGAATACGCGCGACCTGCACGACCACCCGCTCCCACGCACCCAGATAGCGCGCGAGGCCTGTCGGGTTCGCGTCGAACGCATCCGACGACTCACCGACCGGGCCGACAATTACGCGGTACACGACGTACGTGACAAACGTGATGGCAGACAAGATTAGTACTTGGACATGCACGATCAAGCCTTGCAGTCCGAATGGCACCGCGGCGACAAGTGCGTAGCCCCATCGTGCGCGTCCAGACCGACGTATGGCGAGTTCCGCAAAGCAGAGCGCTAGTGGTAGCCAGGTCGCGCCAGTGGAGATATTGACGTGGTGCGCCTGTGCGACGGCGAAACCTCCCAGACCGAACGCGAGTCCGCCCACGATCCCGCCGATCCGGCCGACGCCAATCGCTCGAACGAACGCGTACGTAAACGTTCCTCCTTGCAAGAGCCGAATCGGTCGCTGCCATGCGAACGCGTCGTCAACTGGCAAGAGGAGAAGCGACAGAAGATGGATGGGATAGAGGACCCCGGCCTCACCATCGGCGAAAAGCGGGTACCCCGTAAGCAAGTCTGGAGACCAGAGGGGCAATCGACCAGTTCGCCATGCCTCCCCTAGGGCAACAAAAATGGGGTAGTAAAAGACCCGCGTATCGTTCTCGACGATCAGTCTTCCGCTTTCGACGGACGGGCCGACGACCGCCCACACGATCCCCCAAATGACGCCAACCGCCGTCACGTCACGAACGAGCCAATGCCTCGCGATGGAAAGCAATGCCGTCCAGATGTCCGGCCACCGAACGCGCACCCGGCCAAGCGACTTTGGTGCGCCCGGATGCGTATTCCAAAGCCCCTTCCGGCGGGACGGGGAATCGGCAGGTTCTGTAATGCTGTCGTCGCTGCCGACGGCAATCACCGGCACTTCAACCGCATCGACGAGTGGTGACCCACTCTCGGTCGAATCAACGCGTGCACCCGAACTTTTTGGCCCGCCACCCATCGTCTACGTCGCATCCGTTGGGCGGGTCGCGACAACAATCGCGCTCAAGCCGATGGGTAGGTTCGCGTAGCGAAGCATCGCCGTCTCCGCACGAAGCGCTATGCCCCCAATGGCCTGGGCCAGAGCAGATGCGGGCCGCACATCGGACGTCACAGGTTCACGCTCTCGGCGTCCGTGGGATTTGGCGTGGGCGCCCCGCCGAAGTAAACGGGACGCTACGGCGGCGGGGAAGAGGACGGTATTGGCATAGGTCGCGCGGTCGATCGCAAACCCGGCTTGCGCGATCTTTTCGGTCAGTGTCGGGAGCCGGTAGCGTTCACGCGTGTGAACGGCAACATCGTGGTCGCTCCGAAGTGCGTCGAACGCCGGCACCCGAACACATGCCCATCCACCGGGCTTGGTCACGCGTGCAAGTTCAGCAAGTGCGCTTCGGTCGTCAGCGACGTCGAGGTGGTAAATCACGTCAAGGCTAAACACCCCGTCAAACGTCCGGTCGGCAAAGGGCAATGCAGAAACCGACGCCCGTCCAAGGCGGGTGAGGCCGCGCCGTGTTCCAAGCGCGAGAGCGTGAGGCGAAAGATCGATTCCGGCACCCACGACCGCGACGTGCCGATGAATCGCTCGGCGGTACCACCATGCGAGGGTGCCACCCGTGCCGCAGCCGGCATCGAGAACTCGCCTTGCGTTCTCAAGACGCTCCCCAACGACGGTACGCAAGATCGCACGCATGCCGACGTACCACCACATCGTGTCCTCGACCCGGTACATCGCGTCGTACTCGGCAGGGTTCATTTGCGCAACTGCCGTCTCTGTCGACACATGCCCGCACCTGCAGGTGACCACTCAACGAAATGTTGCAGCCGCGCTGCCATACTGATTGAGCGTTGCGTTCGGCGCGATTGGGCGGGTGCCAACGTGATCAATGCGCGACTCATCGTCGTGGATGCAGGGTACCGCCCCGTGGCAACCAGAATCGCAGCGCGGCCCACCTCGTCGATGGGGACGTCTCACCAACCCAGTTATGACAATCGATCACCGGTTGAAGCCGCGCGCAATCGTCGTGAAACGGTCGTAGGTGCGTAAACCTCGGGCGACGCAACCGTTCGTCGATCACTGATTGACCGTCGGGTTTGAAGAACGAGGACCCGTCACACGCCGGCCTCGACGGCCCGACGGATTGCCGTGGCGACCGTGACAACGTCGGCCTCTGGAAGCTCAGGGTAGAGCGGTAGCGACATGATCTCTCGGGACGCACGTTCAGTCTCGGGCAGCGATCCCTCTGGATACCCGTGGTCGAGATACGCCGGCTGGCGATGGACCGGCAGCGGATAGTGGATCTGCGTGCCAATCTTTTCGGCTGCAAGGGCAGCGGCGATGGCGTCACGGCGTTCGTGACGGACCACATATAAGTGGAACACATGAGATGATCGCTCGTGCCGCTGAGGAATCACCAAGCCGGCAACGTCAGCCAGCGCTGCGTCGTACAGGGCTGCGCGCCGTTGGCGCGCCGCATTCGCGTCGTTTAAATGGCGCAAACGAACTCGCAGGATTGCCGCCTGCATCTCGTCGAGGCGCGAATTGATCCCGCGAACTTCCGAAATGTAACGACGCCCAGGTTCCCATCCGTAGTTTCGGACCATCGCCGCGGCGCGTGCAACCGCCGGATCAGAGGTGACCACCGCGCCACCATCGCCAAAAGCGCCAAGGTTTTTTGTCGGGTAGAAACTAAACGCCGACGCATGACCGATTGTGCCGGTCATCTTGCCGTCCCACGTCGCGCCGTGCGACTGAGCGCAATCTTCGACGACTTTTAACCCGTGTGCCGTCGCGAGGTGCATGATGGCGTCCATCGGCGCGGACTGCCCGTACAAGTGCACCGGCACGATGGCACGCGTTCGAGGGGTGATGCGGGCTGCGGCGTCCTCCGGATCGATGAGGAACGTGCGCGGGTCGATATCACAGAAAACCGGCGTGGCGCCGGTGGCGGAGATTGCCACTGCCGTCGCCACGGCGGTGTGAGCGACGGTCAAGACCTCATCGCCCGCCCCAATCCCTAGGGCACGCAGCGCCAACACCAGCGCGTCGTAGCCGGAGTTACAGCCGATTGCATACGGCGCGCCGAGATAGGCTCCGAACTCTCGTTCAAACGCGTCGCCCTGTGCCCCGAGGATGAACCACGACGCGTCAAGCACTTCACGGATCGCGGCGTCAATCTCGTCACGATGCGCCTGATATCCCGGGCCAGTTAGGTTGAACGCGATCGTTCGCATAGAAAGGCTCCTGTTGTTAGCGCGATGATGGCGAACGTCACGCGCGTCCGTGCGAATGCAGCACAAGTGCCGGTTGGCGCTTTCGGCGACGGCAGCGGGATATCTCGCGAGTGGCGCCCCGTCCGTTCGCGACCGGCAACTTGAACCCTCGGGATGCAGGCAGACATGCCAAACGGCCGACGTTAGAACGCTTGCAGTACTCCCGCTTGTTGGGCGGCGACATCGACGGCGTTCCAGTACCGATCACGATGCTGACGGTAATACGACACGGTCGCTTCAAGGCCGGCTCGCAACGGCGTTGCCGGTTGCCAACTAAGTGCGCGCGTGATCCGGGCATGGTCCAGCGCGATGACTCCAGGGTCAATCGCTCGCCGCTCCTCTGGCAGTTCTGTCAACTCAATCGTGCCTCCGCCGGCGACGTCGAGCAGGAGGTCGGCGAGTGCGAGGTGTGACATCGGTTCACCGCCGAGGTTATAGGTGGCACTCTCATCGGTCGCGGCGGCGGCGGCGAGAAGCATGGCCTCCACGCAGTCGTCGATGTAGGTGTAGTCGCGGCCCTGCGTTCCGCCCATCACCTGCAGCGGCAATCCGTCGATGACCCGTCGGATCCAATAGGAGATGAAGGCGTATCGCCCTGTCTCGTCTTTCATCATCTGGCGGGGCCCATACGTATTCGTGAGGCGGAGGCACGTGGACCGGATGCCATGGGCCGCTGCATACACGCGGTGGTAGTGCTCCCCTGCAAGGTTGGAGACTGCGTTGCAGTCGATCGGCTGCAACGGGTGCGACTCGTCGACTGGCAGGTATCGGGGCCTGCCGTAGACCTGCCGTGTACTGGCATATAGGATCCGCGCGTCTCGGTTCACACGTCGACACGCCTCTAGGACATTCACTGGCCCTTCTGTATTAACCCGCAGGTCGTCGATTGGGGCCTCCATGCTCTCAAGGTGCCCAATCTGCCCCGCCAAGTTAAAAATGAAATCTTGGCCTCGAACGAGATACTCCATGGCGTGTGGGTCACGCACATCTGCAACATTTACGTGGATCCGGTCACGGATTCCCGCGACGTTGAAGAAATTGCCGCCATACGCCGGAATGAGTGAGTCGACGACGAGGACACGGGCCCCGAGCTCAACGAGTCGGATCGAAAGGTTGCTGCCAATAAAGCCAAGGCCACCGGCAACCATGCATCTGCGCCCAGCATATGCAGATACGAGTTCTGCCGATGGCGGACGGTCAGGCGTCGAGGTGGTCACTGCTCCAAGAACGCGCGGCGCACCATTCAAGGCATCCGCGCACGGTGTTCGCTACCGGCCAACCGGCCTCGGTGCTCCAACCGGCAGCGGTTGGGGAAGCGGCGATGGGACGCCGGAACCTCCCTGCACACGCAACCACCACCAAAGTTTTGCGAGACTGACAAGCACTCGAAGGATTCGTCCAACACGGAAGAATTGTGAGACGCCATAGGCGCGGTGGAAGTGGTCGACGGGAACCTCGACGGTCCGAAAACCGTTCATCTGCACCTTCGTCATCAGTTCGAGCGCGATGGCACCGCTGTTCTGGGTCAGGACAATTCGGTCGAAGATTTGGCGCTTGATGAGGCGGAAGTCGCAGTCGACGTCGTGAACGTCGAACCGGAAGACGAAACGCATCAAGTGGTGATATGCAAACGAGATGAAGCGACGGTGAGCGGGATCGCGCCGCGTGATCTTGTTGCCCATCACGACGTCAACACGACGTCCGGCGCTCTCTTCGCGTTCGAGCGCCGCGTACAAACTGCGGAGTTCCCGAACGTCGTACTGACCGTCGCCGTCGGTGTAGAAGATCAAGTCGTAACGACACGCGGCGAAACCGGCTCGCAAGGCGCCACCGTAGTCAAGTGCCTCGGCGAACCGGATGATCCGAACGCGGCCTCGGTCGCGCGTATCGACACCGTTCTCGCCATAGAGGCGCTCAAGTTCGTCGAGCACGTCCCACGCGTAGTCCGTGCTGCCGTTTTCGACAACGATCACCTCGTAGTCTGACGCGAGTTCGCGTAGGACCACCAACGCCTCCATGACCATCGAAGCGATGGTTCCGGCGTCGTTAAAACACGGAAAGAACGCGGAAATTGGCCGTCTCACGGACACGCCGACGAGTATACCCGCAGTCGCGCACCGGATCGTTACCTCATTGCAACCGCCTGCGTGTCTCGGTCTACGACGCCACCATGGCGTTCTTGACACGACCCGCTCGTCGCACCACGTGAAATCGACGCGCCGCCCTTGCCGGTATCGTGACCTCCAATGATCGTTTCTTCAGCGGGGTCGTTGACGGATATCCCCGGCCTGAGCGTCGGTTGCTGGTCCGACCACGCGCGCGCCACTGGATGCACCGTGGTTCTTTGCGAAGACGGCGCAATCGGCGCCGTCGATGTGCGCGGCGGGGCGCCCGGCACACGAGAGACCGATTTGCTCACCCCCGGCATGCTTGTTGATCGGGTTCATGCTGTGGTTCTTGCCGGCGGGAGCGCGTTCGGACTCGCCGCCGCGCACGGGGTGATGCAATGGCTCGCTTCTCGCGGACACGGGTTCCCCGCCGGGCCGGGACACCGCGTTGTCCCGATCGTCCCCGCGGCGGTCATCTTTGACCTTGCGGTCGGTGATCCTGACGCCTACCCCGGTGAGGGAGAGGGGTTCGCGGCCTGCGAGGCGAGTTCGTCGGCGGTACCGGAAGGGCGTTTTGGCGCGGGCACCGGTTGCACAATCGCGAAACTCGGCTTCACGACGCCACCGTTGGCAGGAGGGCAAGGCACTGCATCGACGACGCTCCACCCGTCGCTCGGAGGCTATTTGGTCGGCGCGATCATGGTCGTCAACGCCGCCGGCGGCATTCGTAACGACGAAACTGCCCGCGACGCAGCCAAGTGGTACGCCAGTGGTTTGTCCGGGCGGACATCGCCACTTGCCAATACAACCATCGGTGTGGTTGCGACGTCGGCACCGCTTGGCCGCGACGGCGCGTCACGCGTCGCGGCGATGGCACACGATGGCTTGGCACGGGCGCTTGATCCGGTGCATACGCCGTTTGATGGCGATGCGATCTTTGTTCTATCCGTCGCCTCTCCAGAGAGTCCTACGGTCGGCGCGGCCACTCTCGCTGCCGTCGGCGCCGCCGGGGCGCACGTCACCGAAATTGCAGTGCGAAGGGGTGTGGCGTTCGGCAATGGGCGAACGTCTGACATCTAGGCCCTTTGGGACAATCCGCGCCATGAGCCTCACCAACGCAAGTGACCACGCTCCGCTGATCCGGCCGTCTGTCGCGTCGCTCCGCGCCTACGTTCCCGGTGAACAACCGCACGGCGATGGTTGGATCAAGCTGAACACTAATGAGAACTGGTTCGTGGCACCCGAGGTGCTTAACGCCGTAGCTCGGGCCGCCACCACGGACCTGCGCCGGTACCCCGATCCGGTATTCACGGCGCTTCGTGCCCGCCTCGAGGCGCGCTACGGTGTGCCAAGCGCTCAAATCATCTGTGGCAATGGTTCCGACGAAATCCTCACGCTGCTCATCCGCGCCTGCGCCGGCGAAGGGGATCGGATCGCCTACGGCGAACCCTCCTACTCGCTCTACGAGACCTTATCACATATTCAAAATGCTGCCCCTGTCGGAGTTCCGATGGGGCCGCAATGGGAGTTGCCGGTCGATGCACTCCTCGCCATCGATGCACCGCTCACTCTGGTTACCACCCCGCACGCTCCAAGCGGCACCGCGTTCCCATTGCCAGACCTCGAGCGACTTGCGACGGGTCTGTCGGGCGTCGTGGCATTTGACGAAGCGTACGTGGATTTCGGTGGCGAGTCGGCGCTCGGGTTTCTGGATCGATACCCAAATATCGTCGTGGTACGGACGATGTCAAAGGCATTTGGACTGGCAGGCATACGACTCGGCTACGCGTTTGGAGCCCCAACCGTCATCGACGCGCTATACCGAATAAAAGACAGCTACAACGTGGATGTGTTGTCCCAGGTGGCTGGTTGCGCCGCACTCGACGCATGGGAGTCGTACGCGACGATCAACAAAGAGACGGCGCTTCGTCGTGACCGCGTCGCAATGGCCTTGCGCGAGCAATTTGGTTGGCACGTCTGGCCCTCCGCCACTAATTTCTTGCTTGCGACTCCGGTTGACGCAGACGCGGCGATCATCTCCGAACGCCTCAAAGCCGAGCGAATCCTGGTGCGCTATTTCGATCGACCTCGCCTCCATCGTTCCTTGCGGATCAGCATCGGGTCGGAAACCGAAATGGCGCGGTTCCTCGACGCACTTGCGGAGGTCGTCGGCTAACGGCGGCACGTCTCGGATGAATGTTGGCCGGTACACTGCCGACGCGCAGGGGTGACTGAGACGGTCGCACGCCGGCGTTTAACGAGTGGTCGCGTCCTGCGTTAGGCCGCGCAACACCGAACGAGATCACAAGTCCGGGGGGAAGTGATTGTGGAACTACTTTGGATAGTGCCCGTCGCCGGCATTCTTGCCGTGATCGTCGCGGCGTATCTTGCGTGGGACGTCCTCGGACGAGACCAAGGCCCCGCAGAAATGCGCGAGGTCGCCGGTACGATCTATGAAGGCGCGGTCGCGTTTCTGAATCGTCAATACCGGACGATTGCCATGCTCTCAATCGTTGGCGCCGTCGGCATCTCTGCCCTCCTCGGGTTGATCAAGGGTGGGTCCGAAGGAACGTCGGTTGCTTGGCACACCGGCATCGCGTTCGTAATCGGCGCGGTCTGTTCCGGCGTCGCAGGTCTCATCGGCATGTTCATTGCCGTCAAGGCGAATTTACGGACTGCCGCCGCCGCTCGCACGTCGCTCGGTGACGCACTCACCATCGCGTTGCGCGGGGGCGCGGTCTCCGGCCTCCTCGTCGTCGCGATGTCACTCCTCGGGGTTTACGGGCTTTTCGAGGTTTTTCGCGCAATCGAAATCTCTAACGGGGCTGCTGACCCCCTGAAGAACGCTCCGTCGATGATCGTAGGGTTCGGGTTCGGTGCAAGCTTCGTCGCCCTTTTCGCCCAACTAGGCGGGGGTATCTACACCAAGGCTGCCGACGTCGGAGCCGACCTCGTGGGCAAGGTTGAAGCGGGTATTCCCGAAGACGACCCACGCAACCCCGCCGTCATCGCTGACCTCGTAGGGGACAACGTCGGTGACTGCGCGGGCCGTGGCGCCGACCTCTTCGAATCGACCGCTGCAGAAAATATCGGCGCGATGATCCTCGGGGTCACGATTTACGGACTCACCAAGAACCCGGCATACATCTTCTTCCCGTTGGTGGTGCGGGCGTTTGGCCTCCTCGCCAGTATCGTCGGCATCTTTTCGATCCGCACCGGTGGCGTCGTCAATACCGACGGTGGGCGTAGTGCGCAATCAGCGCTTGACGTTGGCTACTGGGTGACCGCCGGACTTTCCGTCGTTGGGATGTACATCGCGACGGTAAGCATGTTTGGCTCCGCGACGCTTTTCTGGGCGGGTCTCGTTGGCATTCTTACCAGTGTCGCGTTCGTCTACATCACGCAGTACTACACGGCGGGAAGTTGGCGGCCGGTGCAACTGATCGCCGATGCGTCGAGGACTGGACCGGCGACAAACATCATCGCGGGCTTTGCCATCGCGCTAGAGAACACCGCGGCACCGACCATCGCGATCTCGATTGCCCTGTTCGCGTCCTACAAAATCGGGGTCCTAGCCGGGCCTGAATTAGGCCTCGGCGCCGACAACGCCGCTGCGGGCATCTACGGCACGGCTATCGCAACGATGGGCATGCTCATGAGTGCCGGATACATCTTGGCGATGGACACCTTCGGCCCCATTACCGACAACGCCGGCGGCATCGTGGAGATGAGTCATCAAGAGGAGCACGTCCGCCACAACACCGACGCGCTCGACTCGGTCGGCAACACCACCAAGGCGCTTACGAAGGGGTACGCCATCGGGTCGGCTGCACTCGCCGCGTTCCTGCTCTTCTCCGCCTTCCTGGACGAGGTCTCGGTCTATTTGAAGCAATCGGGCGAGGTAAACGTCAACATCGCCAAAGTTGAGGTCTTCGTTGGCGGATTCCTCGGTGCCATGCTTGTCTTCCTGTTCTCGTCCTTCGCAATCCGTGCAGTCGGTAAGGCCGCCGGCGCGATGATCGAGGAAGTCCGGCGTCAGTTCCGCGCCGACCCGGGGATCATGCTTGGAACCTCGCGCCCCGACTACCGGCAGTGCGTAGACATTTCCACTCAGGCCGCGCTCAAAGAGATGGTCGTTCCCGGCATCTTGGCGGTTGCGGCACCGGTCGTGGTTGGCCTCGTGCTCAAATGGGAGGCGGCAGCAGCATTCCTAATGGTCGGCACGATGGCCGGCATCCTTCTCGCCACGGTCCTCAATAACGGTGGCGGCGGGTGGGATAACGCCAAGAAGTTCATCGAGTCCGGCCAACTCAAGGACCCGGCGACTGGGCAACCACTGAAGAAGGGGTCGGAAGCTCACGCCGCTGCGGTCGTTGGCGACACTGTCGGCGACCCATTCAAAGACACTGCGGGGCCGTCGCTCCACGTGCTGATCAAGTTGCTCAGCACGATCACCCTCGTTCTCGCCCCGCTCTTCGTCTAGCTTCTGCGCGCGGGACCGCGTGCTCAACCGGACCCATCGACAGGGGCGCCCACCCGGGCGTCCCTGTCGCCGATTCCGGCGCCGAACTCGGAAAGCCCGGGGAGTTCAGACCATGTCGGATGCGTTCGTGCCAATTCACGGCGATTGCACCTCGCCAGAGGGTTTTCTCGCCGGCGGAGGCACCTGCGGCCTCAAAGCAAGCGGTCGCCCCGATGTCGGGGCGATCGTGTCAACGCGACCCGCAACGTCGGCGGCGACGTTCACCGCAAACCTCGTCAAAGCTGCGCCAGTCCTCGTGTCACGCGAACACCTTCAAGTGACCGGAGGCACCCAACGCGCCATCGTGTTCAATAGCGGGAATGCCAACGCTGCGACCGGCACGCAGGGCCTCGCCGATGCGCGCCAGATGGCATTCCGATTTTGTGATGGCCCGGGGGCGGAACATGGCGTCGTCGTGGACGACGTCTTTGTTGCATCGACCGGGGTGATCGGCGTCCCACTCGACATGGACCGGCTGGGGGAAGGAATCGCCGCGCTTGAACTGACCGCAGACGGCGGGCAACGAGCAGTTGGCGCCATGATGACGACCGACACTGTGCCGAAGACCGCCGCCGCCACGTTTGTCGCCCACGGACGCACCGTCACGGTAGGGGGCATTGCCAAGGGCGCCGCGATGATCGCCCCGCATATGGCAACGATGCTCGCGTTCGTGACAACCGATGCCGCCGTCGAGCCGCGGTACCTGCAAGCGGCCCTATCCCGCGCCGTTGATGCCAGTTTCAACATGATCATCATCGACGGAGACATGAGCACGAATGACACGTGCTTTGTCATCGCGAACGGCGCGAGTTGGGTGGGCGCTCCACTCGATGGATCGCAGCCGGAATGCGCAGCCTTTGAGGGTGCCCTTGGGCACGTCTGCGGTGAACTCGCCCGCGCGATGGCCCGAGACGGAGAGGGATCGACGAAGTTCATCGTCGTCGATGTCGCCGGCGCCGCGACCCTGGCCGACGCGCGACGGGTTGCGCGCGCAATCGCTGGGTCGAACCTCACGAAGTCGGCGGTCCTCGGCGCCGATCCGAACTGGGGACGGATCGCGTGCGCCGCCGGGTATAGCGGTGCTCCGATTGATCCAAATCGCTTAGAGATTGCAATTGGTGGCCTAACTCTTGTGCGCGATGGCGTTGCGGTGCGGTACGACCCCGAAGCCGCCTCGGCACGGATGAAAGGCACTGAGGTGCATATTGCCGTGGGTCTGCACCTCGGCGATGCGAAGGCGACGGCGTGGGGTTGTGACTTGACTCCCGAATACGTACGCCTGAATAGCGATTACACCACGTAAGTGAGCGATGGACCGGTTGCCATCACGGAATCGGTTCCGTCAACTGGCGTCGCAGCGTGGCCAGGGCGCGAGGTAGACGCATTGAGCGAGGTTCGACCGACAGAAACGGCGAGGCACGAGGAGTACGCGGCGATGGGAACAACGTCCGGCCGTCCGGTGGTGATCAAATTGGGCGGCGCGGCGCTTCCGCATCGTGAGGCGGTGTTGCGCGACCTAACGGCCGCTCGTGAGGCCGGCTTCCAACCGATCCTGGTCCACGGCGGCGGCCCGGTCATCACGGAGTGGCTCAAGCGCATCGGCAAACAGCCGACGTTCGTTGACGGCCTGCGCGTCACCGACGCGGAGACGCTTGAGGTCGCCACAATGGCGCTCGCCGGCAAGGTTAATAAGGAACTGATAGCGACTCTCAACCTCGCCGGCACTCCCGCGGTCGGCCTTGCCGGCGCCGACGGCGGGTGGATACGTGCGACGCGGATCACCGATCCTGACCTCGGCTTCGTCGGCGAGGTCGTCTCTGTCGATCCGAAACCTGTCCACTCCCTCATCGCGGCCGGCTACCTGCCGGTCGTCGCCCCAATTGCCCTTGGGGATGAGGGGCTCCTCAATATCAACGCCGACACCGTGGCGGGCGATATTGCGCGTGCGGTCGACGCCGCCCTCCTGATCTTTCTTACCGACGTGCCGGGCGTGAAAGACGGGTCGGGGCAGGTCGCGTCGCATCTGACCGCGTCACAAGTCCAGGCCATGCGCGACGACGGCACAATTGCCGGCGGCATGATTCCAAAGGTTCAGGCTTGCCTGCGTGCCACGGAGGGCGGCGCGCGTACTGTCATCGCGGACGGTGGTGACCCGGGTGCCATTGGCATCCACGTGCGTGGCGAGTCCGGAAACGGCACGACAATCACCGCCTAGCGCGTCCGGTCTGCCCGAATGCGGTTCCCTTCATATACTGGCCGTACACCCAGTCCGGCGACGAGCCGGACGGGAATGCTCAACGACGAGGAGACCACTCGATGGCCGTCGCCACCGAACATGTGACCCATTTCGATGCACCCGCCGCGGAACGCGAACTCTACATGCGTACGTTCGCGCGCCAACCGATCACCTTGGTCCGCGGTGAGGGCGTGCGCGTTTGGGACGACACCGGTCGCGAGTACCTCGACTTCCTTGCCGGCGTCGCGGTCAACGCGTTGGGGCATTGCGCCCCGGCGATCGTTCAGGCGATCACCGAGCAGGCCTCCACGCTTATTCACACCTCGAACATCTACCACACCGTGCCGCAACTAGAACTGGCGCGACTGCTGATCGACAACTCGTGCCTCGACCGCATTTTCTACGCGAACTCGGGTGCCGAAGCGAACGAGTGCGCGATCAAACTCGCGCGCAAGTGGGGCAAGCTCCACCGGAATGGCGCCTTCGAGATCATCACCGCCCTCGGGAGTTTCCACGGGCGTACGCTTGCATCGCTCGCCGCCACGGGCAACCGGCACTATCAAGAGTCGTTCGACCCAATGCCCGATGGGTTCCGGCACGTGCCGTTCAACGACCTCGAGGCAATGCGCGCGGCGATCACCCCGACAGTTGCCGCGATCATGCTCGAACCCGTTCTCGGCGAAGGGGGTATCTACCCGGCCACGGTCGAATACCTGCAAGGCGTGCGGAAGTTGTGCGACGAACACGGCATTCTGCTCATTCTCGACGAAGTTCAGTCCGGCATCGGGCGCATGGGATACCTCTACGGCTACGAGGCGTACGGCATAGAACCCGACGTAATCACTCTGGCCAAAGGCCTCGGTGGGGGCCTACCGATCGCAGCGTGTCTTGCAAAGGAACACGCGGCGGTCTTCACGCCCGGTGACCACGGTTCAACGTACTCTGGAAGCCCCCTCGTCTGCGCCGCCGCGCTGGCAGTCGTCAAGACCATTCTTGAAACCGACCTGCTTGAGAATGTGCGCGCCATGACCGACCACCTCCACGCCGGCCTCAGGTCGCTGCAGTCCGAGGGCGACGTCGGCATCTCCGAAATCCGCGTGTCCGGTCTGTGGATGGGCATTCAGTTCGAGGAAGACCGCGCCGGCGC
>CAYFLJ010000025.1:0-15592 GCA_964343985.1 uncultured Thermoflexus sp.
TTGTGGCGGCGCAAGACGACGGCGTGGGTGCGGTAGATGCGTTCGGTCGGCATCGGCCGTGTGCGCGGCGGTTAGGCGCCGGGCAAGTCCTCCGGCCCAAAACTCCCCGGGAGGAGGTCACTCAATCGGTACCGCGCGATCATTCCATCAACGGTGGCGCCAATAACCACCATGTCAGGGCCAAACTCTCGCAAGACTTGCCGGCAAGCACCGCACGGCATCGTCGGTGTGGGTGCGTCGGTGACGACGGCGACAGCGTCGATACGGCGCACGCCGGCGGCGACCGCTTGGAAGACGGCGTTCCGTTCGGCGCAGATTGTCAGGCCAAAACTGGCGTTTTCTACGTTGCATCCCGCAAAGGTGGCCCCGCTACGGTGGAGTGGCCCCGCTTGCTGGGCCCCGACGTCAGGGAGTGGCCCCGCTTGCTGGGCCCGGACGGCGGCGCCGACGGAAAAGCGCGAGTAGGGCGCGTAGGCACGGTCTCGCACCTGCCGCGCGAGAGTGACCAAGTGGGCGTCATGTTCGTCAAGCAAGACGCTGGAGGCGCCCCGAGCGGCACGGGCGGAGTCTTGCTCGGTGCGGGGTTCAGGCATCAGGACTCGTTCCCTTGGCCACGTCGCGCGAACCCGCCATCCTGACTTGGTCCGCCGGCAACCCGCCCCGCCCCTTTGTCATGTCTCGCAGGCTCGCCGATGGCGCTGGAGATTCGGCGTGGGTCTCGGCGACCACAGGGCGTGTAATCCGGACGCGCACGATGCGGTTGCCGTCAATCTCCTCCACGGCGATGGTTGCACCCGCGTTTGTGACGGAGTCGCCAACCGCCGGAACGCGTCCGAGGCCGAGGTAAACGAGGCCGCCGACAGAATCGACGTCGTCAGATGCAAGCGACAAGTCAAGCGCGTCGTTGAGGTCATCGAGAGTCATGGCGGCGTCGACGACGATCGAGCCGTCATCAAGCGTGCGGACAGACATCTTGTCATGATCGAACTCGTCTCGGATATCGCCGACGATCTCCTCGATGATGTCTTCGATCGAAACGACGCCGGCGGTCCCACCGTACTCATCGACGACGACGGCGAGGTGTACCCGCCGCGCCTGCATTTCACGCAAGAGATCATCGACCTTTTTCGTCTCCGGGACGAAGTAGGCGGGGCGTGATAGCAGGCCGACCTGTGTGTGTGCATCGACGTGCCGAGCAAGCGCATCGCGGAGGTAGAAGATACCGGTAATCTGATCGATCGACCCGTCGAATATGGGGATGCGCGAGTGACCGGCCTCGAGGCCTCGGGCGACCGCTTCGGCAACGGGTGCGCTTCCCGGGATTCCGATCACATCGATGCGGTGCGACATCACTTCGCGGGCGATGGTGTTCCCGAGGTCGATGATGGATCGGATCATCTCGCCCTCGTCCTCCTCGAGGACACCCTCCTCTTCAGCGACGTCGACCTGTCGAATGATCCCGACCTCAGAGACAGGCGCGGCGCTCAGACGGGTATGCCCCACCGGCGCGCCGTACACGAGGTGCCCGAGGGCGCGGAGGATCCAGAGCATTGGTCTGCCAGTTCGCAATGCCACGTCGGCGAGTCCGGCCAAGGCCACGGCGAAGCGTTCGGCGTTGCGGACCCCGGACGCGTGCGCAACGTAGTCGACGACGACCGTCGCCACAAACTTGACGGCGAGAACCAATACGATCGCGCCGGCGACCTGCCCGAGAACCGGTTCGACAATTGGCCGAAGGAACGACGTCAGGACAAAGGTGCCAACGACAACCGCAAGCGTCTCAGAGGCGCGGGTGACCGCAGAGAGGTCGGTCAACTGGTCGTGGATGCTCGCGATGTTCACCGCATGGCGACCATCGGTCTCGTGAATTTGGCCGGCGCGCGTGCGACGCAGTGAGCTAAACGCACCTTCCGCCGCCACAAGCAGCGACACGACGCCAAAGACGCCGATGACGAAGACGAGCGCACCGACAGGGAGGGATGCATCGGTCGGGATGCCGGTCCACGATGCGACGGTGGACGAAAACAGGATCAGACCCGCACCGAGAAACGTAAGTGCAAAGAAGACCGAGGGAAGGGCACGCACGCCGGTGATACCGCCTGAGACCGCTGGTGACCGAGGTGGCACGCCCACCCGGTCCCTGCTACGTAAACAGCGCGCTGACTGAAAGATGGTGGTGGATGCGACGGATCGCCTCCGCCAACAACGGCGCCATGCTTACCTGCACGATCTTGGACGAGTGTACCCCGGCCCCAAGCGGAATCGTGTCAGTGGTGACCACGCGGGTGATGCACGAGTTCTCGATGAGGTCGACGGCGTTGCCGGCGAAGATGCCATGGGTGGCACAGGCGATGACATCAACCGCCCCTCGCGAGCGCAGCATGTCAGCGGCCTCAATCAACGTCCCGCCGGTGGAGATCATGTCGTCGACGATCACGGCAGTCCGTCCGCGCACATCGCCAACCATCTCAAGCACCTCGGCGACATCGGGTTGGGGGCGTTGCTTCGCGACGATGGCAAGGTGGCCACCGATCCTTAGGCGAAAGTCGTTCGCCCGAGCAACACCACCGCTATCTGGGCTCACAATCGCAAGCGCCCGATCACGGTAGCGAGACTCGACGTACTGCGCCATGATCGGATTTGCCCGCAAGTGATCGACGGGGATGTCGAAGAAGCCCTCAATCGCCGGAGCGTGAAGGTCAATTGCCACAATGCGATCGGCGCCGGCGGTACGGATGAGGTTCGCGACGAGCTTGGCGGAGATCGGTTCGCGGCCGGCAGACTTTTTTTCCTGCTTGGCGTAACCGTAATACGGAATGACGGCGGTGACCCGGCGCGCCGACGCACGGCGCAACGCGTCGATCATCAGCAAGAGTTCCATGATGTTGTGGTCAACCGGAGAACAGGTTGACTGCACCACAAACACATCGACGCCGCGAACGTTTTCCTCAATGCGGACGCGGGTCTCCTCGTTCTTGAAGGTTGAGACGAGGGCGTTCCCGAGGCGCATTCCTAGGTGCGAAGCGATCTCGCGCGCAAGCGACGTATTTGCCGTTCCGGAGAAGACAAGCATCTCGTGCTGAACACCTAGGCCATCGACTTCAGGTTCGTGGCCGAAGGCAACCGTTTCGGAGCCAACATCGCGCCCGACTACCGCTCGTGCCGTCGTCGCCATGGCCATCGATCCTTTCCGTCAAGACGCAAGGGCAGGCGCGCACGCCGCTGGGCGTCTCGCGCGGCCGCACGACCGTGGCCGTGCGGGAGGACAGCGTTACTGTGACATGTCGGCGTTTGTCCGAAGCCCGTTCGCTTGTCAACGATCACCGAGGGAGGCAAACGGGCCAACCGATGCCTTGGGCGGGACCGTCGCGCCGCGCACCACTGACGCGATGATGGTCGCACCGTCACCGACGATGGCGTCTTCAACGATGGCGTCAGGTCCGATCACGCACCGCGCACCGATGCGTGTCGTCCCTCGCAAGTGGACGTTCGGCGCGATGACGGTGTCTTGCGCAATCACCGTTTCCGCGCCGACGTACGCAGTCGCAGGGTCCTCAAACGTGACACCGGCCTCAAGCCACCGATTGACGATGCGTCGACGCAGGGCAACCTCTGCTTCTGCCAACTGGGTACGGGAGTTGACGCCGACCGTCTCAAAGACGTCGTCTAGATGGAGCGTCGCCACGCGGCTGGGGCCTTGGCTCGCGGCGATGCCGGCAAGTGCGGTCAAGTAGATCTCGCCGTTCGGCGCGGGCGCGACGTTGGGGAGCGTCGACCACATCCAAGTGGCGTCGAAGGCACAAAAGCCGGAGTTGACTTCACGGATAGCCCGTTGGGTGGGCGTTGCGTCACGCTCCTCAACGATCGCGACGACGTGTCCCGATGCATCACGAATGATGCGCCCGTAGCCGGTCGGATCGTGCATGTCGCCTGTGACCAACGTCACGCGTGCACCTGCAGCCTGATGGGTTTCCACCAATCGAACGACCGTCGAGGCCTGCAAGAGCGGGGTGTCACCGTACGCCACGACGATGATCTGGGTGTCCCGAGCGATGTGCGGTTGGGCGACGCGCGTGGCATGTCCGGTCCCGAGGCGTTCGGCCTGCAACGCGAAGGCGTGCCCGCCGTTCGGCCAATCGGCACGGATCGCGGCCTCAACTTCGGCGGCGCGGTCGCCGACAACGATAGCCGTTCGCGACGAGCTGATTCCCGAAGCGGCAACCGCCGCGAGAACGTGCCAGATCATCGATCTCCCGGCGACGCGGTGGAGCACCTTGTGGGTGTCCGATTGCATCCGGGTTCCGGCGCCGGCGGCCAAGACAACCGCGGCAACTTGCGTTTCCGGAAGGCTGCGCGGTGGCGTGACGGTCACGGCGGAGACATCCCGGCGCCGGCGAGAAAAGGTGGCTGGGGCGCTAGGATTCGAACCTAGGATCCAGGATCCAAAGTCCCGTGCCTTACCGCTTGGCCACGCCCCACCGTGCAGGAGGGTACCGGACAACGGCCCTCTGTCTCAACGCGCACGGTCACGGTGGTTCAGGGGAGGATGAACTCCCGCTCAGATTCCCGCGGGTTGCACTCCACGCAATGCGGCAGGGTGCCCAGACCTGCGACGGCGATGAACCAACCGGCGGTCGTCGGCATCGCCCGAAGCCGTTTAGCGACGTGCGCGGCACGAGACGGATCGAGGTGCGCCAGAAAGGTCGAGCCGCTGCCAGACATCACTGCGTGCGGGGCGCCGGCGGCGATGAGGGCATCACGCGCGACCGCGGCGTCGGGCGCAACCTCTAACGCAACCGATTCCAAGTCGTTGAACGGTTCGGGCATATCGGAAACCGTGGCCGCAGCAAGCGCCGCGTGCATCCACGGTCCAGATCGGTCGGCATCGCCGCCCCATCGTGCGGGAGGAAAGGCACGGTAGACGGCGCCGGCACTGATACCGACCGGTGGCTTCAGGAGGACGATCCGACCCTCGCGCAAGGCCGACGGCACGGGAAGCGACCTGAGGACCTCGCCCCGGCCGGTAACGAGTGCAAGCGGGCCTTCGCCGAGGAAGAACGGCACATCCGACCCAATCATCGCACCGATCTCGCGAAGGCGTTCCTTGGAGTATTGGAGGTTCCAAAGCGCATTGGCGCCGACCAAGGCGGCGGCGGCGTTGGCACTTCCGCCACCGAGTCCGGCCTCGAGGGGGATCCGCTTTTCAAGCACAAGTCGTGCACCCGCGCGCACTCCGGCGTCGTGCCTGAGGGCATCGGCGGCGCGCCACGCAAGGTTTGCACTCGTCGCGAGTTCGGGAACGTTGCACTCAATCTCAAGTGCGGCGGCAGGGAACACTTCCAGGCGATCGTAGATGTTTAGCGCGGCGAACACCGACCGCAACGCGTGAAAGCCGTCTGGACGCCTGCCGAGGACTTCGAGGGTGAGGTTGACCTTTGCCGGTGCGCGGACGAGATGCGCGGGGTGTACCGGCTCGGTGGTCATCGCCAAAATCGTACTCGGATATGTCGGTCGACCCGGCACCGGCAGGCTCAGTTGCGAGAAGGACAACGGCAGGTGACACTGGCTGACACCGTGATGGGCAGAGGCCATTGATGAAAACTCTGGTCGAATCGTGGTCGGTCATGCCGTACGAGGAACGCGATGCGGCCTCAAACCTTGCAGAGACGGAACGCCTCCTCGCCGCCGTCGCTGCCGGTGAGGTAGGGCCGGTCCTTCGGTGGTATGGCTACCTTGGCCGTTCAGTCATCATCGGCGTCGGGCAGGCGGTCGGAACGCTTGCAAACGATCTGGAGGCGCGCGGGATTACGGTCGTGCGCCGACTGTCTGGAGGCGCCGCCGTCCTCGCGGATCACGAGATGCTTGCGCTCGATGCAGTTGTGCCGGCTTCGTCTGTCCTTGCGGGGGTGGACGTCGTCGCATCGTACCGATGGTTCGGGGACGCCTGGGCCGGAGCCATCGCGGCGATCGGTGGCCGACCGGCGCGCGACGGCGTCCGGGTTGCAACCGTGGCCGAGGCGCGCCGCGACCGTGACTCGTTGCGAGGGGCACCGCACGGTGTCGACACACAGGTCCGGGAAGCCGCGTGCTTCGCGACCCTGTCGCCGTTCGAGGTGGTTTGGCAACCGTCTGGAGCAGCTCCGCGCAAATTGGTCGGGCTGTCGCAAGTACGGCGCCGGGGCGTCGCCGTCTTCCAAGCCGGCGCGCATTGGCGATTTGATGCAACGGCGATGGCGTCGTTGCTCGTCGGAAGCGAGGATGTGATCGAGAACGCCCGGACACTGCGGCGGCACGTCGCGGATTTGGCCGAGGCAGGGCTTGGACCCGAGTTTCGCAACGCACTCCAAACGGCGTTCGAGACCGAGGTGTCCCAGGCGTTTACCAAGGCGCGGACTGCCTAGAGCACCAACGGTTATCGAATGGCTGCTATCAGTCGGGCGCCGAAAACGAGGACGATTACCGTCGCTGCGCCGACCAAGGCCACGAACACGGCACTGGACGCGACTTGCACAGCATCGGCAAATGCGCGTTGGCCCGGCCCGTCAAGGGCTGCCCCCACACTAAGGGCGGCACGCAGGACCGTCGCGACAACGACGACGGTGACGGCGCCCACGACAATGGCAAATTCGCCCAAGGTGAGACCGAACACCAACCCGCACCCGAAGATCACGACGGCAACGGCAGCGATGAGCCGAAAGGTTGCGTCAATTCGCCAAGCGACACGCAGCCCATGAGGCGATGCGTCAATCGCCCCAGAGTCACGCAGTTTTGACGACGGTGCGGTGCGTTTCGGGGGCGGCCCGTGGCGCGCGTTGTCCCACGTGCCGCTACGTGGCACCTCCCGCACCGTGGCACGCGGGCGCGGTTCGCCGCCGGTCACGGCGAGGTCGCCTCCGTGAGGTCCGACCTCACGAGGCGCACGCGGCTGAGGGCATCTTCCTCAGCGAGGCGCATTGCGGCCTGCTCTGCGTCGACTTCGTGGTCAAAGCCAAGGAGGTGAAGCACTCCATGAACGAGCAGGTAGCCCACTTCTCGGGCGGTGCCGTGGCCATGGAGGGAAGCTTGGTGTAGCGCACGCGGCACTGAAATCGCCACGTCGCCAACATACGCGGTGTCTGGAGCTGGCCCACCGGCCTCGAACGACAACACGTCGGTGGCCTTGTCGATGTTCCGAAAGGTCCGGTTGAGGTGCTGCAACTGGTCATCGTCCGCAAAGAGGACCGTCAAGGTCGTGCGCGTGCGACGGCGGGCGGCCACAACCGCGGCGGTGACGACGCGCATGACCCACTCGTCGTCGAAGTCAAGCGGCGTCTCCCGCACGATGTCGACGCGCACGTCTGGAGGTTTTGGTGCAGATGCCTTGGGGCGTCGCCACGACTGATGGCGACCCGAAGGGTGTGGGCTACGCCGCATGATCGCCCCCTGCCGTGACGGCACCGACCCGAGTAACTTCAGGGTCGGGCGCCGAGGTCGGGGGATACTCGATACGTCGGTGATACACGCCGCGCAGCTGTTGCACGAATGATCGCTTGATTACTTCGAGGTCACGCAACGTGAGGCCGCTGTCCTCCAATTCACCCTCGAGAATGCGTTCGTTTACAGCGAGGTTCACCAACTGGTCAAGCCCAACCGCGGATCGGTTTGACGCGGCGCGCACGCTCGCCTCAACGGTATCGGCAAGCATCACCAAGGCGGTTTCTTTGGTCTGCGGACGCGGACCCGGGTACCGGAAACGACGCTCATCGATGGGGTCACCGTTCGCAAGCCGGACCGCCTCTCGATGGAAGAATCCAGCAAGGCGGGTGCCGTGATGCTCCGCTACGAACGCCTGAACGGCGGGGGGTAACCGGTAGTCGCGCGCAAGGTCGAGGCCGTACGTGACGTGGTCGATGATTGAGCGCGCGCTTGCCTCGGGAGCGAGGCGGTTGTGAATGTTGTCACCGTCGAACTGGTTTTCGACAAAATGGTGAGGGCGTCGCAACTTTCCGACGTCGTGGTAGTACGCGCCAACGCGCACCAGCAGCGAGTCGATGCCAATTTGCTCCGCCGCACGCTCAGCCAAGTTGCCGACCAGAATGGAGTGGTGATAGGTGCCAGGTGCCTCTGTCAGGATGCGGCGCAGCAGCGGTTGGCTTGGGTGTGCAAGCTCGAGCAATTGGAGCATCGTCGTGAGGCCAAACATGCCGCCGACGAGGCTGATGCTTCCCATGGTCAACACCGCCGATAGCACGCCATCAGCCGCGGCGGCCGACGCGACGCTCCCAACAATCTGCACGTCGATATCGGTTGAGATCAAGCGGAATGCGAGGCCGACAAGGAAATTTGCGAGGCCGATACCAAGGCCGGCGATGAAGAACGCATTGAGTCGGTCGATACGGCGGGCGGCAATTGCGCCGATAAACCCTTTCGTAATGATCGCGACGACCGGTTCCAACTGGTAACCCGCGAGCGGTGCCAACAGAATGCCTTGGGTAACCGCGACAAGTATCGCGAGCGGTGCGCCCAAGAGGTTGGACACCAACATGACGGCGACGGCGGATGGGAAGGCCGCCGCGACCCACGGTTGCCCGGGTATCACCACGCGCGCCGCGCCCACGGTCGCGACAATTGCGAGGGCGACAAGTCCCATGCGTCGTGGGCGCAGCAACAACTCATCGTGAAGGGCCCGCAACGCGATAGTGACGATGCAGACAGCGATTGAGACGTAGACTGCGATACCGGCAATACCGATTGTGTCAAAGGCACGCGAACCGAGACCGAGTGCCTGCAATTTCTCCGCGTCTTCCGGCGTGACAACGTCACCGGCGCGGACCACCAGTTCGCCGGCTTCCACGGTGACCGAGACCGGATTGACGCGGTCTCGCGCCTCCTTTCGCACGCGTTCCGTCTCCACGTCGTTGACGAGGACGTTCGGGCGAAGGTAGGTGGCAAGCAGGTCCGTGAAGACGACGGTCTGCGCTTCGGTCAGCTGCATCGCGGCTTGAGCGACGAGTGACGCTCGTCGCTCCGTAATCTGCTCAACACGCAAACGTTCGCGCACGTTTTCGTCGAGGGCGCGCAAGGTTTCGGCGGCGACGGCGCGCCAGTCGGCATCCTCAAGGGTGAGGATGGCCTCAATCGACTCGGCAGTCAGGGCAGGTTCGAGACGCGCAATCTGTTGACGCCGCGTCTCAGGGAACATGAGAGCGTCGCCTTTGATCGCCGAGACGTTGCGCACGAAGTCGGCGGCGCGCCCGCGGAACTGGCGCAACAGGTTGCTGTCGTAGTCGTAAATCGCGGGGCTTTGGGCGGCGGCTTGGTCTCGCGCGATGCGGGTGCGGACTTGGCTGACAAAGGTGACGCGTCGCGGGGCGCGTATCGTTTCGGCCACGCTGTCGCCGGCCATCTGTGCGATCCGTCCGGCTGCGGTTTGCCACCCAATCAGCGGCACCAACACCAGAATGAGCCCGATCGCGAACGCGAACGCGGTGGCACGGCGTTGCCAGACCGCGCGCACGATGGTCCGTGGCGGCCGGAAATTGACAATCGTCGCCTCCGGATCGTCCGGAACGGCGGCACCGGCGTCAGGGGCTATCCCCTGCATCCGGCGATCCCATGGGAGCCACACCACTGGCGTGCCGATCAGAATTCAAGCATGAAAGCCCCGATCACCAACCGAAGGGGCAAAACTCTCGCGATTGTCCCACATCAATGGGTACGGGTTTCGGCGCGGCGGCCGCCGTTTCTACCCCGGCGGCCATCCCATCGCGCGCCCTCCAAGCACGTGGAGGTGCACGTGGGCGACCGATTGACCGGCATCCCGGCCCTGATTCACAACCACGCGGAAACCACTATCTTCGAGGCCGAGGTCACGGGCAACCTTGACCGCCACCATGAGGAGGTGCCCGGCAAGCGGCGCGTCCGCTTCATCAAATTCCGCGACCCCACCGACGTGGCGAACCGGGATAACGAGGACGTGCGCCGGTGCCTGTGGGGCGAGATCGTGAAACGCAACGGCGGTGTCGTCCCGGTGAATGACTTTTGCAGGGATCTCACCAGCTGCGATTCGGCAAAAAATGCATTCGGACACCGAGGTGCATCCTCACTTGTCACGGCGCCATCGGGATGAACAAACCTAACCGACGCCGACTGCCTGCGCAACCGCGACGATCGCCGCGGTCTCGCTTCGCAGGATACGCGGTCCAAGCGAGGCGGTCGCTACCCCAGACGCGCGAAACTCATGAGCCTCTTCCATTGAAATGCCGCCTTCCGGACCAACCCAAACCACAACTGGTGCGTCGACTCTCGCCGAGGCGATGGCGTCGCGGAACGCGGTAGCGGCTTCGTCTTCCCAACATGCGACGCGGAGAGAATTGGGCGGGCCGACCGCAAGTGATGAGCGAAACGGCATGGGGTCGTCGATACGCGGAACGACCGTACGTCCGGATTGTTCGGTCGCTTCCACGGCAATACGTCGCCAACGATCTGGGCGCCCCCCCACGGCAACTGAGCGGCCGGTCACGATTGGCACGATGCGGGCGACTCCGAGTTCGGTGGCCTTTTGGACGACCCAATCGAACTTGTCTGCTTTGAGATGGCCGAGGATCAGGGTGACGTGACGCCCCGTATCCGACGCGCCGACGGCCACAAAGGTCCCAAGCGTTGCGTAGGCGCGTGCGGGTGTGGCGCCGGCGTCGAGGGTCGCACGCCACGCACCGCCGGTGCCATCGAGGAGTTCGAGACAATCGCCCGAACGCATTCGAAGCACTTTCGATACTTGATGTGCCACCGGCGGCGGAAGGACGACCGTGGCGCCACGAGAAGCACCATCGAGGGGGATGACGAAGCGCGGCGCACGAGACATGGCGTCGAATTCGGGCGCTACGGGCGGCGCCAGACGATAGTGACCCAATCCCCGCGTTCGTGTCTCGTCACCAACGTCAGTCCGACTGCGGAGAGGGCGTCAGTGGCAACCGCCTCGCGGTCGGCGATGATGCCGCTCGTAACTAACCATCCCCCGGGCCGAAGCGCGGCGGCAAGGGCGGAAGCCCGTTCGGCGATCACGCGGGCGACGATGTTCGCGAGGATGCCATCGTAGGCCGCGTCGGGTGTGCGCCCGGGGACGGGGGTCGTCGCGGAGATTGGCTCGCCTAGGGTCGCGAGTTCGACTTCGACGGCATCACCGACGCCATTGAGGCGGGCATTGTGCCCGGCGGCGGTGACAGCGATCGGATCGACGTCCCATGCGTGGACGGGTGACGCGCCTAAGCGCACCGCCCCGATCGCGAGGATGCCAGAACCAGTGCCAAGGTCAAGGATGGCGCGACCAGAAACGTCACCGATGTCATCCAGGTCTTCGAGGCAGGCAAGGACGGTTTGGGTCGTTGGGTGTAACCCCGTCCCGAACGCCATTCCGGGGTCAAGTTCGAGGACGCGATCACCGGGGGCCGGTTCGTACGATTGCCACTCCGGCTTGATCACCCACGTGCGCCCGATCCGCTGCACCGCGTAGTGACGCTTCCACGCGTTCGCCCAATCGTCTTCATCAACCCATCGGAACTCCAGTGCGTCCATCGGCGCAAGGTCGAAGGCGCGCAAGAGCCCAACACGGCTTTCAAGAGTTTCACGCCGAGATGCGAGGGCGGCGTCGTCGGGTAAGTACGCGCGCAAGCGGGAATACCCAGAAGGGTCGGGGAGGCTTTCATCGGCCTCTTCCCCGCGCACTAGGTCTGGTTCGACGACGACCGCGCCGTCGCTTGCTTGGTCGAACAGGGCAGCGAGGGCTTCCGCGGCTTCGGCGGTCGCCCGTATGCTGGCTTCAAGCCAACGCGCACGGGGACGCGTCAACGCCGCGGGGTGGATCGTGTCGGGGTCACTCGTCATCCGAGTCGAGACCAAGCGCATCCTTCATCTTGTCGAGGATGCCCTTCGGTTGCGCCTTGCGCCGCCGCTTCCCGCCGCCGGGACCGGTCGTGACCTCGTCGTCCACCCGTTGCGCGTTGTGGGTCGAACTACTCACCGTCGTCGCGATCGATTCGAACGTCTCGGAAAGTTCACGGAAGAGTTCACGTTGGCGATCTGACAAGCGGGATGGAATATCGATGCGGGTGACGAGGCGTAAAACGCCTCGACCGCTCCGTTGCAAGCGCGGCGCGCCGCGGTCTCGCAGCGAGAAGACGTGACCGTGTTGGGTTCCCGCAGGTACGCGAAAGGTCTCTTCGCCCGCGAGAGTCGGAATCTGGACATCGGCACCGAGAACCGCCTGAGCGACGTTCAACGGCAACTCATAGATCACGTCGGCGCCGTCGCGACGAAGTTTGGGGTGTGAAGCGACGCGCAGTCGGACGTAGAGGTTGCCGCTCGGTCCGCCACGTTCGCCACCGTCACCTTGTTCGCTCAGGCGGATCTCCATGTCATTGTCGACACCCGCCGGCACGGTGACCGTCAGTTTGCGCGTCTTGCGCACACTACCCCGCCCGTTGCATTCCGCACACTTGTGTGTGACCACTTGGCCGGTTCCCCGGCAGCGTTCACACGGCGTGACGTTGACGAACTGGCCGAAAATACTTTGTTGGACGCGCCGTACTTCGCCGGAACCGTTGCAGGTTGTACATCTCGTGGCGGGTTTGCCGGGTTCCGCACCCGAACCGTCGCAGATCAGGCAGTTCTCCCAGCGAGGGACTTCGATCTCCTTCTCACACCCGAAGACCGCCTCATCGAAGGTGAGGTCGAGGGTGGTTCGGAGATCAGCGCCGCGAGTCGCGCCGGGGCGCCCACCGGGTACGCCCCCGCCACCGAAGAATTGATTGAGGATGTCCCCCATATCGAACGGGAAGCCTTGGGCGCCGCCCGGCCCACCGCCACCGCGCATGCCTTCGTGGCCGTACTGGTCGTACACCTGCCGCTTTTGCGGATCTGACAGGACGGCGTACGCCTCCGAGAGTTCCTTGAACTTGGACTCTGCGTCGGGTTCCTTGTTGACGTCAGGGTGGAGCTTTCGCGCCAACGTGCGATAGGCGCGCTTGATCTCATCCTCGGCCGCACCGCGGGGGACGCCAAGCGTCTCGTAATAGTCGCGCTTCTCCGCCATGGGGCTATTCTCCGGGATCGACGGTACCGGTCGTGTGGTCCGCCGGCTCGTCGTGTCCGGTGTGGGTCGGGTCTACGGCAGGGGACGCGCCCGGATTCAATTCGCGAAGCAGATCTCGTAGGCGACGCATGACGGTTGCGAGGATGCGAAGGTCCTGCCCGTCGCTCGCTTCACGCACTGCGGTCGCCGCGGCGACGACTTCGTCGCGGGTCTCCTGCGGGAGGATGTCTCCGGCCGTCTCGAGAAAGTGATCGGCGTGGTTGAGCAACGCAGACGCTTGGTTGTGGGACTCAATCCAGTCACGGCGCTTGCGATCCGCGTCGGCCTCGCGGGCGGCCTCGGCGATCATGCGCTCGACCTCCGCCTCGGGCAGGTGCGCCGCGCCCGAGACCGTCACCACTTGCTCAATGCCGCTCGTGCGTTCGCGCGCGGAGACGCGGAGGATGCCGTTGGCATCAATATCGAAGGTGACGTCGATTTGCGGGACGCCCCGTGGGGCCGACGGGATACCGTCGAGGTCAAATTTCCCAAGGAGAGAGTTGCCGTCGACCAGTTCCCGCTCGCCCTGGAAGACCTGAATCTCGACGCGGCGTTGCCCATCGGACGCAGTCGAAAAGGTCTGCGTACGACTCACCGGGATTGTCGTATTGCGGTCAATGAGTCGAGTGAAGATGCCACCGAGGGTGCGGACCCCTAAAGACAACGGGGTCACGTCAAGGAGGAGAAGGTCACCGACGTGTCCGCTGAGGATGCCGGCTTGAATCGCCGCGCCGGCCGCGACAACTTCGTCTGGATTGACCGTCAGTTGCGGTGGCTTACCAAAGACTCGAGTGACGAGGGCGATGACGGCCGGCATCCGAGTCTGGCCACCGACCAGAATCACGTCGTCGACCTCGGCGGCCGTCAGGCCCGCATCCTGAAGGGCCCGTTGGCATGGGTCAACGGTACGTTCGATGAGGTCGCTCGTCAGTTGCTCGAGCTTAGCGCGGGTCAGGACAACGGCGAGGTGCTTCGGCCCTTCAAGGTCGGCGGAAATGAACGGGAGATTGATTTCAGTCTGTACGACGCCGGAGAGTTCGATTTTTGCCTTCTCAGCGGCCTCGCGCAGCCGTTGCAGTGCCATGCGGTCTTGCCGAAGATCGATCGCATGGGCAGCCTCGAAGCCGTTCGCAAGCCAGTCAACGACGCGGGCGTCCAGATCGTCACCGCCGAGGTGGGTGTCGCCGTTCGTCGCGCGGACCTCAACGATGCCGTCGCCGATCTCAAGGATTGAAATATCGAAGGTACCGCCGCCGAGGTCGTAAACCGCAACGCGGCCTTCGCGCCGACGGTCGAGACCGTAGGCGAGGGCAGACGCCGTTGGCTCATTGACAATCCGCAAGACCTCAAGTCCGGCGATCCGTCCAGCGTCTCGGGTGGCCTGCCGTTGGGAGTCTGAGAAGTAGGCAGGCACGGTGATGACCGCACCTGAAACCTCTTCCCCAAGGTACGCCTCGGCATCGGCTTTGAGTTTCTGCAGGACGATTGCAGAGATTTCGGGTGGAGCATACTCGCGCCCACCGATCGAGATTCGGACATCGCCCGAGTCGCCTGCCACAACGGAGTACGGCACACGGGTCCGATCGCGCGCCACATCTGGCGTCTCGAACCGACGGCCCATGAAGCGCTTCACCGAAGCGACGGTATTTTCGGCGTTCGTGACCGCTTGGCGCTTGGCCATTGCGCCGACCAAACGTTCGTCACGCCGAGTGAAGCCCACGACCGACGGCGTCGTGCGCGCACCTTCGGCGTTCGGAACGATGACGGGGGTCCCGCCTTCGAGGACGGCAACGCACGAGTTTGTGGTGCCGAGGTCAATGCCTATGGTCCGACTCATCAGGAAAGGCTAACCGTCAACGTCGTCACCCTGTGAGGCCTCGGCATCATCGTCGCGCGCCGGGGCGGGTTTCGGACCGACACGAACGAGGGCCGGACGCAGAACCCGCTCATGTAATTCGTAGCCCATCTGGAAGATTTCGACGACGTGATCGTTTTCGTCACCGGCCTCAGACGAGACCGCCTCATGAAACCGCGGATCAAACGGCTTACCGTGGGCCTCAATCGGACGCACTCCGTGCCGTTCGACGACGGCTTGCGCCTGTCGATCAAGCATCATGAGGCCTTCAATCCAGGAGAACATACGCAGCGACGTTGGTAACGACTTCCATGCGCGATCAAACCCGTCAAGGATGCGCAGAAAATCCGCAAGAACTTGCGCGGAGGCGTACTTCTGGTCAAGTTCGCGATCAAACTGCACACGACGCTTGAAGTTTGCGAGGTCAGCTTGGGCACGTTGCCAACGATCGAGGTTATCGGCCGCGCGGGCTTCGGCATCACGAACCTGCGCACGTGCCTCCTCAAGTTGGCGTTCAAGTTCACGTACTTCGGCGCGACCATCGCGCGCGGCCGGCGCGGGTGCGACGTCGCCATCTGACGTGGTGCTATCGGTCATTGCCGACCTCCTCAGAGAACCGCAGGGATGGC
>CAYFLJ010000026.1:0-7686 GCA_964343985.1 uncultured Thermoflexus sp.
CGCTTTCCTGTCATTCCATGGTCGCCGAGGTGTCGTCTTCGGCGTGATCGTTGCCGTCAAGTTGTGGCCCAGGCGCTACCGCCGGAGTTTCTCCACCTGCAATCTCATTCCGGTACGCCCGTATCGCCGCGAGGTCCGCCTCGCCGACGGTCACTTTGAGCGCCGAGTTGAGCGTTCCGCGCCGTAGGGCCAGGTCCCAACACGCAGGGTCAGCGTGAAGATACGCGCCCCTGCCGTTCTTCCGGCCCGTTGGGTCAACCTCAACCCCACCGGTTACCGTGCGTACCAGTCGCACCAACGTGCGCTTCCCGGCAATCTGCCGACAAGCAATACACGTCCGCTCGGGGATGCGCTTGGGCCGAGGATTTGTCAGACCTCGCCCACGGCCGGCGGTTCCGCGACTTGCCTGCCGTGGCGACAAACCCGTCCGACCTTCGCTCGCAGGCACGTCGCTTGAAGCCATCCTGAAATCCTACCGCGACGGAGGGTAACGACGGCCGGTGCTACGTTTCGGGCGAACCCTCCTTGCCACCGCTCTCACCGTCACGGTCAGAACCTGCCGAGTACGTCTCCGGCGTGCCATCGTCTACCACCGACGACCCATCGCCTCGGATGTCGACGCGCCAACCGGTCAACTTGGCTGCAAGGCGCGCGTTCAAGCCTTCCTTGCCAATTGCAAGCGACAGTTGGTTGTCTGGCACAACGACCTTCGCGGTTCGGGTGACATCGTCAACCTGCACATCGGTCACACGGGCGGGGCTAAGGGCGCTCGCGACGAACTTGGTGACATCTTCGTCCCAACGAATGATGTCGATGCGCTCGCCACCAAGTTCGTTCACAACATTCTGGATGCGCTGCCCACGCTGCCCCACGCACGCCCCGACCGGGTCCATCGCGGCGTTGCGCGCAGAAACGGCAACCTTTGACCGAATGCCTTCCTCTCGCGCAATGCCTTTAATTTCGATCATGCCGTTATATATTTCCGGCACTTCGAGTTCCATTAGTCGACGCACAAAGTTTCGGTGCGCCCGACTAACGATTAACATCGGCCCCTTCAGCGCACGGTTGACTTCGAGCAGATAGACACGAATGCGCTGGCCCATTCGATGATGTTCTGACCGCACCTGTTCCGGTACCGGCAACAGCGCTTCGGCCTTCCCACCAGAACCCATCTCAAGGATCGAACCCCGCGCGTCGGTGCGACGCACCACTCCAGAAACGATGTCGCCCTCGCGGTCGATGAATTCAGCGTAGACCTTGTCTCTTTCGGCGTCGCGGATTTTCTGAACGATCACCTGCTTCGCGGTCTGCGCACCGATCCGACCAAAATTCGGTGGGGTCACGTCTTTTTCGATCACCGCACCGATGCGCGCACTTGATCGAATTGCTTGCGCCGCCGCCAAACTGATCTCGGCCGTTGGATCCTCGACGACCTCAACAACGGTGTAGACTTCGTACACCCGCGCCGACCCGTGTTGTGGGTCCATACGCACCGTGATGTGGCGCTCTTCAGGAACGCCAAAGTCCTTCTTGTACGCCGAGGCGATCGCGGCCTCGACCATCAACATCAAGTCTTCGCGACCGAGGCCCTTCTCGGCGGTCAACTGGGCGAGGGATGCGGCAAAGTCACTGCGCATGTAACCCCTCCGTCGTCCGCGACATGTCTTCGCGGATCCAACACCGCAAAGCAACCACCTTACGCAATTCCCCAGAAACACGAAAAGCGGGGCAACCCCGCTTCCGGCCTTCGAGGGCGTTCAGCTCCAGCGGACGTGTAATCATGAGGAGTATAGCACCGCGACGACTCGGTCTCCGGTTGGGTCGAACGCGTGCGTCTCCTGAACATCAAAGTGCAGTCGTACTCGTTCCCCAAGTCGCACACCCAAATCCGCTCCGGCACGTGCCCGAACCATGATTGGCGACGGCCGCCCATTGAGCCCAGCAACGACGATTGCAGTCGTCACAAGTACCTGCCGATCGGCCACAACCGGTTCGATCGCCATCACTTGCGCGACGGGCCCCGACCCCTCCCCTCCCTCGATGCGCACGGCATCGGCGCGCCACCCAAGAACGAGTGACGTGCCGATGGGGGGCGATGGTTGCAGCGAGATTGGCAGCCGCATCACGTCCGCCGGTCTTTCGATTGCCACATCTCCCAGAGGTGCCGGCGCGGCGCCGTCGGGGTCAGTCGCCGGTCCAACCACGCGAATTGACCCATCCTCGACAACGGCGTCAACCAGACACATCGGCGGTGTACCCAGAAACGTTGCAACAAAGGTGTTCCGTGGTCGGGCGTGAAGGTCCCTTGAAGGGCCAACCTGCACAATCTTTCCGGCGCGCATCACCGCGATTCGGTCGCCAATCGCCATCGCCTCGGTCTGATCGTGACTGACGTACATCGCCGTGACCTCGAATCGGCGTAAAAGTCGCTTGATCTCCACGCGCGTCTGGGTCCGCAACCGCGCGTCGAGGGCCGAGAGTGGTTCATCAAAAAGGAAGACTCGGGGTTCCCGGATGATGCACCGTCCAATCGCCACTCGTTGGCGTTGCCCACCCGAAAGTTGCGATGGCTTCCGGTCAAGGAGGCCGGCAAAGTCTGCTCCCATGATGTCGCAGACCCCCTGAATGCGATCTCCAACCTCCACATCACGCCCTCGAATTCGGTAATAAAAACCAAGAATTCCCTGTGATTGCATGTGTGGATAAAGGGCGTAATTTTGGAAGACCATGCCAACGCCGCGAGCCGACGCCTCGAGTTGTGTCGAGTCTACGCCGTCGTAGGCCACGGTCCCACTAGAGACCGACTGCAACCCGGCAACGGCCCGTAGGAGGGTCGTCTTGCCGCACCCGGACGGCCCGAGTACCGCGACCGCCTCGCCGTTGCCAACGTGCAGTGTGGCGCCGTCCAGCAGATTGTTTCCGCCAACGGTCACGCGCACATCGTCGATATCAATCGAAGCCAACCGCGCCTCCTCGAGGAGACCCACCGCCCGCGTGGTCGTCCTGGTCGATCGAGGGCGGACCACCGCACGAGCGTTCACTCATCGGTGGTAGCCCCGCCACGTCGGTCAAGAAGTCGACGTGGACGACCCCCAAGTCCCATCGCATCCGCCGCGTCACGTTCATGTTGCACCGGTTCATCCGTCGGCACAGGACTCGCCGACAACACCTCGCCCGCCCGCGGCAGCACTCGTCCTTGCTCGCGATATCGACCGACGACTGCCACGACGGCACGCACATGCATGTTTGCAAGGACCGCGGGAAGCGCGAACGGCACCGCAATCGCGCCAAGCGGCAACGACACCGCAATCAAAGCCCCATTAATGATCAGCAAACCAAGCGTGAGGCCGATATTATCAACAGCGATAAACATGGCATTACGAATTACGAGCCAAATGCCTTGATCGAGCTCAACCATAAGAGGGAAGAGGTATGGTTGCAGCGCCGCCCACGCTAACAGCACGTAACCGAACACAATCGAGAGCATCCACGCGCCGACGACCTCGGTGTGCCAATAGAACCAGACGTTCAGCACAAGAACCGTGCCAATCACCGCGTCGATGGTGAGCATCAGCCATGCACGCCGGAAGTGATGGCGGGCGCCACGCACGAAGCGTCCAATCTCGAAAAGTTCGCCGTGCGCCAGCGGGGCTATGGCCGTATGCAAGCCCGCCGTGGCCGGGCCGGCGAGCACAAGCGAAAGGAGCCCAAAAAACGTCGCTTGAAGTGCAAACACCACCGCCGGCACGGACTGGCTGCCGAGTTCCAGACCCTCATCCGGACCGAGATACACCCACGTCCGGAAACCTACCCACATCGCCGGCACGCACACGATGAACCACAACAAGCTGACCGCGACCATTCGCGGCAGCTCGTAGTAGTACTCGCCTAGCGCGGCGCGCAAATGGCGCCAAGCATCGCGCACCGCTCGAACTCCCGTCTCGGACGTACTCGTCCATTCCGCGGCGCCGTCGTGAGGGTGGTCGACAGGACGGCAGTCAGGCCCGTCGCGCGTTTGGAGACCTCAGCCGGCGGCCTACCGGCGCCCACACTCAAGCGTCCGCACGTTCATACCGCACGCCTTCGACCGGCGTCGGCGTGAAAAGGCGTCGCGCGCCCGCCGCCATGAGCGCCTCTCCCAAACGATCAGGGTCGGGGTGCAACGCGATGATCGTCCCGCCTTGACCCGCACCTGCCAGCTTCGCGCCAAGGGCACCGGCCTCAAGCGCCGCGGAGATCAGTGCCTCATTCGATGGCCCAGACCCACCAAGGCGGCGTTGAATGTCGTGGTTCTCGTTCATCAGCGCACCTAAGCGTTCCCACGCGCCGCGCAGGAGCGCACGCTTGCCTTCACGTGCAATCTCGCCAATACGGACGTACGCCGACCTCACCTCCACGTCGCCTTCAAGCCATCGTTCTCGGATTGGACGATGCACGGCGCCTGAGTGGTGTGCAACCCCAGTGTTCGCCAGGACGAATGGCAGGCGCGCGAGATGGCGAAGCGCCTGCCCAAGCGGTTCAACCGTCGCGAAGACCACCGCGTCAACGGGACGATCAAACTCCTTATCGCGAAAATCCATGGAGTTCAATCCGCCAAAGGTGGCCATGTAGTGGTCTTGGAAGCCACAGGTCACGCCCAATGAGCGAAATTCTGCGTCTCGCGCCAACTCGGCTAAATCGTACGCGCCGTGTACTTCCCCAACAAAGGTCGTAAGCGCACGGACCGTTGCAACCATCATGGCGGTTGAACCGGACATGCCCGCCCCAAAAGGTAGTTCGCTCCAACAGGCAACGTGCGCATGCAGCGAACCAAGTCCAAGGTGACGTATCGCGGCGCGCAGGATGTCGGTGTGAGTGCCGGCGGGTGCAAGGTCAGCGGCCGAGTTGATCTCGACCGCTCCGTCGTCCGCCTCAAGGATCAGTCGATCAGACGGTTCAACCCGCACCCAAGCACGCATCGGGACAGAGCACGAAACAACGCTCCCTCCGTACATGTCGGTAGGGTTTCCCACAATGCCGCAACGGCCCGGCGCCGAGACGATGACGCGCGTGCCCGCGGCCGGCACCGCTACCTCGTGCGTCAGGGCGTCCGATCGGACATCGAGGGTGTGGTTCAAATGGAGGCGGGTTGCCCCTGTCGCCACCGTCACATCGAGCTCCCTTGCCGAACCGCCACGCCGTCAACTGGGGCCGTCCGCGCTTCCGGCGGGCGATGGTACCTAGACAGCGCTCCCACCATTCGAAAACGGCCCGTCCCCCATTCGCGTCGCGCCCGGCGCGCGTTTGGGTCTTGCCTATACTGACCCGTAGATGGCGGTCGACGCCCCGTCTCCGGCGTGCGCCAGTTGCTCAGGTTGAGATCGGATCATGCCCCGTCCAATGCCTCCTCGCCGCTCAAACGCGCCCGTCTCAATAGACGCCAGTGATCGCCGCCCGCCGCCGCCCCTCAGCCGAAACACGCCCCGCCCAACGCGGCCAGTGTCGGACGCCCCACGCCTCCAACTTGTCCTCGCACGCGCCGGAATCGCGTCACGGCGCGAAGCCGAAACCATCATCGTCGACGGTCGGGTCTCCGTGGACGGCGTTATCGTTCGCGAACTGGGCACGCGGGTCGATCCTTCACGCCACCAGATCGCGGTCGATGGTCGGCCGATTGCGCGTGCCACCGTCACGCGATACATCATGCTCAATAAACCACGCGGGTACGTCACCACCGCGGACGATCCGGACGGCCGGCCAACGGTCATGGAACTTGTCCCGCCGGTCCCCGGGCTCTTCCCAGTGGGGAGGCTGGACGTCGCGTCAGAAGGCCTAATTTTCTTCACAACGGACGGCACGTGGGCGCAGCGCGCCTCACATCCGAGATACGGGTGCCTTAAGGAATATGTCGTCGATGTGATTGGTTACGCGTCTCCCGAAGCAGTCGCTACGATGCGTGGACCAATGACGCTTGGCTCCGGCGACCGCACCACCGGCGCCAGCGTCGAGGTGGTGCAGTCCACACGCCACCGTGCCCGCCTTCGAATTGTGTTGCATGAGGGCCGAAATCGGCAGGTACGACGGATGTGCGAGGCCGTTGGGCTTCTCGTCGTTGAACTCGTCCGCGACAGAATTGCAGGCATTGGCCTCGGAAAGCTCGCCCCTGGTGAGTGGCGAGATCTGACTCCGAACGAAGTCGCGACGATCGCCCGGCAGGGCACAACGTCGCCTCCCAACACGGCCATGCGGGGGCAGCGGCCCCGAGATTCATCGACACGACGCGGCGGGACGACGAACGCCGTCGCAAAACCGTCCGCAAGTCTGCGTGTCGCGTCAAAGCGCGTGGCGTTTCGAGACGCGCGATGACCGGAACGGCATCGAACGCCTTGACGGTCATTCCGGCCGAGACCACGTTCGCCGTCGCGATCGACGGACCGGCCGGAGCAGGGAAGTCCGTACTCGGCGCCGCGCTCGCCACAGCGATTGGCGCAACGTACATCGATAGCGGGATCGCCTACCGAGCAGTCACGTGGGATGCACTTCAGGCCGGACTAGACCTAGACGACGATGCGATCCTCGCACCCCGCGCCGCGGCCCTGCCTCTGACGATCGACCCTCCGCGACATGACGACGGACGGCAATTCACTGTCACCCTCGCCGGTCAAGACGTGACGTGGGAACTACGATCGCCCGCGGTCGACGCCACCGTCTCACGGCCATCGGCCCTGCCCGGCGTGCGCACCGCGGTAACCAATCTCCTGCGCCGCCTCGCGGCGTCAGGCAGGGTCGTGATGGTCGGTCGAGACATCGGCACGGTAGTCCTTCCGCATGCCAACCTCAAGCTCTGGGTCACCGCCACCTCAACCACCCGCGCAACCCGACGCGTCGCCGAACTTCGCGCTCGCGGTATCGACGCTGACTTGGCCGCCATCCGAGCAAGCATCGTCGAACGCGACACGCGCGACAGCACTCGCGCGGCGGCCCCGTCACACGCCGCGCCTGATGCAGTTGTGATTGAGACCGACGCAACGACCGTTCAAGACGAGGTCGCGACCGCAATTAGCGCACTCGTAGTCCGGCTAGGTGCCTCGCGCACCACCGCTTCACCGGCTGGAGAGACCAGATGACCGTCGATACCTCCTCGGTTCGGGAGGGTGCCCCACGTGAAGGGCGCCCATCAGGCGCCGTTGCCGCGCCGCGCGGGTTCGCCGACGACGATCGCTTCTTCCGTTTCTCTCAAGTCGTTGTCAAGGCGGTTCTGCGCGCCACGACATCGCTCGTCGTCGAAGACATCGAGCGCTGCCCTCCGAAGTCGGACGGGCCGCTCATCCTTGCCGCTAGTCACGTCGCGTACTACGACATCCCCCTTCTCGGGTCGGTGATGCCACGTGCGACGATCTTTATCAGCAAGTCAGAAGTCGAGAAATGGCCGATCCTCGGATGGGTCGGCGCACGGTACGGCACGATCTACTTGCGCCGTGGCGAAGCCGATCGCGGCGCAATTCGCGAAGCTCTGGGCGTCCTCGCTGCTCAACAAATGCTCACGATCTTCCCAGAGGGCCATCGAAACAAGGGCAATGGCCTACTTCCCGCCCAACCGGGAATCTCGCTTCTCGCGTCGCGCGGCCGTGCGCGTATCTGGCCGGTCGCCATCGACGGCACGCACCGAATCTTCAAACACCCGCGACCGAAGGTCACGGTGCGAGC
>CAYFLJ010000026.1:7786-15569 GCA_964343985.1 uncultured Thermoflexus sp.
TTCGGCACACGTACAACGCAGCCGAGCCGTCGGCCCGATTACTCACAAAAGAAGGCTTACAGCCAGCCCTTGCGAATGGCGCTCGCGAGCGCCTGCTCCGTGGTACGCGCGGCCAGCTTGGCGTGAATCACACGGATGTGATTGTGAATGGTTCCCACACTGATGCCCCACTCGACGGCCAGTTCGGTACGGGTGGAACCTTCAGAAAGCGCGGCGAGCAACTGACGCTCACGCGGGCTCAATGGCGACGGAGTGGGGACGTTCTTTTCGGCAGACTTGACCACGTTGGTCTCTCCTTCACATTGGCGAACCGGAACATGGGAACGGTCAACCCACCTTGAGTATATCGCTCTTGTAAGTTGGGCCGTGTGGCGCCGTCGCCACCCGCTCACACAATTGAGTCCGCGCTGTTACCACCGCTACCATGCCACACGAATCACACCCGTGCAAGTCCGCCACCACTCTCAATGAAAATCCTGAGTAGTGCAGAAACTTCACGGCGCCTCAGAACGTCTCGAGGATTCTTGCGTTCGGTACCCGCCGCAACCAATGATGCGAACATTCGTTCTATACTGTGCGTAGGAAGGAACACGATGCAGCGCGAGTTCATCATCACCCGTCAAGGGCGCGACTACGTCTTGTACGCCGGGCTACTCGACGCTGCCCACCGTGACGGCCTCGTCGCAATCCGGACAACGCTACTTCAGGCCCCGTCTCCGGCAAACGGCTTCACTGCCATCTGTCATGTCGAAGCAACCACCGCCCGTGGGACATTCGCCGCGCTTGGCGACGCCGACCCAGAAAACACACCGCGGGCAATGGCCAACGCCCTCGTGCGCCTGGCCGAGACGAGGGCGAAAGCCCGCGCACTCGCGGACGCCATCAACGTTGCCATGCCCGTCATTGAGGAATACGCCGAAACCTCGTCAGACACGGCACCGGCAGGGGCGCCGTTGCGGTCTCCCGCAAGCCGGCCGATGCCATTGCCCGTCGCCAGTGTCGGGGTCGAAGACCCACGCGCCGGCCCGCTTCGCACGGAAGATCCACGGCCAAGCGCCATTCGCGCGGAGGACGCCGCCGGTACCGTTGGCGAACCGATCGCACTGCCGCACACCGACGGCGCGTTGGGTCGTTCGGCAACCCGCGTCGCAGCTTCCCTCCAGTCGCCGCGGGCAGACGCCCCCGACCTACTCGGCGGTAGCCGCGCGCCCAGGCAATCAGCACGCGCGCGGGCGGTCTCGACAGCGACCGCGGGGAGTCCTGCAACTGCCGCTCAACTCGATGCGATCGAACGCCTCGCACGTGCCTTGGGGCGCGCCGTTGCGACGGATGGTTTGACCCGGACCGCCGCGTCTGACCTGATAACCCACCTGAGCTCCGAACGATATCCGCCTGCACCGCGCCGCGACGTGGAAGCCGAGTAGCGATCTGCGCAGGATCGTTACTCGTCGTCTTCGTCACGCAGCCCGCACCGCCGATTACAGCAGACGCACGCGACCACCAACCACCGATGACGTAACGCCATCGGTCCCGAGAAGGACAAGCGCGCCAGAATCATCCACTCCGCCTACTCGCCCGACCTGACGAGCGCCCGGCGTGAGTTCGCTGTCAACGGCAACGCGGGCGCCACGCCACGCCATCCGCGCTGTGTATCGCAAACGCCATGACGGCCAGAGATCGTCGGTCCACGCGTCGTTCGCCGCACCAACGGAAACGAGGGTCTCGGCGATGAGCCGTTCCCGAGACACGCGTGTGCCAACAACGTCCACAAGCGCCACGGGAGGGAGCGCATCGTGCTCAACCGGCGCCATTCCTGACGCCGAGAGATTTGCATTGATCCCGATGCCAACAACGAGGTACGTCACTCTCGCAGGCATCGACGCCACAATCGCCGGTTCCACAAGGATGCCCCCAAGTTTTCGCGTCCCCGACGTTGACTCACTCCCTTCAGTTACGACGAGATCATTCGGCCACTTGACCGCGACGTCCACTCCCGTCGACCGCCAAATCGCTTCGGCAACGGCAACTCCAAGGCAAAGACCAAAGCGTCCGAGATGCGCAGGTTGCAGTGAATCCGGTCGAAGCACGATGGACAGTGCGACGGACATGCACGACGGCGTCTGCCATCGCGACGCGCCACGGCGTCCTCGCCCGGCAGTCTGTTCGTCGGTGAGAACCGTCGTGCCGTGAGTGCTCCCGTCAGCTGCGAGTCCTCGCGCGATATCGCTCGTAGACCCGATCGCCTCAAAGTAGTGCAGCGGGCGCCCGATTGTGGCTCGCCGACGTGCAAGCTCAGCACAGATCCAGTCGTGATCGAGTTGGCGAATTACCGTCACGTCCGCCGCGCCGACACCTCGCGACGGGTCTTCGCGTACCACTCGCTGACGTTTCGGAAACGGTCGGGCGGGTTGGCCACGACCCCGGTCTTAATCCCACGGATCTTCGTGCTAATCGCGTATTCATACGTCGGGAGGTACAGAGGCATCGCCGGTAGGTCATCCGCAAAGGCCGCCTGAAAATCTGCGTACGCCTTGACCCGTTCCGCCCGATCGGTCGCTCGCCGGCCGCGTTCGAGCGCCTCGTCCGCCTTCCGGTTAGCCCACCCGGTGATATTGAGTCCGTTCGGCGTTGCTTGGGTCGAGTGCCAAAGCGAATACGGGTCCGGATCAAATCCATTGAAATCCCAGCTATACACTGCCAACTCGTATTTCCGAGGCAAAAGAAAGTCTTGGACGAGGCCGCCCGCCCCAGTCGCCTGAATCTCAATATCGATCCCGACCGCAACTAGCTGCTTTTGGATCTCGGTCGCCACCGCAAGCCGCTCGGGCCGGTCGTTGGTCAACACCACCAGACGGAGCGCCTCGCCTTCTTTCGCCCGCCCAGGGCCTCCGCTTCCATCCGCAAGCCAACCCGCCTCTTCAAGCAGTTGGCGGGCGCGCGCCGGATCGTAGTCAGACCGCTTCACCGATGGGTCATATGCCCAAGACGAAGGCAAAATTGGCCCATCCGCCTTGCGCGCGCGTCCGCCTCGCGCAACGTCCATGAGCCGTTGCCGATCAATTGCCGACGCGATCGCAAGGCGGACCGTCTTATCAGCCAAGACCGTATTGGATACATTCATAAACAACATGGTCAAGGTGTTTCCTGGCGAGTCATAGATGCGGATGTCTCTCAGGCCAGAGACGCGTTCAACGTCACCCGGTTCGACAAGCGGTGCCCCTTCGACTTCATCGCGTTCAAGCGCCGTCAAAATCGTCTTGTAGTTTGGGTAAATCCGAAAGATGATCCGACCCAAGAACGGCGCGGGGGAATGGGCGCCAAACGCTTCAAGCGTGACACGGTCAGGCGTGAGCTCCTTTAGGAGGTACGGCCCCGTGCCCACCGGCTTGATGTTGAACCGATGCGCCGCCAAATCTCGGGCGCTTACCGACCCCAATATGTGCGACGGCAAGAGGCCAACAGTGGTGTACTCAAGGAACGGCGCGAACGCATCTTTGGGTAACGACAAGCGCACGGTCCGATCATCAATCTTCTCGATATTGACGTCCCGCCACTGGGCACCGTACGGACCCTGATACGCCGGGTCCCGCAGGATTCCGTAGGTGTACATGGCGTCATCAGCAGTCACCGGAGTGCCGTCGTGCCAGGTGACCCCGGGGCGCAGATGAAAGGTGAATGCCCGCCCGTCAGGTGCAACATCCCATGACGACGCGAGGCCGGGCACCACCTGCCCTTGACCGTCGGTTCGTGTCAGACCCTCAAAGAGCAGCGCGACGAGCGTGTTCGACGCATCGTCACTGGCGAGAACCGGGTTGATCGACTGTGGAAAGCCCGCAAGCCCCTCGATGTACGCACCGCCAGTGTCGGGCGCCTCGGTGATCTCAGCCGTCTGCGCGAAGCTTCCTAACAATGCGCCGACGATGAGAATGCCGGTGAGCGCAATTGCGAGTTGCGTTAGGAGCCGACGACCGGCCGCCGGTCGCGCAGGCGACACGCTAGCCGGTCACTCGCAACACGATCATCGACGTCACCAAAAAGACGACTGCGAGAACGATCGTGAATTGGTAGAGGACGCGGTCAAGGCCGCGTCGCGTCGTGTAAATCGAGGCGTCATTGCCGCCGAACGAACTACCCAAGCCTGCATTCTTCACTTGAAGCAAGATCACGCCAATGAGCGTCGTCGCAAGCACAATCTGGATAACGTAGAAAAGCGTCTGCATCGTCGCCTCAGGGAGGACGGCGCGAAGGGCACCGTCACTCCGAGTATACGTATCTTGGGGTGAGCAACTAGCCGAGGCGCGCCGACGCCGCCGTCACGATAGCCGCGAAGTTCACCGCCACGAGCGACGCACCGCCGACGAGCGCGCCGTCGATGTGTGTCTGCGCGAAGAGCGACGCCGCATTTGCCGGCGTCACACTCCCGCCGTACTGAATCCGCATCGCGTCCGCAGTCCTGGCGCCAAAGACATCAGCAATCGCTCCACGGATGGTTCCACACGTATCGTTCGCACCCTCAGGTGTTGCCGGTCGTCCGGTTCCAATCGCCCAGACCGGTTCGTACGCGACCACGACGCGCGAGGCGTCGGCATCGCCAATACCCGCCAGACCGGCGCGTACCTGCCTCGTCACAACGTCGTCCGTCCGACCGGCGTCATGTTCTTCCAGCGTTTCCCCAACGCACATGATCGGTACCAAGTGACCGGCCAACATCGCACGAACTTTTCGCGACACCCACTCATCAGTGTCGCCAAATCGTGCCCGTCGTTCCGAATGCCCCGCAATCGCGTACGTCGCACCGGCACTGGCGACCATCTCGACCGAAACCTGCCCAGTGTGTGCGCCGCTGGCCTCGAAGTACGCATCCTGTGCGCCGAGTCCCACGTCGCATCCGTCAAGCACGGCGTAGACCGGAACGAGCGAGACCGTCGGTGGGCAGATCACCACATCGACCCCATGCACCACGGCGACGGCCTCGCGGACGGCACCCGCGAGGACGATCGCCTCTTGCACCGTCGTATTCATCTTCCAGTTGCCGGCTACGATCGGCCGTCGAGTCGTTGTCATTCCCTCTCCTTCTGCCCCGCCGAAGCACCTGAGAACGACGGCATCTTGGGTATCCGCGTGCGCGCCGACCGGTTTCCTGCGGTCAGCGCGGTGCCGAACCTCGGTCGCGAAGCACCGCGACGCCAGGCAGGACTTTTCCTTCGAGAAACTCAAGCGACGCACCACCGCCAGTCGAAACGTGCGTGATGCGATCTGCCAAGCCCGTCGCTTCAAGAGCGGCGACCGAGTCGCCGCCGCCGACGACCGTCGTGCCCGGGCAATCGGCCACGGCATGCGCAACGCCGGTCGTTCCCGACGCGAACGTTGGTACTTCAAACACGCCCATCGGGCCGTTCCAAATGATCGTGCCCGCCCGGCGCAAGAGCACCCCGTAACGCACGACCGTCTCTGGCCCGATATCGAGCGCCATCTGATCGGCGGGAATCCCATCGACGTCGACCACCGCGCTTGGCGCGTCGGCTTCTAGACGCGGCGCCACAACGAGGTCGGTCGGCAGCTCGAAATGCGTGCCCGCTTGCGCCGCTAACGCCAAAATCTCGACCGCCGTCGCCACCGCGGACTGCTCGACGTACGACGCCCCCATGGCATGCCCTTGAGCCGCGAGAAAGGTGTTCGCCATCGCACCACCGATCAAGATGTGGTCAGCACGGCCCACAAGATTGCGCAAGACCCCGATTTTGTCGGAGACCTTCTTCCCTCCGACAACGGCGACGAATGGGCGCACCGGGTCCGCAAGGGCCGCTCCCATGATCCCGACCTCGCGCTCCATCAGCAGTCCGGCAACGGCCGGAAGGTGATGGCCAATCCCTTCGGTCGATGCATGCGCGCGATGGGCCGTGCCGAACGCATCATTCACGAAGAGGTCGCCGAGAGCGGCGAGTTCCGCGACGAAGGCAGGATCGTTCGCCTCTTCGCCGGCCTGAAACCGAACGTTCTCAAGCACACAGATGTCGCCGTCGTGCAGGTGGTCGATTGCCGCCTTTGCGACGTGCCCGACCGTCTCCGGCACCGCAATCACCGGCACACCAAGCAGTCCGGCGAGGTGTTCGGCAATCGGCGCAAGGCGAAGCGACTCCACGACCTTGCCGTCCGGGCGTCCAAGATGACTTATGAGGACAACCCGTGCGCCCGCGTGCCGAAGGGCATCGATGGTCGGCACCGCCGCGCGGATACGCGTGTCATCCGTGATTGCTCCGTCCTTCATCGGCACATTAAAGTCAACACGGACGAGAACGCGTCGTCCTCGCACTTCCACGTCACGAATCGTCTGCTTGGCAATTCCAACCATCGCCGTCCTCTGGGGGATTTTGCACGCCCCAAACCTTGGGCTTCGCTCGGACAACCCGAAGGCCCGCATGCGCTGCGTTATTCGAGTGAAATCGCGCCGCTCCCGCGTCGAAATCTAGGCGCGCAACGCCTTTGGAGGTGGCCGTTTACGGCGTGAGAGCGGCCCGAAGCGCCAACCCCTCTCCATTCCAGAGGCGCCCCACTCCGGCCCGGATGAGGGTAGTAATGGTGGACGGCGACTGGGCGACGTCGTCCCTGCCCATCGACGCTCCGCCAACTGATTGGGAACAGGACGTCTTGGCCCGGACGCCTGCACCCTCCAGTCGGCGGGACGCGGGTGCCCGGTACGACTACCCCTTTGAGGCAACGAGCGCCGTAAGGTCAGAAATCCGGCTTGCGTAGCCCCACTCGTTGTCGTACCACGCGGCGACCTTGACCATGTTTCCGCCGACGACCATTGTCACAAGTGAGTCGACGATTGACGAATGCGTGTTGCCCTTCAAGTCCATCGACACGAGCGGTTCATCAGTCACATCAAGAATGCCGTGCAACGGGCCAGAGGCCGCCGCCGCTCTGAGCGCCGCGTTCACGTCGCCGACCGTCGTATCGTGCTTTGTAAGCGCGACAAACTCCACGATCGAAACAGTTGGCGTCGGTACCCGATAGGCGAGACCGTCAACGATGCCCTTCACCTCAGGGATGACAAGCGACACGGCGCGCGCCGCGCCAGTCGACGTCGGGACAATATTCATCGCCCCACCGCGGGCCTCGCGTAGGTCCTTCGCTGCGAGGTCGAGAATTCGCTGCGAGTTCGTGTATGCATGAACGGTCGTCATCATGCCCTTGACGATGCCGAAGTTGTCAAGAATGACCTTCACGACCGGAGACAAACCGTTCGTTGTGCAACTTGCATTCGAGATGACGTGATGGTGCGCCGGGTCATAGAGGTCTTGGTTCACGCCAAGCACGATGGTGATGTCCTCACCCTTTGCTGGTGCAGAGATGATCACTTTCTTGGCACCAGCCTGCACGTGCTTGTCCGCATCTGGACGATTGGTTCCGACACCGGTCGCCTCGATGACGAGGTCAATCCCACGGCCACCCCAGTCCAACTTGGACCAGTCGCGTTCCGCAGTGATTGCGACGTGCTTTCCATTGACCACGAGGCCATCGCCGTCGACGGCGACCGTGCCGGGGAAATTGCCGTAATTGCTATCGTGGCGGAGCAAGTGCGCATTCGTCGCGGTGTCTACGAGGTCGTTGATTGCAACGACCTCGAGTTCCGGATGGCGGGCAAGGATCGCCCGGAACGCCAACCTGCCGATGCGCCCGAAGCCGTTGATTCCAACTCGCATTGGTACGTCAGTCCTTCCGCATGCCCGGAACGAGATGGGGGCATGCCTACGATTGGCCCAGTCGCTTGCGCCCGGGC
>CAYFLJ010000027.1:0-14603 GCA_964343985.1 uncultured Thermoflexus sp.
TGTCAGCACCAGTGTCACCGCATGAGGATGAACCGTCGGCCCGCGGTTCGTCACTTCAGTTCCCCTTTGAATGGCCAGACCCATCCGACGCGTCTCGCCACTGGCGACGCGACGGGCGACGTGATCTTGGACCAGCAACGCCGTGGGCAGACATTGAGCACGCGTCGTATTCGCGCGCGCACGCGGCGTCCGGAGCGACGGTGGGTCGAGCATCCAGTCGCCGAGAAATCACATTAAACGGCTATCGGTTTACGTCGGAAGTTCCCGACCTCGTCCCTGAATACGTCAGAGACGCCCAGCGCCGTGCGTTCAATTCTGCGGTGCTTTCAATCCAAGGCACCGACCGCACCTACTGGGAGGCGGCGCTCGAACCCGAGATCGTCGCAGGTAATGCAAGGCTTGACGCCGTCCGGCCAGAGACGCTGAATGGCGCTTCGCTCGCGCAATACTTTGCTGACGTCCTTGAGTGGCATGAACGGCTTTGGGTCCTACACCTACACGTGTTGCAGACCGTTCGTTTCGGACCACATACCTTTCGATCGCAACTGCAGTCGCTACTAGAAGAGCATGCCGGTGATTCCGCGGTCGCGGAGATCGACGGCATTTTATCGCATGTGGAGACCTTGACCTCAGATTCCGTCAATGCACTTGCGACGTTGGCTCGGCTCGTTCGTGCCAACCCGAGCGACGCTGCCACGATGTTCGCGTGGCCTCCGGACCCGGACGGACCGAGTTCAGCCACGGTACGTCAATTTCACGACGGATTTGCGTCCCTCCTCGACCGCTTTAGTCTTCGCGCGGACGCCGGCGCATTCACCGTCGGCGAGTCCTGTCAGCCAGGGTGGCGAGATCGACCTGACTTGCCTCTTGAAATTGTCGCACGGTATGTCGCGCAAGACCTTGATGATCTCGATGTGCGCAAACGCACCGCTATCGCCGCGCGCGACGCCGTTGTAGACCGCCTGCGTTCAGCGTTGCCAGATGATTCGACGCGCGCTCGGTTCGATCGACTCCTCACGATGGCCCGGCGTGAGGTCGCGGCGTACGAGAACCACAATCACGCGATTGACGCATCAGCGAGCGCACTCCTATGGCGCGCGCGGAATGCCGTCGGCACTTACCTCCATCTCGCAGGGGTGCTACCGCGCCCTGACGATGTCATTTGGCTCACGCGGCCCGAGATTGATGGCGCTCTTCGTGCCGATCAGGATGAACTGATCGGCACGCCTTGGTCGACACTCATTGAGGGACGACAGGCAATCCATCAATGGCAGCGGAGCTTGCGAGCACCCGAGTGGATTGGCCAGGCTAAGCCTGCAGCGCCACCCCTCCATGCCGGTCCCGATACAAGTGGACGCCGTGACGAACTGAGCGCCCCGGATGGGGCACTCGTGGTTGGCCAGCCCGGGGCGCGCGGTCGTGCGACGGGCAGAGTTCGCCACGTTCCTCCCGACGCCGAGGTTCCCGAGGTTGAACCCGGCGACGTCCTCGTTGCCCGGAATGCGGGTGCCCTTTGGTCGCCCATCCTGCCACTCGCCGCCGCCGTCGTGCTCGAAGAGGGTGCATTGCTCCAGCACGCGATGCTGATTTGTCGAGAGTTCGCGGTGCCAGGAATCGTGCAAGCCAAAGACGCACGAGTTCGTCTTGATGAGGGCGCGCTTGTCACGGTTGACGGCACGAACGGTTGGGTACTCGCTGCCAGCGACGGCTTATAACTTCGTGCCTGCCTGCGAAACTCGTCGCTCAATCGATGATTTCGATGGCATCGAAGGGATAGCACCAATCACTTCCACCGCAAGCGATCCGGCGGCATTTCCCCAGCGGGCTGCCTCGACTACCCGTGACCCAGCTGCCATTTTCGCTGCAAGCACACCACAAAACGCGTCTCCTGCACCCGTTGCGTCGACGACGCGAACTGGCGCGAACGCGGAGATCCGTTCAACGGCGACGGCTTCGGCCGTGGCCACAATGCACCCATCCTGACCGAGTGTGACCACCACCGACCCGCAGCCTCGACCAAGAAGCGCCAACGCCGCGGCCACGGGAGGCTCGCCATTTGAAAGCGCCGCCGCCTCCGTCTCATTGACGACGAGGACGGTGACGAAACGCCATAGCTCGTCTTCAAGCGGTACGGCCGGCGCCGCGTTGAGCACGACGATCGCGCCACGGCTTGAAGCGAGGCGTGCGCTCTCCAATACCGTCGGCATCGGCACTTCGAGTTGCATGAGGACAACGTCGCCGGCTTTGAGGTCAGACAGGGCGTCGGTCGCGTCAGCGTACGCCAGCGACTGATTCGCCCCGCTGTACACGAGAATTTGGTTCTCCCCACGCTCATCGAGCCAAATCGAGGCGTTGCCGGTCGGCAATGCAGCGTCCTTTCGGACCCTGCCGACGTCGATACCTTCAGTCGCAAGCGTCGCAATGATGTGAGCCCCGAAGTCGTCGTCGCCGACACTGCCGACCATCTTGACGTGCGCACCCGCACGAGAGGATGCGACCGCCTGATTAGCCCCCTTCCCCCCGAGGTACGTTCCAAAGTCAGTTGCGATGAGATGTTCGCCTGGCCTCGGAAACCGTGCCGTCCGTGTGACGAGGTCGATGTTGCATGACCCAACCACGGTGACTCTGGCCATCGAACCCTCCTCACGTTGCGCAGGCGCCGTCACGGCGGCGCACCAGATGGACAATCACTGCTACAATCCCGAGGCTAACCAAAGCGTGGAGCGGACTGTGCCCAAGTTAAAGACGCGTAAGAGCGTGGCGAAGCGGTTCAAGATAACCGGGACCGGCAAGGTGATGCGAGCGAAGGCGTGGGGCAATAAGAAGCGCCTCGCCAAGAGCGCTCGGGTCAAACGTACGTATGACAAGTTCTTCGAAGTGCCGTCGGCCATTTCGAAGTCCATACGTACGATGGCGCCGTACGGCATTTAGCGGGCACCCAAGCGGATGTTCGGCATGAAAGCCGACGACATCCCGCCCTAGAAATCACAGGAAGCACAGATGGCTAGAATCAAGCGGGGCTTCACGAAGCACCGCCGCCACAAGAAGGTCTTGCGCGCCGCGCGCGGGTACTTCCTCGGACGCAGCAAGCTTTACAAGGCCGCGCACGAAGCGGTAATGCATGCCATGGCGTATGCGTACCGCGACCGTCGGAACCGCAAGCGTGACTTGCGTCGACTTTGGATCATTCGCATCAACGCCGCTGCACGACTTAACGGCATAACCTACGGGCAGCTGATCCACCACTTGAAGCTCGCTCACATAGAAATTGACCGCAAAATGCTGGCGGACCTCGCCGTGCGTGACCCTGGTGCGTTTGCCCGAATCGTCGCCGCCGCGCGAGCCGCGTAGTCCCTAACCAATGGCTCCTCAAGCAGGCGGGTCGGTGACGGCCCGCCCTTTTTATTCTTCCCGGGCCACGATAGGCGCTTCATGACCGCGAGCCGCAGCGAGCTGCCACCGATAACTAGCCTTGAGCACCCACTCGTCAAGGTCGCTCGCTCGTTGCACACGCCTCAGGGGCGACGACGCCACGGTGCCTGTCTCGTCGAGGGAAGGCGAGTCGTGGAAGCAGCGTCTGCCACATCTGCGCCTCGGTTCGTGTTTCACACTGTGGCATTTGTGCGCTCGGACGCCGGGGCGAAAGCGCTCATCCGTCGGCTGCGGGTTGCCGGCGTAACGGTCCGTGAGGTCACGGATGACGTCTTGGCCGCGATATCAGACACCGTTCAACCACAAGGAATCGTCGCCGTCATCTCAGTCCCATCGTGGCCAGATACTCCGCGCTCGACGTGGCCAACTCCACTGTCGCTAATCCTTGATGCCGTTAGCGACCCTGGCAACGCTGGCACCCTCATACGAGTCGCGGCCGGGGTGGGTGCGCACATAGTGGCGACAACATCTACGACCGATCTTTGGGCACCAAAGGTCGTCCGCGCAGGTGCTGGCGCGCACTTCGCGACGGACGTCGTGACGCACGCCCAATGGGAATCAATTCCGCGATTGCTGCCTGAGGGGACCGTCATCGTTGCGACGGAAGCACGCGCGGAGACGACGATCTGGGACATCGACCTGACGGGCCCGGTAGCGATTGTGGTTTCGAATGAAGCCCACGGAGCGAGCGATGGTGCCCGTCGGCACGCCAGTCGGGCCGTGCGTATTCCTCAAGGATCGGGAGACTCGCTCAACGCCGCGATTGCGGGGGCCGTCGTCCTGTATGAAGCCGTCCGTCAACGTCTGCGTGCGGGCTTCGAACTTCCATCTGTTGCGGAGGCTTCATGGAATTAATTGACCGCCTCGTCCATATTGAGCGGAGCTCGCTCGAAAGCCTTCACGCCCTGACTGACGCCACGAGCTTGGAGCAATGGCGCCTCGAAGTCCTCGGACGAAAGGGCTCCCTCGCGGAGACGATGAAGGGCTTGGCGGCGCTGCCCGCAGCTGAGCGACCACGCGCGGGCGCGCGCGCCAATGCCGTCAAGCAATCGATCGAAGAAGCGTTTGCCGCGAAACTGGCTGCCATTTCGGATACTGCACGTGCCAAAAATCTTGAGGGCGAGCGAATTGACGTGACGCTCCCTGCGTATGCGCCGGCTCGCGGATCGCTACATCCGATAACCAAGATTCGACGGGAAGTTGAACAGGCGTTTGCGCGCCTCGGCTTCACTTCAGTCGAAGGTCCTGAAGTCGAGTGGGATCACTACAACTTCACTCTGTTGAATATCCCGCCCGACCATCCTGCGCGCGATACCCAAGATTCGTTTTACATCGACGGTGGCTCTGGCGGCCTCGGCGCGATGCTCTTGCGCACGCAAACGTCGCCCGTACAAATCCGGACCATGCTCGCGCACCGGCCGCCAATCCGGATCATTGCGCCCGGCCGCACATACCGCAACGAGGCGACCGACGCATCGCACGAAGCAATGTTTACGCAGGTGGAAGGACTGTGCGTTGACAAGGGTGTGACCCTTGCGGACCTGCGAGGCACCCTGACGATAGTCGCCCGAGCACTCTTCGGACCGCAAAGCGATATCCGATTTCGATGCGGGTACTTCCCGTTTGTTGAACCCGGTGCCGAAATCGACATGACTTGTCACATGTGCAATGGAGCCGGGTGTCGGGTCTGCAAGCGCACCGGATGGATCGAGCTCGGTGGCGCCGGCATGGTTCACCCAAAGGTGTTGGCCAATGCCGGCATCGACCCGACTGTCTATTCGGGATGGGCCTTCGGGTGCGGCCTCGAACGCTTTGCCATGCTGCGCTACGGCATCGAAGATATTCGACTGTTTTACGAGAATGACTTGCGATTTCTCCGGCAATTTGCATAACGAGAGTCATTCGCTAACAGTCAGCTCCGGTCGTACGTACGCCGCGACACGGCACAATCGTCGCCCCCAGAGGACCAATCCAGATGCGCGTCTCGCTCAAGTGGTTACGTGACTACGTCGACATCGTTGTCTCCGCCGCGGAGCTCGGTCGGCGCCTGACAATGGCGGGGATTGAACTCGATGGCATTCATCCCGTGGGTGCCTCTTGGGACCACGTGTGGACCGCGCGCATTGACTCGATCGAACGCCATCCGAACGCTGATCGCCTTCAACTTGTAACCGCTTCCTACGGGGAAGGGCGCACAAAGGTGGTGGTGACTGGGGCGACAAATGTTTCAGTTGGCGACGTTGTGCCTCTTGGTCTCGTCGGCACGCGGTACATGAATGGCCACGTGTCGCCGCCCAGTGAAGCCATCCTCGCGCCTTCGGTGATGCGCGGCGTACCGTCTGACGGGATGGTGATGTCGGGGTTCGAGCTTGGTCTCTCGGAAGACCACTCAGGCATTCTGATCCTGTCACCTGACACGGCGATTGGCATCCCCCTCGCAGAAGCACTTGGCGACACTGTCCTTGAACTCGACCTAAAAGGGCGCCCGGACGGCTTGTCAATGCTCGGGATTGCCCGAGAAGTCGCCGCGCTCACTGGATCTTCAGTGCGGTTCCCAACCGTTGCGGCGACACCGTCCCGTGACCGCCGTCTTGATGAGCCTCTCACTGTACGTACGGCCGACGTAGAACGCTGCCCCCGCTTTGTCGGGATGCTCATCAAAGGCGTCACGTTGGGACCGTCGCCGGCGTGGATGCAGGAACGACTGCACGCTGCCGGAATTCGAGCGATCAATAACGTCGTCGACATCACGAACTTCGTGATGATCGAGTACGGTCAACCGCTACATGCCTTCGACTACGATCTCGTGGCAGGAGGGAGTCTCGTCGCGCGAGCCGCGCGTTCAGGCGAAACGCTTAAGACGCTCGCCGCCGAACGTGACGCGGTCCAACTCGACCCCGACATGACGGTCGTCGCTCTAGACGACGCCCATGGCGGCTCGCCCGTCAGCCTCGCAGGGATCATCGGCGGCGCGGCGACCGAAATCCGCGACACCACGACCAACATTCTGCTTGAAGCCGCGAACTGGCACCCTGCCCGTACCCGTCGTACCGCCCGTTCTGTACTCCCGCGCCCAACCGACGCTTCTCGGCGCTACGAACGTGGCGTACCTGTCGAACACGCCCTCCCCGCGGCGATGCGCGCCGCTGCACTCATGGTCGAACTCGCAGGAGGCGAGATCATTGGACCTCCTGTTGACGCATGGCCTGACCCGCGCAAACGTGGTGCCATCCCACTGTCCGTTGCAGAATGCCGACGAATCCTTGGCATCGAATACCCGCCTGAAGTCGTGCGCGACGTGTTGACACGTCTGGGGTTCACATTCACCGAACATGGACTCGGCGCAGATGCGTCATTCATGGTCGAAGCGCCAATCTGGCGTCTCGACATCGAACAAACCGCCGACCTCGTCGAGGAGGTCGCGCGCATCGATGGCTACGAAAAAGTGCCGTCCACGCTCATGAGTGGGCACCTCCCGCAACTTCCGGTTACGCCTGAAGCAACGTGGGAGGATAAAGTCCGTGATGTACTCGTCGCTCAAGGGTTTGCTGAAGTCGTCACGTACACCTGGACGAACGAAACGCGCATAACGCGCATACCATATGAAAGTTTGGACTCAACCAGCCTCGCGGCGCTTGTTGATGCGCGAGTAAACCCACGTGGTCCCTTTGTTCGAATATCGAACCCGGCGTCTGCCGACGCCACACTTATGCGCACGAACGCGATAGGCGCCCTCCTCGACGCCGCCGCTTCGGCCCAACGCCACGCGGACCGCGACATCCACCTCTTTGAGGTCGGACGCATATTCGTCGGCCGGGGCACTGAGCTCCCCGAAGAGCGCCGTGTGCTTACCGTGACGATGGGTCAATGGCGAAGCGCCCGCGAATATGGCGGCAGAGTGGAGAACAGTTTCTTCGATGCGAAGGGATCCATCGAAGCGGTGATGGAGGCGCTAAACGTCACCGGTCATGGCTATGTTCCAGTCGCACATCCGGCTTTTCACCCATACAGGGCAGCCGCAATTGTTCTGGACCACAAACCAGAGGCTGCCGGGAAGAAGCCAATCCGGCCTGAAGATGTGCTCGGTATTCTCGGCGAAATTGATCAACGTCTTGCTGATTCACTCGGATGTAATGAACGCGTCCTACTTGCCACAATTGACGTTGATCGATTAATCTCTCGCGCACGCGAAGTGCAATCCGCACGACCCGTTCCTCGTTATCCAGCGGTCGATGAAGATGTTGCCTTCGTGGTGCCAGACGCGCTGGCCTCAGAACGATTGACGGCTCTCATCACGAAGATTGGTGCACCGCTCCTTGAAGAGGTCAGGCTCTTCGACCTGTACACCGGTGATCGTATTCCAGCGGGAACGAAGAGTTTGGCCTACGCACTGACGTTTCGGGCGCCTGACAGAACCCTGACTGGCGAGGAAGTGGCTGCAATTCGTTCGAAAATCGTTGGTCTCGCCGAACGTCAGCTTGGGGCTAGGCTTCGCGGGTAGTCCGGAATGGCGTGCGCTGCGGTTGCGTGCGTCCGTGCTCAACTGTACGGCGAGCTACCCCTTGATTCCGCTCATCACGATGCCCCTCACAAAATATCGTTGCGCTGCCAGGTACACCGCGACGGCGGGTGCAACCATCAGCAGCGACGCCGCCATGAGTAGGTGCTCACGTGGCTCCATGGCGTCCGTCGGTTGTTGCTGAAAGTAGCGCAAGCCGAGGCTCAGTGGGAACTTATCACTTGTATTCAGGTAGATTAGGGGGTGAATGAAGTCATTCCACGTCCCTAAAAACGAGAAGATTGCCACCGTTGCGAGCGCCGGGCGCGACAACGGCAGCATGATAATCCAAAAGATCTGCCATGACGACGCGCCGTCGATGACCGCGGCTTCGTCGAGTTCTCGCGGCACCTGCAAGAAAAATTGCCGCAGCAGGAACACGTTAAACGCGCCGCCTCCGAACCACGACGGCAGAATGAGCGGCCAATACGTGTCGATTAATGTTTTCCCGATTAGTGCTTTCGGGACATTGTTGAACATCAAGAACTTCGGGATTAGTACAACCTCTTCGGGAAGGACGAGGGTACTAAGCAAGACCATGAACATGAAGTCACGCCCCGGCCAACGAAATCTTGCAAAGCCGTACGCCGACACCGCTGCGGTTACCACCGTCCCGAGAAGCGCGCTCCCGGTAATCAGCGCCGAATTTAAGTAGAACCGCTCGAATGGAACCCCACGGATCTGGAACACAGACACATAGTTTGACCACTGTGGGATCGCTGGAAGCAACGTCGGCGGAAATGCATGGATTTCCGAAACCGCTTTAAGGCTACTCCCCACCGAAAAAATGAATGGGATCGTAAAAAGCGTCGCAAGTGGTATTGCAAAAGCATATAACACAGTTTTCCGGACAAGCTCTCGCGAGCTACTACCATAAAAGTTAAAGTGAGCGCGTGGCGCATCAATGGTGGTCATGCGCCAGCTTCCGATTCGTAATACACCCATCGACGTGACATACGCAAATTAATGGTCGTAAGTCCGACGACGAGAACAAAAAAGACCCACGCCAACGCAGACGCGTATCCGAGTTCAAGATTTTGAAACGCCGACTGATATAAATGAAGGATGTAGAACCACGTGGAGTAATTAGGACCGCCGCCGGTCGCGACAAACGCCGTGGTAAAGGTGCGCAGCGCGCCAATGACTCCGATAACGAGGTTGAAAAAAATTGTCGGCGTCAGCATCGGGAGCGTGACGTTTCGAAACCGAGCCAGACGGCCCGCGCCGTCTATCTCAGCGGCTTCATAGAGCTCTTGAGGAACCCCTTGAAGGCCCGCGAGGAAGATCAGCATGGTGCCTCCGCCAATCGCCCCCCATAACGTCATCACCATGAGCGACGGCATGGCGAGGTTCTGGTCAGCCAGCCAGGCCGGCGGCGACGCCACCCCAAGTTGGCGGAGCACGTAATTCAGTCCTCCAAAATCGGGTTGATAAATCCATCGCCAAAGCACCGCAAGCGCAACGGCAGGTGTCAGCGACGGGATGAAGAAGAGCGTCCGCAATATCGCCGTACCTCGGAGCCCCTGATTCAGGAGAAGCGCGGAGAGCAGCGAGCCTGTCAGGCTCAACGGAACCATGACAATTGCCCAAGTAAACGTTCGCGTGAGTGACGGCCAGAACAGTCGATCGCCGCCCTGCAACGCGCGCAAGAAGTTGTCTAAACCGACAAATTGCGGTGCCCGAATGATGTTGTACTGCGTGAACGCCAGATACAGCGACCAGACCATCGGGCCTAGGGTCCACAACAGGAAGCCGAGAATCCACGGTGAGGCCCACAGCCACCCGGTGAAATCCTTGGCGCGAAGCCCACGTCGGGGCGGACGGTGCACTGGGGGGCTCTTCCCAAAAGTCGAATCCATCGGAGCCTCCCTGCGAGGTGGTCGATGTGGTGAGTTCTGATCACCACATCGACCACTGCGGTTTGAAGTGATCCGCGCGCCTCACCGCAGGCGCGGGCAACTACGACTTTGGCTTATCGAGCACTTCCTGCAGCTTCGCCGACGCGTTCTTTAGGCCGGCATCAAATTCGACCGCGCCAGTCCAAATCGGGCCAAACACCTGATCAAGCGTTGTCGTAAATTCGGGCCAACGGCTGTTCGCAGGGTTCGGCCAACCGATTGCACTGTCGTAAAGCGGGCGCATGACGCGGTGGGTCGAAACTGTCGACATGATCTTCGGATTGTCGAGCACGGCCTTGCGCGCAGCTGGGCGCCCGCCATTATTCAGAACGATTTCCTCCTGCGTGACCGGGTCCATCATGAACTTGATGTACTCCCACGTCGCGTCTGGCTGTTTCGTCGCTGAAGACATGGTGATGCCGTTCACCGTGAACTGTGTCCCAACGATGCCTTTTGGCCCCTTCGGCATGAGCGCAATTCCCCACTTGAACTTGCCGGCGATTGCCTTATCTCCCGGTACAAAGTGGTTCGGGTAGCCCGCCTGAACCATCGCAACCTTGCCCGTCGCAAACAACTCATCGCCGTTGAAGCCAGAACCGAAGACGGGCGCAGTGTCTTTCCACATCTTCTGCATCCACTTCAATCCCTCAACCGATGGGGCGTCGGTGATGGTGACCTTCTTGCCAGCAGCGTCGTACGTTTCTCCACCGAAGGCGCGGAGGTTGCAATTCATCGCCGTCTGCCCGCCCGCAGGCAGAAAGCCAAACTGGGTGCGGCTGCCCGCGTCGCCCTTGGTCGCCTTCTTCGCCGCCTCGTACAGCGCGTCGTACGACGCGGTGGCTTGCTCAATCGTGACTCCAGCCTCTTTCAGGAGGTCTTCGTTGTACATGACTAAGCAGTTCTGACAGTGTGATCCCCAGGGCATGCCAAACAACTTCCCCTGGAAACGCATATTGTCGAGACCAACTTTTGTATAGTCTCCGAGGTCATATTTGTCTTTGGCAATGATCGATTCAAGCTCGCGCGGAATCCCATTTTCGGCGTAGCCGAGAAAGTTTCCGTTGCTTGCCCAAATGAAATCGCCAGCCTGACCCGTGGCAAAGAGTGCCGCCACCTTGGCCCAATACTCTGGTTCCGCCGGTAGGACGTCCAAGACCACCTTGATATTGGGGTTCTTCTCCATGAACTTCGGCATCAGTCGGTTCTGCCACTCGGCGTCACCTCCCTGTCGGAAGTTTGTGTGGATCTCCACTTGCTTGGCCGAAGCATTCGCCGCCGGAGCGGCGGCAGGCGCGGTCGCAGCCGCGGCTGGCGTTGGGGCGGCTGCACCCGCCGCTGCCGGCGCCTTTGTCGGCTGCGCCGCTGGAGCCGCGGCCGGAGCGGCGTCGCCTCCACATGCCGCCAAAATGCCACTTGCACTCAGAATCGCCATGAGCGATCGCCGCGACGTACCGTTCACTGTGCCCATCTCTCGTTCCCTAGTCCTTCGATCACCGCGCCAGAAGCGCTGCAGCGCCCAGCATAGCCGGGATGTCCCTGATCCGCAACGCGTCGATGGTCGCCATCTTGGTCCAAGGTCGCAGTGAAACTCTCAGGCACAACCCGCCGGCAGATTGCCCGATGGGCTCTCGCCACCACTCCTGGCGTCATCGGCGCGTGTACGGGACCAGTCGCCAACGCCTTCATCGCTTCGACTCGTCCTCGAGACGCTTCGATCGATGGATGGCATTCGCAACCGGCTCGCGCCGACTGGCTCGACGATTGCCTACCCGACTATCGCTCAGCTCGAGGGACCAACCTATCGGTTCGATGGACACATGTCCCAGACCCTGCACGTCTCGTGCAAACGCTCCTCGTCGTCGTGAACTCTGGCGCTGCCACGCCCGAAATCGTTGACCTCGACCCGGCGTGGGGCGGGCGCGTGACGCGCATCACCCCGAGCCCACTCATGGTATTGGACGGGTTACTGCGCGGCACCACCCAGCACTTTGTGCGCGAAGCGTTCACCGATCCTTGGACTGTCGGCGGGCACGTGTTGGCTCTGGGAAGCGAACTCAACCTCGCTTTATTGGGGTATCGAACCGACCTCTGGATGAGTGCGGGCGTTCAGGCACCGCTCGCGACGTGGGACGATGCCATCGAGGCTGGTCGACGCGTCACCGCTCGCGCGACTGACGGGCTGTTCTTCGCCCGAGCGGACGGCACCGGCACGGCGGCCGTACTCTCCGTGCAGGGAGGTGGCGGATTCATCGGGCCAAACGGTCGCGTTCAACTTGATCACCCAGCGAATATCCGTGCGCTCGAATTCCTATCGCGAATGGTGAATAAGGAACACGCGGCGACAGTATTGCCATTTGACCGGCCCGGCGGTAACCGGCCAGGGGGCGACATCCTTGGTGAGGCCGCCCGCGCAGCGTTCAAGAACGGCACTGTCGCCGGTGACATCGGCCCGATGTCACGCCTCTCCGGGGAAATGCGCACTGACGCACCAGAAACCGCGGGCAAGTGGCGCGTTCAGGCGTTGCCTCGGTGGCGGGACGCGGCTGGCCGCACGCCTGCGGTCGTCCTACCGGGAAGCGGGTTGGGAGTGATGCGAGCAAGCACGAATGCAGAAGTCGCCGCTGACTTTGTCATCTGGGCGCATCTCGGTCAAGCCGTGATGCTTGACTTCGAACGCCGTCAGACGTGGCCAGTCAATCGCCGTCTCTATGATGACCCGCGATTGGACGACCCAGTCGCATGGTTCCACGGGCAATCAATCGGGCCGGTGCTTCGTCAAGCCGCCGCGTACACCGTGACCGCTGCGCTCGGGCCGTATTGGCCAGAGGTCGCTCGGGTCCTGACGCCGGCACTCAAATCCGTGCTCAATGGCCAAGCGGAGGCACGGGCTACCTTGGCTGAAGTCCAGATTGCCGCGAAGGCCCTCGTTGCGCAGGCTGGTGGGTCACCGGATTGACTTCCGAAACGACTCACCCACGGAGGATTGTTCGACGGCAATGCCAACACTCGACTCATTCGATTTGCAAGATATTCTGCACGGCACAAAGACTGGATCCCGCGGCCCGGGCAGGCAAGCGGGCCGAGAGGCGTCAGACCGCAGTGGTCGTTTTGTAACCATTGAAACGCTGGCCAACCGCCGCCTAGGACCGGAATATCAGCGCTCGGCGACACGCTTGCTCGTTCACACCGCGATACACGTAGTGGCGACGAATTGGGGTGATTGGTTGATCGCATGATCCGTACTCCGGTGATTCTGGATGTCGACACTGGCATTGACGACGCCCTTGCAATCCTGCTCGCTGTGACGTCGCCGGAACTCGACGTGGTCGGCGTGACGTGCGTCGCGGGCAATGTCCGTCTCGGGCGGGTTGTATCGAACACGTTGGGGCTACTTGCACTCGTTGATGCTGACCACATTCCGGTCGCGTGCGGTGCGGAACGGCCGCTGGCGCGCCGACTAACAACCGCGACGTTTTTTCATGGGGAGAACGGGGTTGGCGGGGTGCAACTCCCGACTTCATCTCGCAGCGCAATTGACGAACCTGCAGATGCGTTTCTTACCAGAATGGCATCTGAATATGAAGGGACGTTGGCTGTGGTCGCTGTCGGGCCAATCACAAACGTCGCTCTGGCGTGCCGTCGAGATCGTCTGTTCTCGAGGAATGTCGCACGGCTAGTGGCGATGAGTGGGGCGGCGACGGTCCCGGGCAATGTGACGCCATCCGCTGAGGCGAACGCGTACAACGACCCGGAAGCGCTTGCGGAGGTGATTCGCGCGTTTGAACCACACGCCGTTGAGAATTCTCGGTGGGGTGGAGCAAGGTTCACGATGGTGGGCCTCGACGTCACGATGCGCACACTCTTTCCCGCAATCGAGCATCAAGCGCTTGCGAACATGGTTGCTTCGCTTGGGCCAATTGCCAAGACTGCGCACGCCCTTCTGGGACCGTACATCACCGCCGACGTCGCGACTGGCCTCTCAGGTTCGCCGTTACACGACCCCCTCGCGGTTGATGTCCTCGCTCACCCAGATGTCGTTCTCACTAAGTCAGCGAGGGTCGCCGTCGAGACCGTCGGGGAGTTCACGCGCGGTGCGACCGTTACTAATCTTTCAGGGCAGATACAGCGGCTATCTAGCTCCGACGACGTGGACGACTGCACGGGATTAGACCCGGTGGCGCCAAATTGTCACGTCGCTCTCGACGTTCGCGCGTCAGAGTTCGTTACCCGATTTCGAGATCGGCTCGGGTTGAGCACCAGATAATGGCGAATCGCCGAATTCTGACCGTGGGACCGACGGCCACAGACCTCATCGAGGTGCTCGGCCTTCCGCACGAGACGTATGGAGCTGACGAAACCCAAATCGTCCGTTCCAAGTCAATTGAATCCTGTCCATTCGCTCCGCTTGTTGCTGACCATGCAAACGGAAATCTCGGCGACGAATGGAGTACGTACCTCCAGACAGTCAAACCAGACGTCGTCGTCGCTGACGTCTCATGTGGCACGTGCATCGGCAGAGACCCTTTGCGGGTCCGGTCCGGCCCTCCCGTGTTGCTCGCAATCGGCCGTCCCCCACTCGCCGAGTGCCTCGACTTGCTCGTCACGGTGGGAGCGTGGTTCGGGGTCGAAGCACTCGCGCAACGTGAGTACACACAGCGTTCAGCGCGATTATTGGCCCTCAGGATGCACGCCGCACGCTTCCTCGTCCGCACACC
>CAYFLJ010000028.1:0-14439 GCA_964343985.1 uncultured Thermoflexus sp.
ACAATTCGATCGTTTCCCGCGTCCGCCACGTAGACGGTACCGTCGACGTCGACGGCGACCGCAATTGGCGTGTCAAATTGCCCGAGGGCCTTCCCCTTGCGGCCGATCGTCCCTTCCCATTTCGGCGTTCCGGCGACGGTTGGGCGCGTCGCAATTAAGGCCCCGTGGGTCGACGCCGTCGGATCGGCGACGGCCGGCGTGATGGTGGCGGTGCAACCGGCGCTAACTCCCGCAACGTATGAACACGCAAGCCAACCGACCGTACGGCGGTCGAGGCGAGACCGGTTGAGACGTGCGGTCACCGTCTGAATCGCTCGACGGTGTCGGAGTGCGTCGATTCGTTCGATCGCACCACGCTCGTTGCGGCGTTCACCGTGCCAGATTGCGAGCGAATCTGGCACCCGGAACCGCGGCGTGACAGACGCGCAGGCCTGACACATGTCCAACGCGGTCGAGATGCAATCCGATTGGCCCGTGTAGGGGCGACGGCGCGCTCTCGTGGCGCTTTGCGTCCGGCTGCGGGCCTTAATACCTTGCGGGAGGGCACACACGTATGGGGCGATGACGTTGCCGGACTCATCAGTCAACCGTGAACACTACTGGCATAGGTCGGCGTGCCGTGACGACGTCGGACCGTTCCGTTAGACAACTGTCTGACGCGGCAAATTGCGTTATGGGTGAATGTTCAGGGCGGTGCCGACACCTGCCCAGTCCCAGAACCATCGTGCGTGCTTCTCGATCATCCCCAGACATCCGTGGCTACTCGGGATGCCGAAGAGTGCAGGGCTTCGCCAATAGTTCGTATGGATCGCCGCGCCGTCACCAGTGAAATATTGTGTCCATTTCACATTCTCGAGGCGATAGTCCGGCACCTCGCGGGTGTCTAGGCGCAACAACGTGCTGCCCAACATGGTCTCGTTTTCGACGCGCCGCTGAATGCGGAAGACGCCGAGGGGTGTCGACCACCCGGGTCGCCCACTCGTAATTGGCGCGACGTACACCGGCTTCGTTCCCTCGTACGCAACGATTGACTGGGTCGAGATATTGACGTCGATCCACTTCGTGTTGCCCGCCCCGAGACTGAGGTCTGGCGCAGGCGGCGCCTCGGACGCTTGCAGTGGTCGCAACAAGCCGGAGTACACGTACCGTTCTGGTGCTAAGTCGCCAAGCGGGAGTTCGACCCACTGGCCGTTCGACGCTTGCCGACGCACAGACAGTACGCGCGCCCACGTGCGGTTGTCGCTTTCGAGTTCCTCGCCCTCAACCCACGCCGAGACGGTTACCTCGTCACCCTTCTGGACCTGCCCGGCGGCGGCCATCATGGTGTGCGGTTCACGCCGAAGATTCGCTCTGTCACCACTGACCGATCCAACCCAACCACCAACTTCTACGGCCGCCGGTTTCGGCCCAACACTTGGTCCGACTGATGTGGCATCAACGAACGCGAAGTTACGGGTGGTGGGGTTGAAGACGGACAGTCGCGCACCTTTCTGCGCTTCCATCACGAGAAATTGGTCACCGATCTTGGCAGGCCCGAAACTGATCCCGCCGTCCACGGCACTCCAGAGTTCGGTGGCGCGATGCGCGGCTACCCACCAAGGCCGGTAGGCCTCACTGATCGTGGCGAACGCCGGCGACGCCCAGATCACTTCGTCTTCAGGAGTCGGAGCACCGCCCGGGCCGACGGCCGCCCCGTCCACCCATCCCACGCGCCCAGTTCGCGCGTCTTGGACGTAGTACCGACCACCATTTGGGGGTGTGAGCGCAAGTGCCTTCGCGAACTGGGGAAGCGTCACGACGTTTTCGCCACTCGCGGTGGCTAACGCCACGTCCTTCAGGGTTGCAATCCAGAACGGTCGAAACGCTGTTGGCGACGGTACGCGTTCGCCAGGAGGCGGGTCACTCGGGTCAAGGGTGATCGCCTCGATGTACCCAAGATTGCTCTCGTCGAGTTCTCGCGCGAGAAAGCGGGTGGCACCCGCCGTCGGGCTTGCCTCTAGGATTTCAACGATGGTGTCGCGTGGTAACTGCCCGAACAGATGCGCTGTGGCGTCGGCGCCGGACCAGAAACCGGCTGGCCGAATCGTTCGTGCGTACCACCCTTCGGCAAACACGGAGCCCACGGGCATGGCGGCGAACACGGCGAACCACAGGGCGACGCCGACAAACACCGAGCGCCACCGGAACTTCTCGTTTGGCTTCACGGTTGCCACCGGCATAATGATAGGTGACCGCTGTTGGGTGTCGGCCGGTTGGTAGTTCCGCGATTGCGCCGACACGGTTCCTCGCGCGAGGATCGCCGATGACCCCCACCCTCGTTTCTTGGTTTCGTCAGTGTGTGGCTGCCACCGTGATCTCGGTGATGGGCGCCGCGCTGTTTGGCATCACGTTTGCCGCTGAGCTCCCGTTCGCTTCGGTCGCATATGCCCAAACGGAGACCATCGTCGTTGAACCGGCTCTTGCAGAGATTGACTTCGGCACCGAAATCCGCTTTCAGGTTCGAGCGCGAAGCGCTCGGTCCAGCGACCCGATCACCTCGGTTCAATTGTTGTATCGCATAGATGATTCGCCCGTGCAAAATACGGGAGTTGCCTCATTTCAACCGGGCGAGGCGGTGACCGCGGCGTACCGTTGGCGAGTCACCGGCGTGCTTCTGCCCGGCACCGATGTCCACTACCAGTTTGTGTTTGAGACCGCTGCGGGCTCTCGTCGGACGACCCCTGAGCAGACGATCACCTATAACGACACGCGTTTCGACTGGAGGTCGACCGGGACTGGCAACGTAATCGCCCACTGGACCGGCGGGGATCCAGGCGTGGGTCAGGCGGTCTATGACGAAGCGTCGCGTGCGGTGTCACGCATAGAAGGTGAGTTTGGGATTGCGCCCGAACGCCCGCTTCACGTGTACGGATACCTCCGTGTCGCGGATTACGCCAGTGCCGTCGCCACGGGTGGCCGAAACCTAGACTACGCCACCGCCGCCGGTTCAAGCCGCGTCTACTTTCTGTATCAGCAAGACAAGCTCCAAGATGCCCTCTTGTCGCTTCGTCGCGAAGTCGCCCGCGCCGTCTTTGAGCAGCGGACTTCCAACGCGTTTGCGCCCCCGCCGAAGTGGTTGGCACTCGGATTCAGTCGGTACGTCGCTGGCGAAGATGTCTCCGCTGACAACCAGAAAGCCCTGACCGACCTCGCCCAGAACGACCGCCTGTTGTCGCTCAAGAGTCTCGGGGGCAATCTGCCAACGACCGGTCAGGATCGCGCCCTCGCGCAGGAGCAGGCGTTGTCTGCTGTCAAATATCTGGCACAGACGTACGCGCCCGAGAAAGTGCGCGCCACGCTTGAAGCATTCCGAGAAGGCAGTACGGTCGATGACGCATTCAAGCGAGGCCTTGGAAACACGCTTGATCAGTTCGAGTCGCGGTGGAAAAACTCCCTTCGCATGGGTTTGCCCCAAAAGCCGAACGTCGCGAACCCGACCCCACGTCCGGGGATGACGGCCCCGCCTCCGGGAGCCGCCGCCTCCAAACCATCGAATGGAACGACGTCGACCTCGACGTCGGCAGGTCCCGACTCGCTTGCGTTCGTGGATGGCATCTTTGGGAACTCCGTTGAGTTCTGGCGGGGCATCTTCGGCGAGTCGACGCGCTACGTCTTGGTTGGAACACTGGCGTTCATTGGGTTTGGGATCGTCGCGATCGTCCTTGGAACGGTGATCGGCACCATCCGGAAGGCGCGGGACGAATACTGACCCGACGTTTGTCAGTGCGCCGCGCGGTACGCTGCCGATGGTGTCTCGCGGGTCAACGCTACTGCAGACGAAGTGTCACGCGATGGTCTGCACCGACATCAGACAGGTCGATACGGGGCGCGAGACGACAATCGGGGACGCGCATTCGTTACGGGTTGCGAAGTATCCGGCTCCACGCTGAGACGAGACACCGGCCTTGGGGGGCGCATGAAAATCCACGAATCGCTGCAAACTACCTTTCCGTCATTCTCATTTGAGTTCTTCCCGCCGAAGAACCCCGAGCAGCAGGAACAGCTCCTCGAGACCATCCTGCGATTGCGTCCGCTGAACCCGACATTTGTGTCGGTGACGTATGGCGCCGGTGGAAGTACACGCGCGCTGACGATTGACACGGTCGCGCGCATCAAGCGTGACTTCGGGATCGAACCGATGGCGCACCTCACGTGCGTCGGGGCGTCACGCCATGAACTGCATGACACGCTTGACACGCTCCGCTCGCGGGGAATCGAGAACATCATGGCGTTGCGGGGCGACCCGCCGCGGGGCGAGACCGCGTTCGAACCCGCACCCGACGGCTTTTCCTACGCGAACGAACTTATCGAATACATCGATGGGCACTACGACATGTCGATTGGGGCGGCGTGTTACCCGGAAGGTCACTTCGAGGGCAACACCGGTACTCGCCAAGACCTCGACCTCGACATCGAACACCTGCACCGCAAGGTTGAAGCCGGTGCCAAGTTCCTTGTGACGCAACTCTTTTACGACAACGAAGTCTACTTCCGTTTCGTGGAGCGGGCACGGGTTGGTGGGATTGAAGTGCCCATCATCCCGGGACTTATGCCGGCAATTAATGCCGACAGTATCCCGCGCATTGCAAAGATGTCGGGCGCCACCTTCCCGGATCACCTGATGCGTGAAGTTCGGACGCGCGCCGGTGACGCCGATGCGGTCCTAGAGTTGGCCGTGGCGTATACGACGTTGCAAGCCGATGAACTCATTCGGCACGGAGCGCCGGGTATTCACTTTTACACTCTGAACCGGTCGCATGCGACGAGTGCGATCGTGAGCGCCTTGCGCCTCATACGACCATGGGAAGTCCATAACTTCGCCTGAGTCGTGCAATTGCTCCGCCGGCATCGCAGGTGGGGTGGTCCATGCCACCCTTCCAGACGAGACTCGGGCGCTACGCATCAACTTGCGAGGACTGCCACGCACTTATGGCCTCCCAGTGGGGGGCCATCGCTGTATAGATTGCTTGATACTGTGCGTACAGGGTAGTGTACGTGTCGCCTGCGACGGCACTCGGGACAACGTTTCCGATTGCCTCGACACGCGGTGCATCGTCGAGCGATTTCAGATCTCCCGTTGCGCGCATCGCGAGAATTGCCGCACCGAGTGACGACGCCTCCGGACTGTCAACCAGCGTAAGGTTGCGCCCAAGCACGTCCGCGGTGACCTGCATCCAGAGTGGCGAGCGGATGAAACCACCGGCGACCCGAATCTCTTGGGCCGCGCCGGCAACCTCTTCCATCGGTTCGAGGATGGAACGCATGCGATAGGCAACCCCCTCAAGCGTGGCGCGGGCGATATGCCGGTGGTCATGCGAGAGTGACAGGCCGACAATCGTGCCGCGCGCTCGCGCATTCCACCCGGGGGCGCGTTCGCCGGCGAGATAGGGAAGGAAGAGCAAGCCACCGGCACCCGCACCGACTTCCGACGCCCACGTGGTGATTTCGTCAAGCGTCGGTTCACGCCCACCGGTTGCATGTGCGACGGCCGCCCATTGGTCGCGAAGCCAGGCAAGCACAATCCCGGCGTTATTGATCGCCGCGCCGGCGACCCACCGACCTTCGGCGAGGTAATAGCACCACGTACGTGCAAGGTCGCCGTCGGTCTTGGGGTGGTCGACGACCGAGCGGATTGCGCCACTTGTCGCCACCATTGCGACGAACTGACCCGGCGAGGCGACCCCTGTGCCAAGGGTCTGCAACACGCCGTCCCCTGCCCCCGCGACCAACCGGCAATCGTCGGGGAGTCCAATCGACCGCAACCACGCGACAGGCACCGAGACCACGTCGGTCGGTTCAACGAGGCGTGGCACGCGACGTCGAGAGATACCCGCAATGTCGAGCAAGTCGTCTGCCCAATCGAATTGATGGGCGTCGAAGAGGCCGGTCCCACTGGCGGACGAGGTATCCGTGACGGCGGTGCCAGTCCAGCGTCCGATGACGTAGTCCTTGATGCCCGCAAATCGTGCCGCCGCCGCGAACGTTTCAGGTCGGTGCGCGCGCCACCATCGGATTTTTGCCGGCAGGTACATGGGGTGCACGGGTCCGCCGGTGCGTCGGTAGAGCGTCAGCGCATCGTGTGTGGCGCGGATTGCACGTGCTTCCTCGTCACCCCGTGTGTCTGCCCAGATCAATGCGTCGTCGAGGGCGTTGCCCGATGCGTCGATGGGCAAGACCGAATGCAAGATCGCGGAAAGTCCAACGGCACGTACATTTCGTCCGTTGGCCCGTGCCCAAGCGGCGCCTTCGGAGAGTACCTCGGTCGTCGAATCGTGGACAGTTGACGGCCGTTGTGCCGCCCATCCGGGGCGTGGGGCGAGCAAGGGATACGTTCGCGAGATGCCAATGAGGGCGCGGCCACGGCGATCAAAGACGACCGCTCGCGTACCAGTCGTACCGATGTCAACGCCGATCCATGCGTCTCGATCGACTTCCTCCATCGCCTGCCCTCCCGGGTCTCCAACGCATTGCCCGGTCCGGTCTGCGTTCGCCTTGGATCGCCGATTGTAGTCGTCCGTGACGCAGGCTGCCGTATCCGGCATGCTAATCTTCAACGAACACGAGTTCATCGATCAACGATGCGTCTGTCAGCTCGGTCGGACTACGGTGTCCGCGCGATCATCGACCTCGCCGAACGGGCCGGACAAGGGCCTGTCCCGAGCGAAGCGATTGCGCGTCGTCAAGGAATCTCAGATACCTTTCTTGATCAAGTGTTGACACTACTCCGCCGTGCAGGCCTCGTGAATAGCACGCGCGGTCCGCGTGGGGGTCACGTGTTGGCGTTGCCACCCGAGCGTGTCACCGTGCGCGCGATCATCGAGGCGGTTGAGGGGGACGCCTTTCTGCCGCCGGTACCCGACGGACGAGGCCGAGGTAGCCCGCCGGTCGATGGTGCGTTGGTACCGCCCACCGTCCGTGTGCAACAAGAGGTGTGGGAAGAGGTTCGGACCGCTGTGCATCGCATCCTCGACGCCACAACCGTCGCAGATTTGCTTGAGCGTCAACGCGAGCTGTCTGCACCCTCGCGCTATTACATTTAGGACGTGCGCGATGGTGTTGACCACGCGAGAAGCGTTGGTGCGGAGAGAAACGCAGCCGTGTCGGGGCCGGTCACGCTGTCGATGCTTATTCGTGACGTCCTTCTGGAATACCCATCGACGCGGGCGGTCTTCGCCGCGTGGCGGTTGCCGTGCCCGCGTTGCCTTGCAAGCGAATACGAGACGGTTGGGCAACTCGCGGTCACGATTGGCATTGATGGCGTTGTCTTTGTTTCGGATCTCAACCGTGCCATTCAGGTTGACTCACCGGATGCGTGGCGGTGGCCCCACGCTGGGCCGACTTCGCGCAATTAGCTCCGCGCCCGTAGTGGGTGCGTTTGGAGGCGCCGCATGACGGCACCCAGTCGGCACCCGATTGCACAGTCAGCGCTTGATCTGATCGGACGCACGCCCCTTGTCAAGTTAAACCGAGTCGCAGTTGCCGGTGGTGCGACCGTTCTCGGCAAGCTGGAGTCGCGGAACCCGGGGGGGAGTGTCAAAGACCGCATCGCGCTTGCCATGATTGAGGATGCCGAGCGAAAGGGTGTCATCGGGCCGGGCGCGTCGGTCGTTGAGCCGACGAGCGGCAACACCGGCATCGGCCTCGCGGTGGTGTGCGCGATTCGGGGCTACTCACTCATCCTCACCATGCCCGAGGACATGAGCATTGAGCGCCGGCGCCTACTGTCTCGCCTTGGGGCCGAGGTTCGCCTCACACCAGCCATTGAGGGCATGAGTGGCGCCGTCTGGGCGGCCGAAGAGCTTGCACGTGAGACTGGCGCCTTCATGCCGCGCCAGTTCGACAACCCATCAAACCCAGAGATTCATTTCCTGACGACAGGGCCCGAGATTTTGGCCGACACCGGCGGCAATGTTGACGCCTTCGTTGCCGGCGTCGGCACTGGGGGTACGGTCTCGGGCGTCGGACGTGCCTTGCGGCAGGCACTTGGCCAGTCGGTTCGCATCATTGCCGTCGAACCGTCTCGGTCACCCGTCCTCTCCGGTGGGCGATTCCGGGCGCATGCCATTCAAGGCATTGGCGCGAGTTTTGTGCCCGGCAATCTTGACCGTGCGCTCTTGGACGACATTGTGACCGTTGCCGACGACGACGCCATGGCAATGGCCGGGCGCGTCGCCCGCGAAGAGGGACTTCTCGTTGGCATTAGTGCAGGCGCGAACGTATACGCCGCCGTCGCTCTCGCGGCCACCATGCCATCTGATGCGACCGTTGTGACCATCTTGTGCGATACCGGAGAGCGGTACCTCAGTGTCACCTTCCCCTAGAGGACAACCCGACCGTGTCCGAAGCCGATGAGCCAGTGAGCGGGTGTGTGAAGCCAGCGCAGGGGGAAACCTGCCAAAGGAGAGACGTACGATGAGCGTAAAGGTGTATATCCCGACGCCGTTCCGCACCCTGACCGGTGGTCAGGCCCGAGTTGAGGCCGAGGCACACGACGTGAAGGGCTTGCTGGGCGACCTCGAGACGCGCTTCCCAGGTATGCGTGATCGATTGCGTGACGAACACGGCGCATTGCATCGGTTCATTAATGTGTATGTCAACAGCGAGGAGATTTCTGAGCTGCAGGGCGAAGCGACTGCACTTCGCGGTGGTGAGGAAGTCAGCATCATCCCGGCCGTGGCCGGAGGTAGTGCCTTTACCCCAGAGGAGGTCAAGCGGTATAGCCGTCACTTTCTCCTGCAAGACGTCGGTCCTTCAGGGCAGCGGAAGCTGAAGAATGCGCGCGTCCTCCTGATCGGTGCCGGCGGCCTCGGGTCGCCGGCGGGCCTCTACTTGGCCGCCGCCGGCGTTGGCACCCTTGGTCTCATCGACTTCGACGTCGTTGATCATTCAAATTTGCAACGTCAAGTCCTACATTTCACGGATCGCGTGGGCGAATTGAAGGTCGAGAGTGCGAAACAGACAGTTGGGATGTTGAATCCAAACGTCAAGGTCGAAGCGCACAATGCGATTCTCGACTCCAGCAACGCCTTTGAATTATTCCGCGACTATGACTATGTGTTGAACGGCGTCGATAATTTTCCGGCGCGCTATTTGGCGAACGATGCGGCGGTCCTGCTTGGAAAGACCCTGATCGACGGTGGGATCAATCAGTTTGAGGGTCAGGTCACGGTGTACAAGCCAGGCTCCGGATGCTATCGGTGCCTGTATCCGGCGCCGCCGCCGCCGGGTGCCGTGCCAAGTTGCGCCGAGGCCGGTGTTCTCGGCGTTCTACCTGGCATCGTCGGGTCAATGCAGGCGCTTGAAACCATCAAGCAGATCCTTGGGATTGGAGAGCCCTTGGTCGGGAGGCTCCTCCTGTTTGATGCCCTGTCGATGGAGTTCCGCACCCTCAAACTGCGACGCGACAAGTCATGCCCGGTCTGCGGCGATCACCCAACGATCACCGAACTGATCGACTACCACGAGTTCTGTGGGGCACCCGTCCCCGTCGAACTCGAGGAACAACGCGCCCACGTGGCAGTCCACTAAGGGTCCGTGCGATGCCGTCACGCGTGGGCATGATCGAAATCGCTCGGTCCCAAGTCGACGCGATTGTGTCCCACGCTAGGGTAGGCGCACCGGACGAAGTCTGTGGTGTGGTCGCCGTGCGCGACGGCACGGTTGTGTCGGTTGTTCCGACCCGGAATGCCGCGGCGACGCCTCGGAATCGCTTCGAAATCGACTCCCGCGATCTTATGCGGATTGTCGAGATCGAACGTGACGGTCTCGACGTGGGCTTTTACCACTCGCATCCAGTGTCCGAGGCGTACCCGTCGTCCACCGACATTGGCTTCGCAGAACTTTGGCCGGGTGCACTGCAACTCATGGTTAGTTTGCGCCACGATACGTCCGGCGGTACCGGCCCAGAGTTCTACGCGTACAGGATCATCCCGCCTCGGGTCGATGAGGTCGAACTCGTGATCGACGAGTCCCGGTAATTTGCGGTCACCCGGCGGTCGTCCACCACCTCGCCGTTACACCCGATGGGCCTAGACGCCGTATAACGAACCGAACTTGCTATGCAGGTACGCCATGTACGGATCAATAGTAAGCGTTGCTCCCGTCGCCCGTCGGACCGTCTCGTGCACGTCATGCTTCCGTCCGAGGGCGTGCAAGTTCCGGTGCAACCATCCGAGCAAATCGCCGAACTCGCCCCGCGTGATATCGGTAGGGATAGACGGCACATCGCTGATGGCACGGTCAAACAATTGCGCCGCGACGACATTTCCGATGGTGTACCCCTGAAAAGCGCCCCCGACCGGTCCGGCGAACCAATGGACGTCCTGCATGCAGCCGTCGCGATCGTCCGGCGGCGCGATGCCAAGATCGTCGATAAAGCGTGCGCGCCACGCTTCTGGGAGGTCTGCGACACGCATCGACCCATCAAGCAATGCGAGCTCGAAATCGAACCGCATCATGATGTGTAGGTTGTATGTCAACTCGTCGGCTTCTACCCGAATAAGCGATGGTTCGACACGGTTGATTGCCCGATAAAACGTGTCAAGCGAAACGCTTCCCAACTGGGCAGGAAATTCGGTCTGCAGTCGCGGGTAGCCCCACTCCCAGAAGCCGCGACTGCGCCCGACCACGTTTTCCCATAGGCGCGACTGGCTTTCGTGGATGCCTGACGACGCGCCGCTTCCGAGGAGGGTGCCTTCAAGGGACGGTGCGATGCCTTGTTCGTACATGCCGTGGCCGGCCTCGTGCATCGTCGCAAACAGGCCGAATCGCAAGTCTTCCGCTGATAGCCGCGTAGTGATCCGCACGTCGTCGCGCGAAAAACTTGTGGTGAAGGGATGCGGCGCACGATCTTGGCGCCCACGTCCAAAGTCATAGCCGAGGCGTGTCGCCACCATCTCTCCGAAACGCCACTGGGTGTCCTCTGCGAAGTGGCGCGTCAGACACGAGTCGTCTGGACGTGGACAGGCGGTCACGGCACGGACGAGAGGGACGAGTCGTGCGCGAAGGGCCGAGAATAGGGTGCGAACATCGGTGACGCCGAGCCCCGGTTCTGCTTCGTCCACCAATGGGTCTGCCACGTGGGTCGACTGCGGGAAATAACCGGCGTACTGCCGACTCATCTCGACCGTCTTCTCAAGGAGGGGTGCAACCGCGGCGAAGTCATTCGCCGGTCGTGCTGTCGCCCACGCCTGGTATGAGGTCGACATGTGCTCAGTAAATATCGCTAGAAAGTCACTTGGCACGCGGCGCGCGTGGTCCCAATCACGTCGTGCCACACGCAGGAAGGCAACGTCTGGGTGATCCGCTTCCAAGGCGTCCGTGTAGGGCCGAAGGCGTTCGAGGAGGTCGCCGACCCGGTCATCGGTGAACTTTTCATGTGCGACCCGTGAGAGCGTCGCCAGCTGACGTCCGCGCGCGCCGCCGCCTTGTGCAGGGAGATACGTCATTTGGTCCCATCCGAGGACGGCACCGGCGGCACGCAAGTCGTGAACGGTGGCGAGGCGCGTACGCAACTCGTCGAGTTCGGGCGGGGCATGCTGGGATTGGTTCGGCACGGCGGTCTCCTTGCGCGACACCGTAGCAGGCAAGCCCGCATCGGATGAGGCGTCATTCGCGTTCGGTGCCGCCACCGCGCGGGTACGATTGGGTCGGATATGACGACAACTTTCGACCCACATCTGGCGCCGCCATTGTCCGACCTTGAGCGCGATGCGTATGACCGATTGCGTGAGGCGTGTCGAGCGTTAGGAAGCACACTCGTCGCGTTCTCGGCGGGTGTCGATAGCACGCTGCTGTTGAAAGTCTGCGCCGAGGTGTTGGGTGACCGCGCGGTCGCCGCGACGGCCGTTTCAGAGAGTTACCCGGCGCATGAGTTACAGCAAGCGAAGCGTCTGGCGCGGGATATCGGCGTCGAACTCGTCCTCGTCGAAACGAACGAACTTGCCGACGAGAACTATGCAAGTAACCCAACGAACCGGTGTTATTACTGCAAGCAGGAGTTGTTCACCACCATCTTCCCGGTAGCCAGCGAACGAGCCTTGGCAACCGTCTCGTACGGGGCGAACCTTGACGACATCGGGGACTTCCGTCCGGGCATGCAGGCGGCGAAAGCGATGGGTGCACGTGCCCCGCTACTCGAAGCCGGTCTTGGCAAACAAGAAATCCGCGCCATCTCGCGCCATCTCGGGCTAGAAACGTGGGACAAACCAGCGTTTGCCTGCCTGTCGTCACGCATTCCGTACGGCGAACGCGTGACCGCCGAAAAGCTGGCCCAGATTGACCAATCGGAGATTGCGCTCTATGAGGCGGGCTTCCGTCAAGTACGGGTCCGGCATCACGGCGATGTTGCACGGATTGAGGTCCCGGCGGCCGACTTACCTCGGTTCTTTGCGGAAGGGTTGAACGAACGGATCGCCGCGCGCTTGAAGGGTATTGGGTTCAAGCACGTCGCCGTCGATCTACAGGGGTACCGAAGCGGCAGCATGAATGATGCCGTGGGTCTGGCGGCGTCCGTTCCGGCGGCGCGTCGTCTCTTGCCGGTAATCCAATCGTAGGTTCGCTTGGCCCGCCCGCCAAAGAAGGAGCCGTCAGTAGCGGTTGGCCGCTCCACGAACGGGGGACTTGAAGCGCCCATCAACGCCCCATTCAACCCGCAGGGCAAGACTTGATTGCAATGTGGAGGGCGCCGCGCTCACTTGCGCGGGATTGTTGAGCGTGCGGTGGCAGGCGTGTGCCACCTCGGGGCCACTCGATGGGCGATGGGTGCCGTTGGCGCTTGTGCTGGCGGCGCGTTGTGCTGCGCCGCCATGCAACTGACTAGCAACCCCCTGCGACGGCCGGAACGATGCTCACTTCGTCGCGTGCGGCGACCGGCGTCTCCTGCCCCTCAAGGAAGCGGATGTCCTCGCCGTTGACGAAGATGTTGACGAACCGACGCAAGTCGCCGCGCTCATCGAAGAGGCGTTCGTGGAAGCCTGGGTGAGCGGTTTCCAAGGCGTTTAATACCTCTCCGACAGTGCCGGCCTCAATCGAGACCGTGGATGCGCCGCCGGTGAGGTTACGCAAGGGTGTAGGAATGATGACCTTAGCAGCCATGCTGGTCTCCTCTTGACTTGGCCCAACAGCGTGGCGACGCGCGGGCTACAACGTTCCGCCGAGGTAGGCATCGAATGCGTCAAGCGTTGGCCGGATCACTGGAGCGCTGCCCAACAGCGGGGCAATCGCTTGCGGTGTCTTCAGACCGTTACCAGTGATGTATGCAACAACGCGTTCGCTGCGCTTGATGACGCCAGACTCCGCGAGCTTCTTTAGGACAGCAATCGTGACGCCACCCGCCGTCTCGGCGAAGATGCCTTCCGTGGAGGCGAGAAGACGCACGCCGGCGGCAATTTCGGCGTCTGTCGCCTCGTCGATACCTCCGCCAGTCTCGCGGACAATTTTCAGGACGTAGTAACCGTCCGCCGGATTACCAATCGCGAGCGACTTGGCGATCGTATCGGGGTGTCGCACTGGCTTCACCGCGTCCCATCCGCGGGTAAACGCGTTCGCCACTGGATTGCAGCCAGAGGCCTGGGCACCCGAAATCCGCGGCGCCTTCTCGGCAGTGAGTCCCACTTTCGCGAGTTCGGCGAAGCCCTTGGTGATCTTCACCATCTGTGCGCCGGACGCGATCGGCACAACCACGTGGTCGGGCGCCTCCCATCCGAGTTGCTCCGCGACTTCAAATGCAAGGGTCTTCGAGCCTTCAGAGTAGAAGGGGCGCACGTTGATGTTGCAGAACGCCCACTCCTTCTGGTCGGCAAGTTCCGAGCACAGGCGATTCACGTCGTCATAGGTTCCGTCGACGGCGATCACGTTCGCGCCGTAGACCTGCGCGTTCACGAACTTTTCCGGTTCGGTGTTTGCCGGGAGAAACACATACGTGCGGAAACCTAGACGCACGCCCGCTGCCGCGACCGCACTGGCAAGGTTGCCGGTGGAGGCACACGCAAAGGTGTCGAAGCCGAACTCGCGTGCCTTCGCCGCGGCGACTGCGACCACTCGGTCCTTAAATGAGTACGTTGGGTTGACCGCGTCGTTCTTGATCCAGAGGTCGTCGAGACCAAGGACCCTGCCAAGTCGAGTCGCCCGTACAAGCGGTGTCCAACCGACGCGCCAGTCGGTGTCCGCGTCGCCGTTGAGCGGCAAGAGGACGCGATACCGCCAGATGTTGTCCGGACCCCGCTCAACCGACTCGCGGGAAATTGACCCACGGATCAGGTTGTAGTCGTACTGCACTTCGAGTGGGCCGAAGCAGCGGTCGCAGACATGAACCGGGCTTATGGGATAGGTACCGCCGCATTCGCGACAAGCGAGGCCGAGGATGCGCGGGTTCCCGTCGTTACCACCCGGGTGTCCCGC
>CAYFLJ010000029.1:0-14287 GCA_964343985.1 uncultured Thermoflexus sp.
CGGGCGGCAGATTTTAAGTCTGCTGCGTCTGCCTGTTCCGCCATCCCGGCATGGCGGTACAGGGTAACCGGTCACCGCGCGGGCGGCGCGTAGGGTGCCTATAATCCGGCAACGACACCATGTCGGAGGAGCCGAAATGCCACCAGGGACGCCGGCGAAACGAGAGACCAAGAAGCCCAAGAAGGACGCGGCGCCGAAGTCCGTCCGGTCTGGCGTGGGTGAAGCGACCGCAATGGTCGAGCTGGTGCAGAAGCGGCGCAAAGAACGGGACGGTTAGTTCTGCTTTGGCGAGGGGTCTCGCCATGCGCGACGGCGGGGCGTTTTAGGTGACGTGACGCAACATTCCGAGTCGCCGAATCGCCGCGAGGCGGGTGACGGAGCCCGTACTTGAGCGTCCACGACCCGATTCCGGCAACGGTGCCTGAGTTGGAGCCGGGCGGACAGGCTTCGCGTGCCGCCGACCGGATCATCGCAACACGTCCGGCCTATGTGCCGTTTGTCCAATCATTCAGTGCGTACACCTCGACCGCCGACCAGGCGAATGCACTTGCGTGGCGCGTCACCCTCGGCGCGATGGCGCTACTCGTCGGGCTGGCTATCGCAATTCCAGCCGGACGGGCATGGTACGTCGGGTGGGCAATCGAGGCGCGAACCGCATCTGTCCGCGCGATCGATAGCGTGATCTTCCTTCAGCGCCAAGGTGTTGGTGACTGGGTCGCTGCCGATTCCAGAGACCTGCTGGAGGAGGGGGACGTCGTACGCACCGCGATCAATGCGCGGGCGTTCGTCCAGTTTTTTGATGGCAGTACGGCGCTCGTGTACCCGAATACGACGGTCACGGTCATGCGCAGCCAGCAAGCTCGATTTCGCCCAGATCACTACACGCTTGTGCTCGTCGTCCACGAGGGGCGCGTCCGACTTGGAATTGCTCCTCCGCCAGACGATGAGGCGAATGCCTTCATCCAAGCTCGCGTCCCCGGCGCCGAGGTGCACCTTGTCGAGGGGAGCTACTCGGTCGACGTCTCGAAAGAGGTATCCCAGATAACGACCCGTCGCGGCGTGGCGACGGCGCACGGGCTTGGGCAGACGGTGTCAGCCGTAACCGGTCAACGGGTGCGGGTCGATAATGGAAAGGCGCCGATTGGAGCGCTTCCGGCGCGACGTGACCTTATTCAGAATCCGGTATTCGGAAGCCCTGATGCCAATGGCGTGCCAAGCGAATGGGAGTTTCGAGACATCTCGGAACGCGACCCAGCGGGCACAATCGCGGTGGACACCGACGGCTCAATCTCCTTCGCAAGGACCGGCAGTGGCCACGGCGAGACGATTCTGAGCCAGAACGTCGACGTTGATCTCTGGGATTTTGAACGCGTCGAAATCGATGCGGGAGTGCGGGTTCTCTCACACTCGCTATCTGGTGGTGGTTGGCAGGGATCTGAGTACCCGATGATGTTGCGAATAACCTTCCGAGACATTACGGGGACGGTTCATTCGTGGTCGCACGGGTTTTTCTTACAAAACGATGAAAATCTCCCCGTGAAGGAGGCAACACGCGTCACGTCACGTGAGTGGCAGCGGTTTGAGGCGCCATTGCTTTCACTCGTGCCTCGCCCGTGGCGAATCATCCGTATCGAAGTGATCGCTTCTGGTTGGGACTACGCATCGTCGGTCAACGCAATCCACCTTTGGGCCGATTGATCGTGTTTGGCAGCCGGACATCGTGAAACTCTCCTGCGGAGTCGACCTGATTGAGGTCGCACGGGTTGGTGCGGTGCTTGCGCGGTGGGGTGATCGATTCCTTACGCGCATTTACACCCCGGGTGAGGTCGCCTACTGTGGCGGGCGAGTGCCCGAACTTGCGGTGCGCTTTGCGGCAAAAGAGGCGACAAGCAAGGCATTGGGTACTGGCATCGTTGGGCTATCTTGGCGCGAAATGGAGGTTGTCCCGGACCGTCGCGGGAAGCCCACCATCTTGCTCCACGGGCGGGCGGCGTCGCGAGCAACTGAAATTGGCCTCGACCGCTTTGAGGTGTCCCTGTCGCATTCGCGCGACATGGCCATCGCCATGGTTGTTGCGTTCGGCTTCACCGGCTAACCAATCGAGGCGTCACATGCGTCTGGTGACCGCCGCAGAGATGCGGGCGATCGAGTCCGCGGCGGGGACGTGGGGTGTCGACGCTGCCACACTCCTTGTTCAGGCCGGCACCGCCGTTGCGGACCGCCTGGGAGCGCTTTACGGCACTGGTCGGGATGCCGTGGTCCTCGTTGGTAAGGGGAACAACGGTGGAGATGCACTCGTTGCTTCCCGACGCCTCGCTGAGTTGTTCAGATGGCGTGTCACGACGGTAGTGGTGGCGAACCGTGAGGCGGACGACCATCTGGCAGCACTGCACAAACCGGAGCTTCACGCACTGGTGACGGTCGTGGCCGCCACTGCGAACTCGTTTGAGCGGGCGCTTGAGGCCGTCGAGCGAGCTCTCTTGTCCGTGGATGTCGTGATTGATGGGTTGCTCGGTATTGGAGCGACGGGTCCCCTGCGCGGGCAGATTGCCGCGATCCTTGATCGTTGTGATGCGGTTCCCGCGTGGGGTGGGCAAGCCCGGATCGCTATCGATATCCCGTCGGGCGTCGACGCGAACACGGGTGAAGCGGCGGCCGGCGCGTTCTGCGCGACGCGCACGCTATCCACAGGGCCAGCGAAGCCCGGCTGTTTCGTTGGCGAAGGAGGTCGCCTAGCCGGGTTTGTCGATGTGCTCGATATCGGATTGCCTGACGCAGTTTGGCCGCTCCGTCAGGCGGTCAACGTCGAAGACGACGGCACGATGCGTCGGGTGACGGCGCGAGAAGCCGCGGTAATCGTGCCGGCGCGTCCGAACCGATCGGACAAAGGGTCGTTCGGTCGGGTTCTCGTCGTCGGGGGCTCGGCCCGATACCCCGGCGCTCCCGTCCTCGCGGCGCTTGGCGCGGTTCACGGCGGGGCAGGCGTGGTTTCCGTTGCGCGGCCGACACTCGCGTCGCGCGTCAACTTACCGCCTGAGGTCGTGGCCGCCTCGGTTGAAGTTGCCGGGGACGCGTTCGGGCCGGACGACGTGCAGTGCCTATTTGCGGCGTCGGCGCGCGCGCGGGCAGTCGTGGTCGGCCCTGGTCTCGGGACTGAAGCGAGAACGATCGAGGCGGTGCGCTTGTTCGTTGGCAGACTCTCGCCGTCACTCCCAGTCGTCATCGATGCCGATGGCTTGAATGCACTCGCGGGCACGATGGACGGGCGAAACGCTCAGTGGGTCGTCACGCCGCATGCCGCGGAAATGTCACGGCTTGCCGCCGTCTCGATTGCTGAGGTGATTCGGGATCCCATTAGCGTTGCGCGCGACGCGGCGCAGCGATGGGGAGTGGTGGTGGTCCTGAAGGGCGCGCCGACGGTGATCGCTACACCTCGCGGGACGGTGGCGGTCGGCGCGTACGCGAATGCAGCGCTTGCGACCGGCGGCAGTGGCGATGTTTTGGCGGGCTTGGTTGGAGCGCTATTCGCTCAACGACTGACTGCTTGGCACGCCGCGGTCGCAGGTGTTGCCACCCATGCAGTCGCGGGAGAATTCTGGCGACGACACCATGGTTCCTCGGGCGCACGCGCGTCCCAGCTTGCTGCCTTCATTCCCGACGCCGCTGCAATGGTTGCGCGCATGGCTTGACCAACGCGGCGCTACCCTGAGGCCGAGGCGCACAGATGGCGCTCTGGAGGCGGGTGATGCGCGCGGTTGACCTGATCAACGACAAGCGGGTGGGGCGTGCACATCGCCCGGGCGAAATCTCGTGGTTGGTCCGCGCCTTTCTTGGCGGCGATGTTCCGGACTATCAGATCTCAGCATGGCTGATGGCGGTCGTCTGGCGCGGTCTCACGGTTGCGGAGACCGCCGAACTCACGACGGCGCTCGTGGAGAGTGGTCGGCGCCTCTCGTTTCGAGACCTGCCAGTGCCGGTGGTTGACAAGCACTCAACGGGCGGGGTGGGTGACAAGACGACGTTGGTTCTTGTCCCAATGTTGGCCGCGGTGGGTTGCGCGGTGGCCAAGATGTCGGGCCGGGGACTCGGGCATTCAGGCGGGACGATTGACAAGCTCGAGGCAATCCCGGGCGTCTCGACCACCTTCGACATCGCTGGGTTCGAAAGGGCCGTGCGCGAACGCGGGATGGTCATCGCCGCGCAGTCCCCTGAAATGGCACCCGGTGACGGACGCCTATACGCCCTACGCGATGTCACGGGCACCGTTGAATCGGTTCCACTGATTGCAAGCTCGGTGATGAGCAAGAAGATTGCCACCGGCGCCCGGGCCGTCGTGCTCGACGTAAAGGTTGGCGATGGGGCATTCATGGCCACGGTGGACAAAGCTCGGGAGTTGGCGCGCGCAATGGTCGATCTTGGGAGCGCCGCCGGATTATCGGTCGTTGCAGTCCTCACCGACATGGATGGACCACTCGGACGGGCGGTTGGAAACCTTCTCGAGGTCCGCGAGGCAATCGAAACAGTCAGCGGGACTGGCGACCCCGCCTTGCGAGAGCTTTGCATCGTGCTTGGCTCGGAAGTGATGTTGGCGTCGGGTGCCGCCGCGGAGCTTGACGAAGCACGCACGCGATTGCAGGCAGCAATTGATGATGGGACGGCACGTGCTCGACTTCGGAGCCTCATCGTTTCGCTAGGTGGGGACGGGGCAGTCGTCGATGACCCGACGTGTCTCGAAACGGCCCCCTATCGAACTGACGTCATAACTCCGCACGGCGGCACCGTTTCGCGCGTCGGCGCACGCGCGATCGGTGAAGCCGCGATGTTGCTTGGAGCGGGGCGCGCGACGAAGTCCGACCGTATTGATCCCGTGGTGGGAGTGGTGATGCACAAGCAAGTCGGCGACGTGGTGCAAGCGGGCGAAGCGGTCGCGACGATCCACTCGCGCCAGGCGCTACGCGATTCTGACCATGCCGTGCGGTCGATTCTTGGCGCGTTCACGTGGACCGATGGGCCTGTTCGACGCCCGCCGCTCGTGATTGACATTGTGCGTTGATCCCACTGAGGGTGGGGGTGCGTGAGATTCGGCGCCGGCCGTGTGGGGCTTCACCCCGGTGAACGGCCCCTGAACACACTAGGTGCGCCGGCAATCGACTGAGATACGCGCCGCTAGACTCTGTCTCGCGCGTCCACTTGGCGCGACTCTCTTTGGCCTCAAGGATTCGCATGCGTCTCGGGATTATTGGACTCCCCCAGAGCGGGAAAACGTCGCTGTTCAATGCCCTCACAGGTGGCGAGGCGCCGGTCACGGCAGGCGGACACGGGCAGGAGACGCACGTTGCGGTCGTCAAAGTGCCGGATGTGCGTCTTGATCGACTCACCGAGATGTTCGTCCCAAAGAAGACGACACCCGCCGAGGTGCACTATCTCGATTTCCCAAGTGTTGGCTTTGGCGCTCGCGATCGGGCGGAAGTTGCGTGGGTCGGCCAACTTCGTACCGTCGATGCGCTCGTTGTGGTCGTGCGGGCCTTTGAAGATGCGAGTGTGGTCTCCGATGGATCGGTGGACCCAGTTGCGTCTCTTGAAAAGGTGCACCTTGACCTCGTCGTCGCTGATCTTGCAGTGGTTGAGCGACGTCGGACACGTCTTGAATCCGATTTAAAGAAGACGCGCACGGCAGACCGCGGGCCAATCGAGGCGGAGATTGCGCTCTTTGATGGATTCCAGGCCGATCTCGAAGCTGGGAAACCACTGCGCGCGCTCGACCTCACAGAAGATCAGTTGCGAGACATACGCGGCTTCCAGTTTTTGACCCTGAAGCCTACTCTCGTCGTCGTCAATCTTGGTGAGGGCCAACTCAGTCAGGCTTCGACGTACGAGTCCCGAGTTCGGGAAGCGTTTCAGCACCCGAAGACTTTCGTCGCGTCGTTGTCGGCCAAGTTGGAAATGGAGCTTGCGCAGCTTGACGAGGCCGACGCCGCGACCTTCATGGCCGACTTAGGAGTGAGCGAACTCGCGGCGGGCAAGATCATTCGCCAGTCATACGACCTGACGGGATTGATCTCGTTTCTGACGGCAGGTGAGGATGAAGTGCGCGCATGGCCAATCTCTCGAGGCGATAAGGCGCCGGCCGCCGCGGGTGCGATCCACACCGATTTGGAAAAAGGCTTTATCCGAGCTGAGGTTGTCGCCTACGATGACCTTATGGCCGCGGGGAGCATGGCAGAGGCGCGTAAGCGTGGTCACCTCCGCCAAGAAGGCCGCAACTACGTCGTGCTTGACGGCGATATTCTAAATATTCTGTTTAGCCGCTGAGCGCGCTGCAGAATGCGGGGTCGACGGAGCCGTCGCTGGGCGGGTGGAAGTGCGTGCGGACCAGAAGGCGCAGCCTACCGGTCCTGAGGCCGAAGCCGGATTTCCACCGCACGCGCGTGCGCCTCGAAACCCTCGGCACGAGCGAGCCGCGCCGCGACCATCCCAATGTCTGCAAGTCGCCGAGACGAAAGACCGATCACGCTTATCCGTTTGATGAAGTCTGCGACGGACAGTGGCGATGCGAACCGCGCGGTGCGACCGGTCGGCATCACATGGCTTGGCCCCGCGACGTAGTCTCCGGCAGCCTCGGGCGAGTTTGCCCCGACAAACACTCCGCCGGCGTGATGCACCTCTCCCACCCATGACCACGGGTCGCGCACGAGCAAGCAGAGATGTTCCGGCGCGAAGTCGTTTGCGATGCGGAGTGCGGCGATCAGGTCCGACACGATGACCGCGCCGCCGCGTGCGGAAAGCGACGCGCGGGCGACATCTCGAGTCGGTAGCGTGCGCAACTGAGCCTCGACCGCCTCGGCAACCTCGCTTGCAAGCGCCGCATGCGTTGTAATCAAGATTGAGGTCGCCAATGGGTCGTGTTCGGCCTGCGCGAGCAAGTCAGCGGCGACTTCGTCGGCGTCGGCGGAGTCATCAGCAATCACAAGGGTCTCGGTCGGTCCGGGTAACTGGTCAATATCGACGGCGCCGTACACCCGACGTTTGGCGAGCACGACGAAGACGTTCCCAGGTCCGAGGATTTTGTCGACGCGTGGCACCGACGCAGTGCCGTAGGCCAACGCACAAATTGCCTGCGCGCCACCCACCTTGAAAACTCGATGGACGCCGGCGATGTCAGCCGCGACAAGCATCTCTGGTCGCTGAATGCCGTCCCGCGCTGCTGTGCACATGACAATCTCACGGACACCCGCGACGCGCGCAGGGATCGCTGTCATGAGAACCGTGCTTGGGTACGCCCCACGCCCGGCCGGCGCGTAGAGGCCGACGCGATCGAGCGGGCGAACGATTTGGCCAAGCCCCTCGTCGAAGTCGATCCACGAGCCTTTTGGTTGAAGGCGGTGGAACGCCTCGATCCGTGCCGCGGCCGCACGGAGGTCCGCGACGAACTCCTCGGAGACTGAGTGGTATGCAGCTGCCATTTCTGCTTGGGTCGTTTCAAGCGCGCCGACAACGCCTTCGCCTAGCCGGGCAGAGATTTCCCGTATGGCTTCATCGCCCCGAGATCGCACCTCCGTACGAACCCGTTCGACGAAGGCCTCAGGCGAAAGTCCCACGCCGAACACGTGTGCGGTGCGCGCGGCGACAGTCGCGTCCGGTTCAAGTTCGTCTATCGCGCTCCGGTGGAGGATCGCTGCCGCGGCAATGGTGCCAGCGTGTGCAATACGTAGGGCGGGGCTAGACACCGACGCGGTCTCCTCGGCGAGTGGTTACGGCCGCCCGAGTTCTTCGGCGAGGGCGTCGAAGCGGCGGGATCGTTCATCAAACAGGTAGCGCACCTGCATGGCCGAGATGCCGGAACCGCCGACCGAACGAAAGTGGTCGACCGCCTGCTGCAAGTGTTGCGATTTCACAATCACGGTGGCCGCGTACCAATGGCTGTCGTGGACCCCGCCAAAATCGTCAGCGCTGTAGACGCGCGCCACCGTCGGCCCGGTGCGTCCGCGTGTCGCTGGCGACGCCAAGAGACGCCGCGCCACGTCGTCTTCGGACGCGGCGCGCAGATTTGCCGTCACCGAGTAATACTGCTGCGCTTGGCCGCGTGCTTCGATGAGTTCAAGGATGCGTCGCGTCACATCGCGCTTCTCGGCGCTTGCCGCCAACGCACGCCGGTTCCCGATCAGGCAAGCCTGTGTCCGCATCACCACGGCGTGACGCAACACCTTGAGGCGATTCTCTTTCAGCGAGACACCGCTCACTGTCAATTCCACGATCACGTCGGCGAAGCCGGCACCCGGCGCAGCCTCGACGCCGCCGTCCATCGGGACAACGGTGAAGTGCGTGATCCCTTTCTCGTACAGGAAGCGTTGCGCGAGTCTCGGGTAACTCGTCGCGACACGCAGCAGTTGGCCGCGTTCACGCAAGGCAATCGCCACATCGGCAAGGTCGACGAGGGATGTGACGTCGATCCACCCGTCAGGCACGGCGACAACAAGATCTCCAGATGAGAACCCGAGGTCGTCATCGAGCATGATCATGTCGTCGCCTTCGACGCCGTACTCCTCAACGAAGTCGATGCCAGTAAGTCCGATGTCAAGATCACCGTCCGTCACTTGTGTGACGATGTCCCGGGCACGTTGCATGAAGACGATCACGCCAGGTAAGCCTGAAATGCCGGCTGAAAGTTGACGGTCGCTCTCTTTCCGCACACGCAGTCCGCACCCTTCAAGAAACGCGAGTGCGGCGGGTTCGATGCGACGACCGGACGGGACGCCCATTCGCAACACGGCGGTCGTGCCGTTCATCGGCGTACCTCCAACGGTTGTCCATCGCGTCGAGGCGGGATGCTTTGGGCCTCCAACCATGCCCAAACGCCAGCGAACGGAATCGGTGTTGGGGCGTCGAGGGGAGTTTCACCGGCACCGGCGGATGCTTGAAGAAGTGCCCTCGGGCGACAGGTCTCGGGGGGGTCGTCGTTTGAGACCACGACGACCGCGGGAAAGCCTTCACGGGCGGCGTAGGTCACCGCTGCGCGAACCGCGCGGCCGCTTGTGTCGAGTGAAGTCGAGATACCAGTCTCCCGCAACGCAACCGCGCATGCAATCGCGTGGCGCACGTCTGACGGGGACGCGGGAACCACGAGAACAGTCGCCGGCGCAAGGTCAAGGGGCGTGCCGGCATCGGCCTCCCGCGCAAGCATGAGCCGCTCGAGGCCGAACGCGAACCCGGTTGCTGGCACCGATTGGCGTCCGCCAAGGACCCGGACGAGGTCGTCGTATCGTCCGCCCCCGCACAGTTGGCGCTCCGCACCGAGTGAGTCGTGGTCTATCTCGAACACCATTCCCGTGTAGTACTGCAAGCCCCGGCTCAAACCGAGGTCGATGCGCAAGCGCGCGCGGTCGACACCAAAGGCGTCGAGGTATTGAACGGTCTGTGCAAGTTCCGCGAGAGGAGTCACATCGAGGCCATGCGACTCCAAGAGCGTGCGGCCGGCAGCGAGTGCGTCGTTGGGGTCGCCTCGCACCTCTCCGAGTTGCGCAATGAAGCTCAGCGCCCGTTCAATTGCCTCGTGCGCCTGATCACCTTGCATGCGGGAGACCAATCGCGTGGCGACGTCGTCGAGCGTGCGTCGCCCAAGATCCCCTGGGCTTACCTCCGCAATCAGTCTGGCGATGGCCTCTGCGTGGTTTCCCTTGATCTGGTCACCCGTGGCGGGAGATCGCGGTGCGACTGCGTCGGGATCAAGAGTTTCGAACCGCCGTCGAACGGCGTCGATGCCGTGGCGTCGCGTCTCTTCAAGGCTCTCTAGGAGGATGGCGCGCCGACGCCCGGTCAGTCCGAGGCGACCAAGCACATCAGAGAGGACGCCGACGTTCCCAACGGTTATTGAGTAGCCAGTGATACCGAGATTCTCAAGGGTGGTCGTCGCGAGCGCGATCACCTCAGCGTCGGCGAGCGGTCCTTCAGCGCCGAGAACCTCGACTCCGGTCTGAGTGAATTGCCGGAAGCGTCCGCGGGACGGGCGCTCGTACCGAAAGACGGGGCCTGTCGCGAACACTTTGTCAGGCAGGCGCGCGGCCGGAGCGGCAATCGCCGCTCGGACAATGCTTGCGGTGAGTTCAGGGCGCAGACAGATCCGTCGCCCACCCAAGTCATGGAAGGCATACAGCTTCGAGATCGTCTCAAGCCCAGACTTTCGCAGGTGTAACTCTGCGAGTTCGATAACTGGGACGTCGACCCGCCGGAATCCATGTGCAGAAAAACGTGTTTCGCACCGACTCCGGATTGCGTCAAGGGCGTCCGCGGCACGAGTGCCGAGATCCTGCGTTCCCCGAACCCGCTCAATTGGTCGACGTTCCACGCGCACTCCCTTGTGGCGGCCACATTGGCCGAGTCGCTTACGCCTGTGCCAACGACGAAACGTGGTCGGTGTCGAGAATGATCGTGACAGGGCCGTCTGCGTGGATATGAACGTCCATGTGCGCGCCGAACTGGCCTGAGGCTACTGGGACGCCGCGCGCGCGTAACGCCTCAATGACGGCGGTTACGAGCGGCGCCGCGACCGCAGGACTTGCAGCATCCATATAGCTGGGGCGCCGACCTTGCGAGGTGTCCGCGTACAGGGTGAATTGCGATACAACCAACGCGGCACCGCCAACGTCTGTCAGTGACTGATTCATTTTGCCGTCGGCATCTGAAAAGATGCGTAACTCAGCGGTTCGTCGCGCGATCCACTGCGCATGTGCAAGGGTGTCGCCGTGCGTAACACCCACGAGCAGCACTACTCCGGAACCGATGCGCCCGATAGTTTCACCGGAAACGTCGACCGATGCGCGGATGACCCGTTGGATGACGACGCGCATCGGGCTGTGCCCCGCCGTTAACTGGACGGCGTCGCGGCTGCTGACGTGGCAGTCGTCGGAGCGACCGCTGCCTCCGTCTTTGCCGCAGGAGCTGACTCGCCTGTCGATGTCGTGGACGCGTCAGATGCGGGTGTTGGGGTCGACGCGCTTGCCGAGTCCGAGGGCGGCGTGGGACGGCTATCGTTGATGTACCACCCTGATCCCTTGAACACTACACCCGCCGCAAAATAGACCTTCCGGACGGCCCCGGAACATTGCGGGCATTCGGTTATCGGGGCGTCGGAGAACTTCTGAACCACTTCAAAGCGGTGGGTGCAGGCCGTGCAGGCGTACTCGTACGTGGGCATGGGTCAGGCGCGAGCTCCTCGGAGTGTGCCGTAGAAACGGCTCCAGAAGTCTAGCAATCGAGTCGCATCGGTCAGGCGGGCGCGAAATCTGGGAGGTCAAGCACCAAGCCTTCAGCAGCGAGACGAGGGTTCACGTTGTCGTCTAGGTGAGCAATCGCTATGCCCGTACGGTTGATCGCACCAACGATTGCGGAAACATCCAGTCGTTCGGCCGCGCCGCACACCTCATCGATTCGATCGATACCGGCGACGAATTCACTGCAACCGGCCCGGACCACGAGAACATCGCGCCACCAGGCAATCCATGTTGAGAACGCGTTCGCCATTGTCTCGCGTGTGCGTGCGAGATTTCGAGGGTCTTCGAGGCCGTCGACGAGCGGTAACCGAGCGTACTTGCGTTGTGACAATACCGACGCGAGCATATCTAGGTGTGTGGCGCGCACTGCCAGAAACGAGGGGTCGTTGCTCGCACGTATCGCCCAACCGGGTCGTCCAGCCGAGAGCCTTGCGATCAGGCTCGCGTCATCGATTGCGACCCCACGTTGCACAAGCGCATCCGCGATCGATTGCACGCGCACGGCGCGGAACGCAATTTCGCGGCAGCGTGATCGTATCGTGGGTAGCACGAGATCGCTCTCACTTGACGTAAGTACGATGCGGGTGTCTGACGCGGGTTCCTCAATCGTCTTCAGTAGGAGATTTGCGGCTCGAACTTCGAGCGCCTGCGCCTCAACGATGACGATGACTTTGACGGCGGACTGATAGGGACGGATTGTGGCGATTCGGGCGACTTCCTGCGCCTGTTCCACAACAATTGAGCGCTTGTCGTCTCGCCGCTCAATGACATGAATATCTGGATGCGCGTTTCGTGCAGAGGCGCCACACGATTGGCAGGTCCCGCAGGCATCACCGTCCTGCACGTTTGGGCACGTGGCGAGGGTTGCGAACTGGAGGGCAATCGTCCGCTTACCGACGTGTTCGGGGCCGATCAAGAGATACGCATGGGCTCCCATGCCTTGGAGTTCGTAGTCGCTGAGACGCCGGACAACGTCGGTGTTGCCGATGAACGAAGCGAACGCGGAGGTCATCGGGCGACGCATCCCATGGTCACGGTGCGGTCGGAAGCACAAAGGCCTCGTCCTTTGTAAGGGCGAGGCCTTTATCGAGTGGTGCCGAGAGACAGAATTGAACTGTCGACACTGCGATTTTCAGTCGCATGCTCTACCAACTGAGCTATCTCGGCGCGGGTAAGAATCGCACGGCCCGCAAACCGCGGTGGGCGGTGAGGGGCTCGAACCCCCGACACCGGCGGTGTAAACGCCGTGCTCTACCAACTGAGCTAACCGCCCGTTGCACGTCCCTCGAAGCAGAATAAGAGTGGTGCCGAGGATGGGACTTGAACCCATACGGGGAGTGGATACCCCACTAGGCCCTCAACCTAGCGCGTCTGCCAATTTCGCCACCTCGGCAAGCCGACGGAAGTATAGCAATCAGACGAAAGCCGGGGCCACGACGGACGTGACCCCGACCGAAAGACGTCTTAGGCGCCGAGGGCTTTGCGTGCGGCGATGACCGGCGCCGCTTCCTTCTCCAAGGTAGCCGCGACTTCCTTAAACACGTCGGCGGGTGCGTCCTGATTCACCAGGATGCGCTCAAGCCCCTTGGCGATAATCTGGTCACCGTTCGGCACAAAGACCCGCGCGGAGTCTTGAAACTTGGTCTTCGGCAACTGATCGAGGGCGGTCTTCGAATTCGGGTTGGTCTTAATGAACTCCTGCATTGACTTCCCGTCGATCGCCGATTTGCGCACGGGCATATAGCCGGTGTTCTGTGACCACCATGCAGTGATGTCGGGGCTTGAGGCGAAGGCGACGTACTTCATCGCTGCTGCCTGCTTCTCGGCCGACAGACCCGACAAGATTGCCACCCCGGCACCACCGGTTGGGCAGCCGAATCCGGCTGGGCCTTCGGGCAAGAAACCGGTGCCCACCTCGAACTTGCCCTTCGCGGCGTCGAGGATGCCGACGAGGCTACCCGTTGAATTGATGATCGAGGTGGTGACGCCTTGCTTGAAGTCGTCGGTGTCGCTCTTGACCGAGACTGACCAGCCGTCTTTGATGCTTGACCGGTAGAACTCGCCGGCCTGAACGCCCTTCGGCTCGGCGATGAGCATCTTGAAGTCCTTGTCAGAGTACGCCCCGCCGAACTGCCAGATTACCCCTTGGAAGTACCACGCCGAATATCCACCGTTGGCAAAAATCGACTGTGTCGCGTCGATTGAGCTCTTCAATTTTGGTGCAAAATCTTTCGTGAACTCGTCCCAAGTCTTCGGTGCGCGGTCGGGCAGTCCCGCCTTTTTGTACGCATCCTTGTTGTAGTAGAAGAGTGGCGTGCTACGCGCAAACGGCAGTGCGTAACTCTTGCCTCCTTGTACATACTCGTTGAAAAGCGAGTCGACATAGTCTTTGGTGTCGACCTTCTCGGCCTTCATCAAGTCGTCGAGCGGCTGGATCGCACGGTTAAGATAAAACTTGTACCACCAGACGTCCGACAAGACCGCGATGTCTGGCGCTTGCTTTGCTTGTAATGCAGCGGTGAGTTTGTTTGCCAGTTCCTCATACGATCCTTGGAACTGGTGTTCAACCGTGACGTCTTTCTGCGACTCGTTGAAACGCTTAACAACTTCCTCCTGCGCTTTGCCCAGATTGGCGGCGAATGCGCCCCAGTAGACCAACTTCTGTGGGCCACTCGCAGCGGCGGGTGCGGGCGCTTTGGTGGGTTCAGCAGGCTTCGCGGCTGCGCCCGCAACGGTGGGCGCGGCCGCGGCCGGTGCAGCGGCCTTTGTGGGTTCGGCTTTCGCCGGGGGCGCTGCCTCGCCCCCGCACGCTGCCAGTGCAAGTGTGGCGCCGAGCGCACTCGTGACGGAGATAAGGCCCCTCCGCGTTCGACTGGTCATGTTTCAACTCCTTCTGAAAGTGTTGGGCAACTTCGCTGCTCGGGCGCTCGCAACGGTGCGCTACCCCTTCACCGCACCGGACGCAATCCCTTCGACGAGGTGGCGCTGAACCACCAAGAAAAGGGCAATGATTGGAGCGA
>CAYFLJ010000030.1:0-13548 GCA_964343985.1 uncultured Thermoflexus sp.
GTCGCAATGGCCGGGGTGACGTCGGTTGGCGGGTACTACGGGTACCAACGGTTCTACCCAAAGCCCGCAGTCGCTGCGGTGGTGAATGCCGTCGAGGTTGCACGTGGAAACCTGCAGTCGTCCGTGACGGCGACGGGCACGGTCGCCGCGCCCGCGCAGTCACGGCTCACGTTCAAGGCGAGCGGTCGCTTGATCGACCTGCCGGTCAGTGTGGGCGACTCGGTGAAGGCGGGGCAAGTTCTCGCGCGCCTTGATGACGCGGACCTACAAGTCGCGGTTGCACAGGCGCGAAATTCCGTGACGAGTGCTGAAGTAAAACTTGCGCAGGTAAAAGAGGGTGCGCGGCCAGAGGATCTTCGAGTCGCACGGGCATCGGTCGAATCTGCGCGAACCAAGCTTGAGCAACTACAAGCGTACGCGAACGGCCCTGATCTCGCCATCCTGAAGTCGCAACTTGAAACTGCGCGCATCAAGCTTGATCAGGCGTCGAACCCCACTCGAAGTGAAGACGTGGAGGCGGCGCGTGCTCAGGTAGCGGCGGCCCGCGCAAAGCTTGCACAACTGAAGAACCCGCGGGCTGAAGACATTGCAACCGCCGAAAGTCAAGTGCAATCGCAACTCACGAAACTTGAACAGATCCGGAACCCGCGCGCCGAAGATCTGAAGAACGCCGAGGCTTCGGTGGCCTCCGCGCGAGCGAAACTCCAAGCACTGCTCAACCCGCGCGCTGAGGATGTGCGGAACGCAGAGTCAGCATTCGCCGCTGCTCAGGCCAAACTATTGGCGCTTACAAATCCGCGGGCAGAGGATGTGGCGAACGCACAACTATCTCTGGATCAGCAGCGCACAAAACTGGCGCAACTTCTGGACGCACCTCGCGCGAAGCCCGAGGACATCGCGAACGCGCAACTCGCGGTTCAGAACGCGCAAGTCAGTTTGGACAAGGCGCGCTACGACCAAGCACGTGCCAGTGACCGGTCCTCGACGATAAGTCAATCCGCCGCCGATGCCCAGGCACTGCAAGCGTCCATCGCGTTGCAGACGCAGCAGAACAATCTCTCGAAATTGCAAGGGCAAGGGCCGACCGATTGGGAGGTTCGCCTCCAACAACAGGCCGTCTCGCAGGCGCAAGCGGCACTCGACAAAATCAAGGCGCCATCGGCTGCCGACCTACAGTCGGCGCAGGCGTCGGTCGATCAGGCGAGGGCAACCCTCGAGAAGTTGCGGTCGCCAAGTCAATATGACATTGAGAACGCTCAACTCGTTCTCGAACAAGCCACGGCAAGCTTTGACAAGTTGCGGGTGCCGAGTCAATACGACATTGCGGCGGCACAAGAGGCGCTTAGTCAGGCGAAGATCTCGGTCGAGAAATTGCGAAACCCGACGGAGGCTGATGTCGCCGCCGCTGAACAGACGGTTATTCAGGCAGAGACGTCGCTCGTCAAACTTTTGAACCCAACGCCGTACGACCAGCGTGCCGCCGAGGAGTCTTTCGCGCAAGCCAAGTCGTCGCTTGAGCGGGCGCTCGCTGCAAACGGATACGACCTTCGAAACGCCGAGACATCGTTAGCTCAAGCACAAGCCCAGCTTGACCTGAAGCTCGCGGGGTCAACGGCACTTGAGGTGCGCGCCGTCGAGGTGACCCTTGAGCAAGCGCAACTGTCTTTGGCGCAGGCCGAAAGCAACCTCGGTAACGCCACAATCGTGGCGCCATTTGATGGGGTCGTGGCGGCGGTCTCGGGCAATCTTGGTGAGCAGATTGGGAGTGGGACGGCGGTCGTCACGCTCGTCGATGCCAAGCAATTGCGCGTTGATGTCGTTGTCGATGAGACCGACGTGGGCAAGATCACCGTCGGCCAATCGGTGATGGTCTCCTTTGAGGCGCTCGCCGGCCAGCGATTTCCGGCCACGGTCAAGGTAGTCGCCCCGACCGCGACGGTGCAGTCTGGCGTTGTGAGCTACGCCATTCAGGTTCAACTGGCGCCAGGCGCGTCGATGGTTCGTCCGGGCATGACCGCCACGGCGGCGATTACCACGGCAAGTCGGGAAGACGTGCTCGTCGTGCCCAATCGAGCGATAAAGACCATTCAACGAAACAAATCGGTCGACGTCCAGACCGCCGACGGAAAGACTGAAACCAGATCGGTTCAAGTTGGCCTCGCGAACGATAGCCAGACCGAGATTGTGAGCGGCCTCATCGCGGGTGAGCGAGTCGTGTTGCCAACGACGTCAGTGCGGTCGGTCACGTCTGGACCTGGTGGCGGTGGAGGCCCGATGGGTGGAGGACCGCCGAAGATCGATTAGTGCGGCACGAGTTGACCGTCCGCACCGTGCGCCGAGAGGCTCACGCTCACCGGACGCCTCATGCGCCGGCGAGGCTTCTCTTAGTAAAGGGCACCACCATGACCGCCACCCTCGCGACGAGTGCCGCTGAACCTGCCGCCGACGTTTCTGCTCGAGTAGTGATCCGCACCGCGGCGTTGACGAAGACCTACCGAATGGGCGACGTCGATGTCCGGGCCTTACGTGAGGCAACGTTCGAGGTCCGTGAGGGTGAGATGGTTGCCATCATGGGGGCGAGCGGCTCTGGCAAATCGACGCTCATGAACATTCTTGGTTGCCTCGATCAGCCAACGTCCGGCGAGTACTGGCTCGACGGCACGGCGACAAGCGGCCTCACTGATGATGAGTTGGCAACGATTCGGAACAAGCGCATAGGGTTTGTCTTCCAGCAGTTCAACTTGCTTGCGCGGACGACGGCGGTCGAACAGGTGGAGTTGCCGTTGCTCTACGCGGGTGTGCCGAACCGGCGCAAGCGTGCACTCGAAGCGCTTGAACGGGTTCAACTAGCCGACCGCTGGCACCACCGGCCGACCGAACTGTCGGGGGGGCAACAACAGCGTGTGGCGATTGCCCGTGCGTTGGTGAACCGGCCCGCGATCATTCTGGCCGACGAACCCACAGGGGCTCTCGATACGCGCACGTCTGAAGAGGTCATGGCGATTTTTCAGGAACTCAACCGTGACGGGATCACGGTGATTTTCGTGACGCATGAGGCGGACATCGCTGAACACACGAGACGCACCCTCCGGCTGAGCGATGGACTGATCGTCCGCGATGAACCGATACCCGTCGAGCGCCAACGCATCGCACGGCGAATCTCTGAGGCGCCGGTCGCTCACTGACAGAGAGAAACTGGAGAACGTCGATGAGTCCGTTGGAAAGCGTTCGGCTTGCACTACGCGCGCTTGGGGCTAATAAATTGCGCGCCGCGCTGACGATGCTTGGTGTGATCATCGGCGTCGCGGCGGTCATCGCCTTGATGTCAATCGGGCGAGGCATCCAAGCGAGCATCCAAGGATCGATCCAAGCGCTCGGGTCAAACTTGCTCTTCGTGAGTCCTGGTGCGCAGACGTCGGGCAACGTTCGGTCTCAGTCGGGTACGGCGCCATCGCTGACCTACGAAGATGCACTTGCCATCGTCGATTCCGGTCGCGTGCCCCAAGTCGTGGCCGTCGCGCCGGAGTCGGGCGGCTTCGCCCAGATCGTCACCGGTGGGCAGAACGTAAACGTCCGAGTGACCGGCGTCACACCCGACTATGAGCAGGTCCGGAATTTCCGACCGGCCGAGGGACAGTTCATCACCCGAGACCAGGTTGATGGTCGGGCGCTCGTCGCGGTGATCGGGTCGAACACCAAGACCAACCTTTTTGGTGACGGCGATGCCATCGGTCAAACGATCAGGGTCAACCAACAGGGAGTCGCGGCCAACCTGCGGGTCGTAGGCGTGCTGGAGTCCAAGGGATCTGGGTTCGGTGGCAATCAAGACGACACCGTGCTTGTTCCGATCACCACCCAATTCACGCGCCTCAGCAGGAATCGGACGTCACGTGGAGGCTTCACGGTCTCGTCGGTGAACGTCCAACTCGTCGACGAGAAGACCACTACGTCCGATGCAGCGGTGCAGGCCATCGGAGAGTTACTGCGCGAACGGCATCGCGTCGCACAGGATGATTTCACGATTCGCAGTCAGCAAGACCTTTTGAACACGGTTACACAGATTACTGGGGCGATCACGCTGTTCTTGGGGGCGGTGGCTGGCATCTCGCTGCTTGTTGGTGGGATCGGCATCATGAACATCATGCTCGTCAGCGTGACAGAACGAACTCGCGAGATCGGCATCCGGAAGGCAATTGGCGCCAAACGACGGGACATCTTGACGCAGTTTCTCGTCGAGTCAATCGTCGTCAGCGTCGTCGGCGGGGGCATCGGCATCGCGCTTGGTGCGGGCGGTGCGCGGTTGTTGGATGGGATCTCCCTCGGCAACAACTCAACGAAGCTGATGACGGTGATTGGCGTCGACGCAATCCTGCTTGCATTTGGCGTATCCGCGGCGATTGGTTTGTTCTTTGGGGTGTACCCCGCCGTACGTGCGTCGCAGTTGAACCCCATCGAGGCGCTCCGGTACGAGTAAGCGCCGGAGGCGGCGTGTGCGGGCGATGAATGGGTCGAGCCTTGGAAGATGGGAACCTGACAGATGGCGCGCAACTTCACATGGCTACTCGCGGTAGCCGCACTTATTGGGGTGACCGGAGGCGCGTCGTTCGGCGCCGGCCGAGCGTACGAAGCCCGACAAGCGACGCCGGTCGCGACGAGTCAAGCCTCGGCGCTGTCGGGTGGTGCGCGCACACCGTTCGCGGGATCGGGAGGCGGTCAGATCGGAGGGCCGAACGGCGGATTTGGGCGCCCAACGATCGGGGTCGTCTCAAAGGTGGATGGTCAGACATTGACACTCACTACCCCTGACAACCAGTCGGTCGCAGTGTCAGTTCCTGTAGACGCGCCGATTACCCATCAGACGGCAATCCCGCTCTCGGAAATCGTCGTTGGCGCGCGCGTATCCGTGATTGCTCAGGGCGCCGCACAGGCAGGCTCGCCGGTCGTTGCACAGTCAATCGCGGTCGTTCCAGACGGTCAGGGCGGTGGCCGCGGCGGCGGCCAAGGTGCTCCGGGTGGTGGCGGACCTAATCGCGGTGCCGGTGGTGCGGCATCGACGCCAACGCCGGCGCCACGATGACCCTGATGGCGTAGCGGAGTGGTCGGGGTAGGCTCTTGACGTGCGCGAACCAATACCTGGCGTTTCCGCGCCCACCACTGAGATCGATGTTGGGACACGGCGCGCCACGCCGCCGTCGCGTCCATCGTTGTGGCGCGTCATCGCGAGTGAGGCGCGCCACGTCCTTATCGTCCTTCTCTGGGTGGTGGTGCTGAATCGCGCATTTGGCGCCTTTGTCGTCGAAGGCGCAAGTATGGAACCCACGCTCACGAACCGTGCTTTAGTGATCGTCGATACCGTGTTTACGTCGTTGCGTCCCTTTCACCGCGGCGATGTCGTGGTGTTTCGTTACCCGCGCAATCCGACGATCGAATATGTCAAGCGAGTGATCGCATTACCCGGTGAGACCGTGACGGTGGCGCACGGATACGTATTCGTCGACGGCCGACCGCTTGACGAGCCGTACTTGCGGGAACCGGTGCGCTACTTCTGGGGTCCGGCGAGAGTGCCGGAAGGGAACGTCTTTGTCCTCGGCGATAATCGGAACAGTAGCAGCGACAGTCATGTGTGGGGCCCATTGCCCGTTGACCTTGTCGTCGGGCGTGCTTGGGTGTCGCTCAGACCGTTTTCGGTGCTCGCATTCGGGTCGTTCCACCTTCCACTGGTGGGGTAAGTGCGCCGAGTGGGTACCGACTGATCCGCGGCTCCAGATGCGAGGTTAGGCAATCCACGGCTGTGTGACGGGTGCCAGTGCCATTGCTCCCGGGCTTGAGCCAGCGATGATCCGTGGAGTTCGCCCGTGGGCCGCGCCCGCGCCGACACGGACACGTTCGATGGCTTCAGCGGCGGCATCACTGAGCGTGCCGTCAGGCTTAGCGTCTGCAAGTACGGCGACGGTGCCGCCGCTCCCGCCGCCGGTGATTTTGGCGCCGTGCAAGCCGTTCGCAGGTCCCTCGGCGCGGACGAGGGCGACAATCGCGTCGGTCTCGTTCGCGCCCAAGCCGCAATTTCGAGAGTAACTTCGGTGTGCGCCATACATTTGCCTGCCGGCACTGGCAAGCGCCGACGCCCGAATCCGTGCGGATGCGTCGTTGGCGAGGAGGAGAGCGCGTCGAAACCGTACGACGCGGGCCTGCTCAGAGACCGGGTGAGTGGTGGCGCCTCGTATCGGGTAGTCCGCGTCAGGATCGATAGTCGTCGCGGCGTCGTGGTGGTCTTCGTAGCGTGCAAGAAACTCTCGACCGCGCATGCGGCGCGGGAGACGAGTCGCAACTTGAGCAAAGACCGATGGGGAGAGATTGCAGAGGTACCCGCCTGGCACGTCCACGGTTTCGGTGTGGGCTTCGCGTCCTTCGCCCCGGCGCAGGATTTCCCGGCCCATAAACGCGGCGGCGCGGACCCGCGGGTACCGTGCGCCGCCGATTGCGTGCTTTATCCCGCTGTCCAGACCAATCACCGCCACGCCGGTAGGGATCGCCACGTGTCCGAGAAGGTCATGGGGTTGGCATCGCAACTCAAGGAGGCGACTTGACTCCCCAAGTGCGCAGGTCACTTGGTCCATGATTCCGCAGGGCGCGCCGGCAACTCGTTGTTCAACCATTTGGCACAGGGCGGCGAGGTGCAGGCCGTCGAGTGTGATGCCGGAGATGGCGCAGAGGGCGCGCATCGAGGCAACCTCAAGCGCTGCCGAAGACGCAACTCCGGCCCCAAGCGGCACCCTGCCATCAATGACGACGTCCGCGCCAGGAAGGTCGGTCGCGACCCCCTCGGAGGTCAGAATGTGCCACGCACCAACCACGTACGCCGCCCACCGTGATGCGTTGCCGATTCGTTCACGGAGGGCCGGCGCGGGCAGGCGGGTGGAATCGACGGTTATTTCGAAGGTTGCACCATCAAGATCGCCGGCTTCCGGACCGACGGTAGTGATTCGGATCTGGCGGTCGTCGCGTCGATGCATTGCGACAACCGTGCGCGGGCCGATGGTCGCTTCAAGCACGGTTGCGCCGGAATAGTCAGCGATGCCTCCGATGACATCGAGGCGTCCGGGTGAGACGGCGACGGTGACGGGCGCCCCTTGCGCGAACCACGCCGCGTGGACGTTACCGTGGGCGCGCAAACGCGCCGCGAGACTCGCGTGGAGATCGCCGTCGGTGGTAGTCGGGGAGAACGCACTCACGGGACGCGCAGTGTAACGCGGTCGTGCAATTGCTCGGATGCTCGCGGTGTCATGGTCGCTGCGTAATCACCAGCGCGCGGACTCATCATCGCCTCATGCGCCGACAAGGCTTATCTTAGGCGCGCACTCGGTCCGGCCGGCAGGTGGACTTCAACAACGCGGTCGCGTCCGGAGAGGTCGCGGTGGACGGCGAGGTTTGAATCGGGATGCGCCCGACGCGCGAGTGCCTTGAGAGCCCCGACTTGATTGGGGTCACACTCCATCAAAATCGATCCGCCCGCACGGACTAGGCGGGGAGTTGCCTCGAGGAGTTGGCGGTAGAGGTCAAGGCCGTCACGGCCGCCCGCGAGGGCGAGATGTGGCTCCCATTCCCGCACCGTCCGGTCAAGCTTTGGGATGGCGTCGACCGGCACATATGGCAGGTTGGCACACACGACGTCCACGCGCGCACGGGCGGCCGGGAGGCCGTCACCGAGATGAAATCTCAACCGATGGTCGGCGAGGAGTCTCCGGGCATTTCGTCGGGCGACCCGCAACGCCCCGCGATCGATGTCAACGGCGTGAATGGAGGCGCGTGGACACGCGTGCGCGAGCGAGATGGCAATGGCACCAGATCCGGTGCCGACGTCGGCAGCCCGACCTGTGTCCCCTAGCGGTCCGAGTCGCGCAAGGGCGACTTCAACCATGACCTCAGTATCTGGGCGTGGGATAAGGACACGCCGGTCGACCTTGAACAACGCGCCCGCGAATTCGCGAGTGCCGGTGAGATAGGCCACCGGTTCGGCGCGAACACGACGCAGGATCAGCGCACGAAAGCGCCGCCACGCCGATGGTGCGACCGCCTCGTTGTCGCGTGTGATCAGCGCCGCGCGATCCCACCCCAAGACAGCGCGGAGAAGGACGTCGGCGTCGAGGCCCGGAGTGTCCGTCGCGTCGCGTCCGGCGTCAATCAGCGTTTTGCGACCCCACCTGAGAACTTCGTTGACCGAGATTGGGCGGTTTCGCTTGGTTGGGCCTCTGGATGCCTCGCCGGTCGTCGCCCTAATCGATGTCGCCTCCCGCGGCGGCGAGGCGGTCAGACTGATCGGCCTCGCTAAGGGCACGCGTCAAGCCGTCGATTGCACCCGCCATCACACCTGGCAGGTTGTGCACCGTCAAGCCGATGCGATGATCGGTCACGCGATCTTGCGGGAAGTTATACGTGCGGATCTTTTCGTTTCGATCGCCTGAACCAACTTGCAAGCGACGGCTTTCTCCGAGAGAGTCGTTCCGCTTCTGTTCTTCGAGGGCAAGAAGGCGTGCCCGCAAAACGGTCATGGCGCGCGCCTTGTTTTTGAGTTGGGATCGTTCGTCCTGACAGGTAACGACGAGGCCGGTTGGTTTGTGCGTGATACGCACGGCGGAGTCGGTTGTGTTCACGCCCTGTCCGCCGTGGCCACCGGCGCGGTACACATCAATCTCAAGATCGTCGGCGTCGATGACCAAATCGACCTCTTCGGCCTCTGGGAGGACGATGACGGTTGCGGTTGACGTGTGAATACGGCCGGAGGCTTCAGTTTTGGGAACCCGTTGCACGCGATGGACGCCGCTCTCGAACTTCAAAACGCTATATGCGCCTTGGCCACGGACCTCGAAAACGATTTCCTTGTACCCACCGATCCCCGTTTCATTCGCGGAGATGATCTCCGTTTTCCATCCGCGAGTCTCGGCGAAGCGCATATACATGCGGGCAATTTCTCCCGCGAAGAGCGCCGCTTCATCGCCACCGGTGCCGGCGCGCACCTCAACGATCACGTCGCTATCGTCGTTTGGGTCGGAGGGGAGGAGCGCGACGCGCAAGGTCGATGCGAGTTCAAGCCGACGCGCTTCGAGGGTGGAAATCTCCTCGCGTGCCATCGTGGTGAGGTCTGGGTCTACCTCGGAGGCGAGGAGTTCGCGGGCATCAGCAAGTTCAACGTCGATGCGGGTGATCGACCGATATAAGGTGACGATTGGCGTGAGCGACGCCTGTTCGCGTGACAAGCGAACGTACGCGGCTTGATCGGACATGATCTCCGGATCAGCGAGGCGGATCTCGAGGTCTTCGTAGCGGGCCGCGATCTGGGCGACTCGGTCGAGCATCGGGGCTTCCCTATCCTCGGCGGTTATGCCGTCGTCGATTAGCGCGTCGACTCACACCGGGTTGAGGAACGACCTGAGGCCGAGCCGGGGATGCCGCGCAGACACCACAAAAATGGGCGGGGACTGTGCCCCGCCCACGTGTGCCAAAGCGACGGCGCTACTGGCCGCGAAGACCGAACCGACGCTGGAAACGCTCAACCTGCCCGGCGGTGTCCACGATGCGCTGCTGGCCCGTGTAGAACGGGTGGCAGTTCGAACAAATTTCGACGCGGATCACAGGCTTGGTCGAACCGGTGGTGAACGAGTTTCCGCAGACGCACTGAACCTGCGCGTTGTGGTAGTAGTTCGGATGGATCTCGGGCTTCACTGGACTTCCTCTAGTCGCAAGTGTACCAACCCCCTTGAATGCGTTTGCGCTGACGCTACGCATGGCGCGGCGCCGTCGACATGAAGGCGAGTGTGGATTTGAGGTCAGGCGAACCGGTGCGCCCGCCAAGGGAACCGCATTTGAGTGCGGCGACCGCGGATGCCAGCTCCAACGACGCATGGAGGTTGCGACCGGTGGCACGTGCTTGCAGAAACGCCCCGTGAAAGACGTCGCCGGCACCGGTGGTGTCAACGACCGCTGGAGCGACGTACGCCGGTACGTGAAAGTCGCCATCTGGTGACGCACACCAACACCCTGCCTCACCCTCGGTCACGACCACCACGGTTGGTCCGCGTTCGCGAAGGCGCTTGGCCGCCTCAAGCAGGCCGTGGCCGGTAAGCACGGGGGCGTACGCTTCGCCCATCGCTGCAGGTGACGATTGGGACGCTTGGTCTCTGGCGACGAGAGTGCCAGCGTACTCGCGTGCCGCAGCGCCGAGTTCGCGGCCGGCGAGGTGCGACAGATACTCCGAGCCAAAGAATCGTGAGACCACCAAGTACTCAAGATGTGGCAAGAGGGCGTCGACTGACGGGTGATAGTGCGTTCCATCAAGGCAGGCGTGGCCGCCATGCGCCTGAACGGCTTGGGCGGCGGCGATCGCCGCGGGGCCGGCGTCACTCAAATGCAGGAACGGCGACGCCGCTACCCACGCCATGTCGAGGTCATCGGGCAAAACGTCGCCGGCAGTACCCCGTCCGGCGAGGAAGGCCCGCGCGCCAGTGCGGCTATCGACAAGAACGATCGTGCGGTGAGACGTAAAGCCCGGTGAGGTGATCGCATGCGAAACATCAACGCCCTCTGCCCGGAACTCGTCGAGGATTTGAGTACCGGTCGGATCGTCGCCAACCCGAGTGATGAAGGCGGCGTTGCCACCGAGGCGAGCGACAGCGACCATCGCGGTTGCAACCATGCCTCCGCCCTGTTCAAGGCGACCTCGAATCGTGGCGCGGCCTTCCGGCGGTGGGATTTCGCTGAGGAGGAGTAGGTCGTCAACGCATGCGAATCCCAATCCGAGAATGCGCGGTGCTTCCCCGTTGTTGCTTGTCGCTGAGATCTTCACGAACGGAGAGGGTAGCGTGAGCGGTGTGGCGACGTTTCGAAGGATGAAGAACGAATCTGTTTGAAGCGGGGAAGCCGGAGGTGTAGACACGTCACGGTCGGGGGCGCGGTTGCCACAGCTCCCGCCACATGCATGAGGCGTACCTTGATCTGGGAGGGATGGCGATGGCGGAGGAGATGCGACGCGGGCGGATGCCAGTCGACGAGGCACGCGCGCGAATCCTGCGTGTGATCCCTATTGAAAAGCATCACGAGAAGGTGTCGATCGTGGCTTCACTCGGGCGCGTGCTTGTCGAGGACATTGCGGCGCCTCTCGATGTGCCTCCATTTGATTACAGTGCGATGGATGGGTACGCCGTCCGGGCCGCGGACGTCGTTCACGCGTCGGTCGACTCGCCAGTACGGCTTCGCGTCGCAGGGCGGGTCGGTGCCGGCATGGTTGGGTCGAGGCCGACCCAATCCGGACAAGCGTGGCGCGTGTTGACCGGTGCGCCGATTCCGGACGGCGCGGATGCCGTTGTGCCGTACGAATGGGTGCGCGCGGTTGATCCAGATGGATCTGCCACCGGGTCTGTGCCCGTCGGTTTTGGCGGATGGACGGGCCGCCCTGACGTCGATGAGAGTGCCGTTGATGTCACCGTTCCGGTCGAGGCCGGAGACGACGTGCGCCGGCGCGGGGAAGATCAGCGGGCGGGAAGTGTTGCCATTCGCGCAGGCTCCCGTGTCCGGCCGGCCGAGGTCGCCGTCCTTGCAAGCCTCGGTCGTTCATGGGTCTGGGTTACCCGGCAGCTTCGTATTGGCGTCCTGTCAACGGGTGATGAACTTGTGGCGCGAGACCATGCGGGCCCGCCACCTCCAGGCGCCATTCGAGATGCAAATGGGCCGGGCTTGATGGCGATGGTCGCACGCGATGGTTGCGTCCCCGTTGACCTTGGGCAGGCCCGCGACGACGTATCTGCGATCCGCGGCGCGTTTATGTTGGCCTTGGAACTCGGTTGCGACGCGATCATTTCGTCCGGCGGAGTGTCGATGGGGGACCGAGACATGGTGCGCCATGTAGTACAAGGCGACGGCGACCTCACGATTTGGTCGATTGACCTCCGGCCGGGGAAGCCGTTCGCGTTCGGCAACGTACGCGGGGTGCCGGTCTTTGGCCTGCCAGGCAATCCAGTCTCGGCACTGGTGACGTACGAATTGCTTGTGGCACCGGTATTGCGACGAATGCAGGGCGATCGCGGTGTAGGGCTTCTCGAAGTGCCTGCGGTCGCCTCAGTTCCCATGACGAATGACAGTGGGCGCGAACAGTTCATGCGGGGGGTCGCACGGGACCAGCGTGACGGGGACGGCCGGCTCACGTGGCACGTCCGTCCAACTGGCCCCCAAGGTTCGGGGTTACTGTCGTCGCTGGCTCAATCGAACTGTCTGATCCGACTACCGGCCACCGCGCGGTCGGTGGATGCTGGAGAGTCGGTGACAGTCGTCCTTCCGGGTGCATCTCCGCTCCTGTAAACTGTGCGAAGTCCAGAAGACGTGCCATGTCGCACTGGTGCGCCGTGCGCGTTCGACACGTGATTGAATTTGTAGACGGAAGGGGGTGATTGCGTGGCCGTTGAAGCCGAAATACGCAAAGCGCTTATCCATAAGTACCAGCGCAATGGCGCGGATACTGGTTCTCCAGAAGTGCAGGTGGCATTGCTCACGGAGCGAATCAAGTCGCTCACGACGCACCTCATTGCCAACAAGAAAGATGTGTCGTCGCGCCGCGGTCTGCAGTTGATGGTTGGGCAGCGTCGCCGCTTGCTGACACACTTGACGCGCATCGATATCAACCGCTATCGCGAGGTCATTGCAAGCCTCGGTCTGCGCCGCTGACGCGGTTCGCGCATCCCTTCGCAGGCGCGGACGGTTGTTAGTTACTCCGTGCACACCGAGAGGCATGAGCACCGGCCCCCGCTGGGAACGGATTAGCTAACACACCGCTCATCGCGCCTGCGCCTCGGACCCGCATTGGGTCCGCCAAGGAGCAACGCATGGTGGGCAATGTTCCCACACCGGGGGCGCACGCCTCCGAAACCTCCGGGTCGAGAATCGTGCCCGGGTCCCCTCTGGGGAAAATCACCCGCAAGGAAATCACGTTCGCGGGTCGCCAACTCATTATTGAGACCGGTAAGTTGGCGGGACAGGCAAGCGGGTCAGTGACCGTTACGTTTGGGCAGACGGTCATCCTTGCGACGGCGACGATGTCGAAGGGGCCGCGTGATGGCATCGACTTCTTGCCGTTGACCGTCGACTACGAGGAGCGCCTCTACGCCGCGGGCAAGATTCCCGGAAGCTACCAGCGCCGAGAAGGGCGTGCGCGCGACGAAGCGATCCTTTCTGGGCGCTTGGTTGACCGGCCAATCCGACCGCTATTCCCAAAGGGCTTGCGCAACGACGTGCAAGTCATCATCACGACGTTGTCGGCCGATCAAGAAAACGATCCAGCTATTTTGGGAATCGTTGGCGCATCGGCAGCGATCGCCATCTCGGACATCCCGTGGGGCGGACCGGTTGGTGGCGTGCGAATCGGCTTCGTGGACGGCAAGTTGGTGGTGAACCCGACTACCGAACAGCGCGAGAAGAGCACGCTTGACCTCGTTGTGGCTGCCACCGCCGATGCCGTGATGATGGTCGAAGCGGGAGCGAAGCGCGTCTCAGAAGGCACAATTC
>CAYFLJ010000031.1:0-12923 GCA_964343985.1 uncultured Thermoflexus sp.
TCAAAGAAGCCCCATTGCCCTCCAAGCGTTACCGCATGGTGATTGCCCATGACTTGTGCGCAAACCTGAATGAGGGCCTCGGCAATTACCGGATTGACTTTGCCGGGCATGATGCTTGATCCCGGCTGCACTTCCGGCAGCAAGATTTCAAAGAGTCCTGCCCTTGGGCCGGACCCAAGGAGGCGGATGTCGTTCGCAATCTTCATGAGACTGACCGCAATGGTGTTGAGCACCCCACTTGCCGCGACCGTCGCGTCCATCGTGGCCTGCGCTTGGAAGTGGTTAGACGTCTCACGGATTGCAACGCCCGCGCGCGCAGTGATCCACGAGCACGCACGCGCCGCGAACTCAGGGTGGGCATTAATCCCCGTGCCTACCGCAGTTCCGCCGAGCGCGACTTCGCCGAGTTCGGTCTTTGCGAACGCCAGTCGTTCAAGGGCCCGCTCAACCTGGCCGGCGTACCCTCGAAACTCCTGCCCGAGGCGAATGGGCGTCGCGTCTTGAAGATGCGTGCGCCCCGTCTTGATGACGTCCCAAAACTCCGTAGCCTTCGCATCAAGCGCAGCGTGGAGCTCTTTAAGCGCCGGTTCCAACGACTCGTGAACCGCCATCAGCGCCGCAAGGTGAATCGCCGTCGGGATGACATCATTCGACGACTGACATAGGTTCACGTGGTCATTCGGATGAATTGGCTTTCGAGTGCCGCGCGGCTGACCGAGCAGCTCATTCGCCCGATTGGCGATGACCTCGTTGGCGTTCATGTTGCTCGACGTGCCGGAGCCGGTTTGAAAGATGTCGACCGGAAAATCGTCATCAAACCGGCCCGACACAACGTCATCGCACGCCGCCGCAACCGCGGCGAGGTGACCCGCGTTCAGCACGCCGTCAAACAATCCAAGCTCAGCGTTGACATGGACCGCGGCTCCCTTTATCAGACCGATCGCCCCAATGAGCCGCCGAGGCAGCCGTTGACCGCTGATCGGAAAGTTACGCACGGCTCGTTCAGTGGATGCCCCGTAATACGCCGAGACAGGTACCGGTAACTCTCCCATCGAGTCGCGTTCGACACGCATCGCCCCCGAAGTCTGGCTCATCAATTCGTTCCTTCGATCAATACTTCATGCGTCGCGAGGCGACCGATTGCGTGGTACCAGACGCCACAGTCACCGCGAACCCCCAACGGCGGGAGGCAGTTCTCCCACCAAGCCGTGCCCCAGTTGGTGACATACGCGTGCCACGCATCTTGATGGTAGCGAAGGGTCACAATCGTATTTCGGCCGCCAGAAGCCGGAATCACGGTGCTACCATTCGAAGGTTTGACTCAGCGGCGCCACATGATTGCGATTGGCGTTCCGTCTGCGCTCCAACCATGTAAGGAGCCACCCGCGTGCTTGACTCGACTGCGGTTCCTGCGGGTCGCCGGACTCCGTTCTCATCCCGCCCGTTCCCGACGGCCGACGGTGCAGTCCTCAGGACGGCATACATGTGGTCGACGGTGGGATCAAAGGTCATTCTAGCGATCACTGGAATCGGCCTCGCCCTGTTCTTACCGATTCATCTTGCCGGCAACCTGCTTTTGCTTGTTGGTGCAGATGCCTTCAATCGCTACGCCCTGAAACTTGAGTCGATTCCCCTCCTCGCGCCAGTCGTGGAAATCGGGCTGCTAGCGCTTTTTATCATTCATGTGTTTCGCGCAATTACAAACTACTTCGCAAATCAGAAGGCACGTGGTGGGCGATACGCCGTCAAGCGATGGGCCGGTGGTGCCAGTCGGAAGACGTGGGCATCAACCACGATGATCATCTCTGGGTTAACCATTGGCCTTTTCGTGCCAGTTCATCTCCTGCAGATGAAGTTCGGTCCAGTCTATCCAGCCACTATTGACGGGGAATCAGCTCGAGACCTATATCGTCTCGTCAGAGAATTATTCAAGACCCCAACGGTCGTGGCGTTCTACCTGTTTTGCATGGCAGTTGTCGGTGCACACGTGTATCACGGCTTTGCGAGCGCGTTCCAGTCGATTGGCGTGCACAACCGGAGATTCGCTCCGTACATTTTGGCCTTTGGACGAGGGTTTGGTGCCGTGATCGGCGCCGGCTTCTTCGCGCTGCCGCTATTTGTCTACTTTGCGCCGTAAGCGTTTGGAGGAGGTTGTTTCGCATGGCAATCGCGACGCCTGAGCGTCCTACTACCGCCATCCCGCCTCGCTTTACTGAGGCGACGACCCCAATGCCTGACGCCCGGATACCGTCCGGACCATTGGAACGGAAGTGGACGCAACGCAAATTCGAAAACAAACTCGTTGCACCGGCCAATCGCAGGAAGTATTCGATTATCGTCGTGGGAACCGGCCTTGCTGGTGCATCGGCGGCGGCGTCGCTTGGCGAACAGGGATACGACGTTAAGGCCTTCTTTATCCACGACAGCCCTCGGCGTGCGCACAGCATCGCGGCGCAAGGTGGAATCAACGCAGCAAAGAACTACAAGAATGATGGCGACTCGGTCTACCGCCTGTTCTACGACACGATCAAAGGTGGTGACTACCGCGCACGTGAGGCGAACGTGCACCGTCTCGCTGAGGTAAGCGTCAACATTCTCGATCAGTGTGTTGCTCAGGGTGTGCCATTTGCTCGGGAGTACGGTGGTCTGATCGACAACCGTTCATTCGGTGGGGCGCAGGTCGAACGCACGTTTTACGCACGAGGGCAGACCGGACAGCAACTTCTCCTCGGCGCGTATCAAGCGATGATGCGCCAAGTCCAGGCGGGCACGGTGACCTTGGTTCCACGTCGCGAAATGTTGGATTTGGTGACGATAGATGGTGTCGCGCGCGGGATCATCACGCGTGACCTGATTACGGGCGAAATTGAACGGCACGCTGCTCACGCCGTCGTCCTCTGCACGGGGGGCTACGGCACCGTGTTTTATCTCTCAACGAACGCCGTCAATTCAAACGTGACCGCCGCGTGGCGTGCCCACAAGCGCGGGGCATGGATGGCTAATCCGTGCTTCACGCAAATTCACCCGACGTGCATCCCGGTGTCCGGAGAGCACCAGAGCAAGCTCACGTTGATGAGCGAAAGCCTCCGGAACAACGGACGTATCTGGGTGCCGAAGAACGTTGGGGACAGACGATCGCCTGGAGCTATCCCGGAGGCCGAGCGCGATTACTACCTCGAGCGCAAGTACCCAAGTTTTGGCAATCTTGTGCCGCGAGACGTCGCGTCTCGCAACGCGAAAGAGGTTTGCGACGAAGGCCGTGGCGTCGGCGAATCGGGTTTATCAGTTTATCTTGATTTCCGTGATGACATCAATCGTCTCGGACGAGACGTAATCGAGGCACGCTACGGAAACCTTTTCGAGATGTACAACCGAATCACGGGTGAAGACCCGTATTCGAGTCCGATGCGAATCTTTCCTGCGGTGCACTACACGATGGGTGGACTCTGGGTTGACTACCATCTCCAGAGCGCGATCCCTGGCCTTTTCGTGTTGGGCGAGGCCAACTTCTCTGACCACGGAGCGAACCGTCTCGGGGCGTCCGCCCTCATGCAGGGCCTCGCCGACGGCTACTTCGTCGCACCGTACGTCGTTCCGGACTACCTCGCCTCCACCAAATTTGGCGACGCGCCCGCAAATCATCCGGCCTTCGACGCCGCGGTTACATCGGTTCGCAGCCAACTCGACCGAATCCTCAAGGTGGGGGGCCGAACCACTCCGCGCGAATTCCACCGGAAGCTTGGCCACCTCATGTGGGACTACGTGGGCATGGCCCGCAATAAGGTTGGGCTGGAGCGCGTGTTGCGGGAGATTCCCGCCCTCCGGGACGAGTTCTGGCGGGACATCGCGGTTCCAGGAACTTCTGACCTGAAGAACCAGAGCCTTGAGTACGCCGGACGTGTTGCTGACTACCTTGAATTCGCCGAGGTGATGGCACTCGACGCCCTTGAGCGAGCGGAATCCTGCGGCGGTCACTTCCGCGAAGAGAGCCAAACGACCGAAGGTGAAGCCCTTCGAGACGACGACAACTTCGCGCACGTCGCAGCATGGGAGTTCACTGGCGTCGGAGTTCCACCAGTCCTTCACCGAGAAAAACTTGAGTTTGAGTATGCACATCCGACCCAACGGAGCTACAAGTAAACGCACCGAGGTCAAGAGGTACATCGATGATCGTCGCACCGTCATCCCACGGCGCGGTTCGCTCAGGCATGCGAATCACATTGCGAATCTGGCGACAATCCGGTCCAACCGACGCCGGCCGATTAGAGGACTATCAACTCGAAGACGTCTCACCTGATATGTCGTTTCTTGAGATGCTTGACGTACTCAATGAGCGCCTCATTAAGAACGGGCAAGAACCGGTTGATTTTGATTCCGATTGTCGCGAGGGAATCTGTGGGTCGTGCGGACTCATGATTGATGGGCGCGCGCACGGTCCCCTTCCTGGCACGACCACGTGTCAACTGCACATGCGCACCTATTCAGATGGCGATACCATCGTCATCGAGCCATGGCGGGCCGATGCGTTTCCGATTCTCCGCGACCTCTCTGTCGACCGTACGGCGTTTGATCGAATCATCGCTGCCGGTGGATTCATTTCGGTCAATACCGGCGCAGCACCTGACGCGAACGCAGTCTTAGTCCCGAAAGCCAATGCCGACTTGGCAATGGACGCCGCCGCGTGTATCGCCTGTGGGGCCTGCGTTGCGCAGTGTAAGAACGCATCCGCAGCACTGTTCACAGGTGCCAAGGTGTCCCACCTTTCCTTACTTCCTCAAGGATCACCGGAGCGCTCACGACGTGCCATCCGCATGGTGCAGCAGATGGACGCCGAAGGCTTTGGCTCGTGTTCGAACGAAGGCGAATGCGAGGCCGTCTGCCCGAAACAAATCTCGATTGCGAACATTGCCCGCATGAACCGGGAATTTACCCGCGCCGCGCTCAGCGGTGCGTCCTAACGCACATTCAATCTCGGACCGCCCGCAGAACGCCCACCTGTCTCACGGCTGTTGGTTGCCACGCATCGAGCGCCGTCACTAAAGGATCGACCATGCGAAAGAAAGTATCCATCGTCGGAGCCGGCAACGTCGGCGGATCGGTCGCGCAACGCCTTGCAGAGACCGGAATCGCCGATATCGTCTTGGCAGACGTGTTCGACGGCATTGCGCAGGGCAAGGCGCTCGACCTCGCCGAAGCTGGCCCGATCGTAGGGTACGACTGTCACATCATTGGCGCGACCGTACCCGCCGAATACCACCTGACGGCGAACAGTGATGTCGTGGTCTTTACGTCTGGTGCGCCACGCAAGCCCGGCATGAGTCGCGATGATCTTCTCGCCACCAATCAGAAGATCGTCGTCGACAATGTGACCGAAATCGTACGCCACTCACCGAACTGCATTCTGGTTATGGTGAATAATCCGCTCGACGCGATGGCGCATTTGGCGTACAAGACCGCCGGGTTTCCGAAGGCACGAGTGGTCGGGCAAGCCGGCGTTCTCGACACCGCGCGCTTCCGGACGTTCATTGCGATGGAACTCGGCGTCGCCGTCGATAGCGTTCAAGCCTACGTCCTTGGTGGCCACGGCGACGACATGGTGCCCCTCGTCTCCTATACCACCGTGGGCGGCGTGCCGATTAGTCGCCTCATCCCGGCCGACCGGCTCGCATCAATCGTTGATCGCACGCGAAAGGGCGGTCAAGAGATCGTAGACCTCCTGAAAACAGGAAGCGCCTACCAAGCACCGGCCGCAGCCACCGCGCAAATGGTTATGTCGATCTTGCTCGATCGCAAAATGATTCTTCCCTGCTCAACGTATCTTGAAGGTGAGTACGGCATTCACGACCTGTTCGTGGGGGTTCCATGCAAACTCGGCGCGAACGGCGTGGAAGCCGTGATGCAAATCGACCTCTCCACCGACGAGCACGCTGCGCTTCACCGAACCGCGGAGAGTGTGCGGTCGCTCGTCCATACGCTCGGCCTGTAGCGTCAACGCAACCCGCGCACTCAGGCGCGTTGGGTGGGGGATTCGGGGACACAGTGCGCTTGCGGCGCATAAGCGTCTTACCATCGCCAGCCGTCGTTCGCGAAAGCGAGTGACTTGCAGTCCCGGTAGCTCAGTGGATAGAGCAGCCGCCTTCTAAGCGGCTGGTCGCGCGTTCGATCCGCGCCCGGGGCACCAATGGTTACGGATTCTGGGCATCTTGATCATAAGCACTCGACGCGCCTCCCCTTCGGCGAGACGGCCCTGAGCGCAATCTCGGCTGAGCTGGGGGTGAACGCGTGCGCCGCGGCGTACAGGCTCGGTGACAACACAATCTGGGAGTTCCATGTACCCACGAAATGGTTGCCCGGCGCGACGCTCTTGGTAGTTCTTTGGCCAACACTGTCCCGCGTCGACGCGCGCGTCGTACTTGGAGACGGGGGCCCGACGCCGCTTGCCGTGACCGCCAAACAGGTACACACGGTGGAGGTGTACGAGGGCGTGGAAGTCATGTTTCGCCGTCGCGGCGGAAGCGTGATGTTCGTCACTCGGAATGGGCACGTTGCGATGGCCGACTAATGCCCAGACCATCCCACCTTGTCATTCACGGCCCCGAAGCGGTAGCCCGCCACTTGCCTGCGCACCACCCGCTCAAGCCACGACGGGCCGATGAGGCGGTTGAGTTGCTCACGTCAGCCGGGCTTGTCGGGGCCGATGCCGTCCCGGTCGTCACCCCTCCCCGAGCGCCTAACGCCGATCTCGCTCGAATCCACGACGAGGAATACGTACGCGTCGCCGATCGTCTGTCGCAGAGCCCGCAGGACCCCGAGTACCTCGACCCGTCGACTCGCGAGGCGTCGATGCACGGGTTCTCTCGGGACGGCGACAACCCTCCCTACCTCGAAATGGCGGAGGCCGCGCGCCACGCGTGCGGTGGCGTCATCGCCGCCGCACGGCACGTCCTCGATCATTCAGCGTCCATCGCGTTCGTCCCTGCCGCCGGCGCAAATCACCACGCCATGCGCGCCCGTGCGAGCGGTTTTGGCGTCTTCAACGACGCCGCCGTGGCAATCGCCGCCGCGCGCTCAACCGGCGCACGGGTTGCTTACATTGATCTCGATGTTCACCATGGCGACGGCGTTGAAGCGGCGTTCAGAACCGACCCTGACGCGCTGACAATCTCCCTGCACGAAAGTACGCGGTACCTTTTCCCCGGCCCACCCGGAGGGCTTGCGGACCAAATCGGGGTCGGGGACGGGGTCGGTTACGCCGTCAATGTGCCACTGTTCCCGTACACCGACGACGACGCGTGGATTACCGCTTTTGACGCAATCGTCCCTCCACTACTCACGGCGTTTCGCGCCGACCTGACCATCGTTCAATGCGGTGCCGATGGCTTCCATGCGGATCCGCTTGCCCATCTCTTGCTCACGGAACGTGCATATCTCACCGCCGCCGCGCGCCTGCGTGGTCTGACTGGCGGGCGCCTCGTCATGATCGGTGGAGGCGGATACGACCCAATCGCGACGCCGCGAATCTGGGCATCGATGTTCGCGACGTTTATTGGTGCGCCGGTACCAGAACACTGGACCGGAGGCGTCGCCCCGGTCCTTGATCACCAGATGGCTTCTCGAGTGGGCGAGGCGAATGCCGAGGCCGTGGCCACCGTCCAGCGCCTCGTTTTTCCTTACCACCGCATTGACCGTTCACCCATTGGTGGTGCAGGATTTGCGCGTTGATTTGCAATCAGAACGTCACGACACCGACCGCCCAAAGGATGGCAACAATCACGATTGCCGCGAGCGCACCGCCAAATACATAGTCAAAAGCGGTCGGGTCCCCCTCCTCACCCTCGACGCGCGGCGTCCACTTCGTCTTGACCGCCGATTCCGACCGGCGATCACGGTCGTCGGTCGCAGAATCGTGTGTGTCGTTCATGCCTAACCCAACCGTGCGATCAATTCGGATGCACCAAAGCCAACTAACCCGAGGTCCGCAAGCGTCCGGCTGCCGTGCGGATTGCCCCCCATGAGGGTCGTCGCGAGTGTGACCGCCGCCCCCGCGACTGGCATCGGCACCCCAATCGCGTGACCGAGTTCTACCCAAGTCGCCAGCGCAAACGGCGTGTCTTCCGAAAGCCATCGAGTGTCAAGTGAACCGGGCGCGCGAAGTGGTGTGAGCATCCGACTGCCGTTAATCACCTCCCAAAGGTCGCCCTGCGGGCCGAAACCGGCGTGGTGATAAAGCGATGCAACGTCCGGCAATGCAAGCCCCAACGCACGTCCAAGTGCACGACGCTCCGCATCGAGTGCTTCGATCACTCGTGCGACAGCGGGCGTCACCCCCTCTTCGTAGAACCGAAACTCGCCGTGGCTTCGCTCAATTCGCCCGGCGTTCATCAAAACGCCAAGCGGATGCATGATCGGGTTCGTGGCGTTGAGCGCCGTCTCCAACACATGTGCGTTGCCGACGATCCCCGGAAAGTACGGGCTCAGGCGAGTCATTGCCTCGTCACGTCGTGCGGTTGGATACGTCCCGGCCCCCATCGCTGGCACCACACCCCAAATGTGAGCGTGATCCGGACCAACCTTTCGGCACACGTACGGTGCGGTGTCCGTCTCGACCAATAGCGGCAAGGCTCCGTCGATGCGCGTGTGACGGAGCGTTTCGGCAATCGCCAACGTGCCGAGGTTCCCTGGAGTGAGCGCCAGAAGGTGGCGGGCCTCAAGCCAATCGCCGATCGATCTGATCAGTGCGTTATGGGCATAACTCGGGATGGGCGCAATCAGGACATCGGCAAACGAAAGTGCGACCGCCGCGTCTGTCGTTACCAATGCGAGGTGTGCGACGCCGTTCCCTCCGGTGCCTGTAAGGCGGATCTCGCGGCGCTCTTCGATCGGTGCAATTGAAACCGCCTGCGAGGGATGCTCCCACAAAGCCACGTCGTGACCTTCGATCGCCAGTTTGGCCGCTACCGCGAACGCAGTGTTTCCACCACCGAGAACGACAACTGCACCTGACATCCGGTTGCTCCCACGGGTCTACCCAGCGTTCCGCACAACCCGTCGCACGTCGCCATCGACACGTACGCACTGGTCGCGCAAGTGTGGCACGCCCGGCACGGTCGTGTGCAGGTGTGCCAAACGAGCAGAGGTACCCTTGGCGGGTGATTGGCAGTCCCGCGGTTGTGGTGCGCGACCTACGAAAAACGTATGCCGTGCCTGTTCGCGAGGCAGGAATCGGCGCGTCGTTGCGCAGTGTCTTCCGCCGGTCAACGCGCGACGTCCACGCCGTCGACGGTCTGACGATAACCGTTCCGGCCGGCGAGGTCACTGGCTTCCTTGGCCCAAACGGTGCCGGCAAGACGACAACTCTGAAGATGCTCGCCGGTCTCTTGCATCCAAGCGCAGGCGAGGCACGTGTCCTTGGTCACGACCCATACAAGCGCGATCCAGACTTCCTTCGTCAAATCACTCTCGTCATGGGCCAACGAAACCAGCTGCAGTGGGATATCCCCGTCGCAGACTCGTTTGAACTCAACCGTGCGATCTACCGCGTACCCCAAGACACATTCAAGCAAGCGCTCGACGAACTCGTCGGGCTCCTCGATCTCGGCACGTTACTTCCGAAGCCAGTTCGCCAACTCTCCCTTGGCGAGCGAATGAAGTGTGAGATTGCCGTGGCGCTTCTCCATCAACCTCGCGTGCTCTTTCTTGACGAGCCGACGATTGGCCTCGACGTCACAATGCAACGGCGCATTCGGTCGTTCGTCGCCGAGTACAACCAGCGCCACGGCGCGACGGTGCTCCTCACGTCGCACTACATGGCTGATGTCGAAGCGCTTTGCAAGCGGGTAATCGTTATCCACCACGGACGACTGTTGTTCGATGGCGACCTGTCAGAGTTAGTCGAACGATTTTCGGCGCATAAGACGGTCACGATTGAACTCGAGGCCGACGTTCCCGACGTCATGCGTGCACTAGATGGCATCGGGGACGTGGTTTCGAATGAAGAGGGTCGCATCGTTATCCGAGTCCCAAAGCGTGAAGTCGCCCGGGCGACCGCCGAGATCCTTGCACGCCTTCCGGTCGCCGACTTATCCGTTGAGGACCCTGCAGTCGATGACGTTATTGATCGGGTATTCGCGTCTTCCAGAGACGACGCCCCTACTCCGCGAGACGACCCTAGATGACATCGGATCGCCAAGTCCCAACTTCAGATGACGGACTGCTTACGGTCGCAGTTGATGCCGGCGCAATCGACGAGGCCGATGCGTCCGCCCTCGTCCGCGAGTTTTCAGATGTTCGATTCACACTTGCTCACGACGTGGACGCGCTGGCGAACGCGACCCGTGACGCCGAAGTGGTTTTCGGGAAACGCTTGCCCTACGACGCAATTGTCGATGCGCCGCGATTGAAATGGGTCCAGACTGGCACCGCAGGCGTTGATGCGCTGCTTAGCCGCGGCCGTTGGCCAAACCGAATCCTATTGACGAATGCGCGGGGTGCGCACGGCACGCCAATGTCCGAACAGGTCATCGCAATGATGCTGGCGTTCTCCACACGCCTGCACGTCTTGCTGCGGGCACAGGCCGAACAGGCGAACGTCGCCCGGGTAGTTACTCGCACCAAGTGGGACCTCGCCGGTCAATGCGCGATGGTTCTCGGCCTTGGTGACATCGGGGAGGCGGTTGCCGTTCGTGCCTCAGCGCTTGGCGTGCAGGTCATCGGCGTGCGCCGTTCGCCGGTCCCAACGCCTGGTTGTTCAAAGGTCGTCGGTCACGATTCGTTTCGCGCCTACCTGTCGGAGGTTGATCACCTAATCGCCTGCCTCCCCCTCACGTCCGAGACCCGCAGCCTGATCGGCGAACCCGAGGTTCGCGCGCTCCGACGTGGTGCATATGTCTATAACGTCGGCCGCGGTGCCGTCATCGACGGTGCCGCCCTCCGCCGCGCATTAGCAGACGGCCACCTCGGCGGAGCCGGCCTCGACTGCGTGGAACCGGCCGACATTCCCACGCATGGCGACCTACTTTGGTCACACCCGGAAGTCATCCTTGGCCAACATACGAGTGGGCACAGCCCCGGAAACTCAAAGCTAATCTGCGCCATCTTCTCAGAGAACCTTCGGCGATTCATTGCCGGACAACCACTTCGGAACGTTGTAGACCCTGAACGTGGCTACTAACGTGATTGCCACCGAGGCACCGCGCCCCGCGTCACCGTCCTTCGGCTCTGCTTGGTTCGCAATCTATCGCGCCGCATTCGCGATGACATTTGGCGTGCAGTTGCAGTACCGAGTTTCGCTCGCAATCTGGCTTATAGGTCTAGTTCTAACTCCAGTGATTAGCCTCGTCGTCTGGATGACGGTCGCGGCGTCATCTGGAGGGCAGGCTGGGGGGTACACCGCTGCGGGTTTTGCAGCCTACTTCCTCACCCTGATGGTGACCAACCATTTGACATTTACCTGGATTGCCTGGGACTTCGAGGAGAGTGTGCGCAACGGGACGCTTGCCAGCCAACTACTTCGCCCCATCGATCCCATCCATGTCTACGTCGCAGATAACCTCACATACAAGATCATCACGATGGTCATCGTCGCGCCGGTGACCGTACTCCTCGCGCTTGCATTCGCGCCAGAGGCGATCACCAGCACCGCCAACCTTGGTCAAGCAGCAATCGCAATCGTCATGGCAGGGACCCTTCGCTTTCTCGTCGAGTACTCGCTCGCCCTCGCGGCATTCTGGACGACCCGTGTCTTCGCGATCAACGACCTGTACTACGTCCCGCTCTTCTTCTTTTCGGGTCAACTGGTACCGCTCTCATTGCTCCCGGACTGGATGCAAGTTCTTGGAAACGTTTTGCCGTTCCGTTGGATGCTCGCATTCCCGGTCGAAGTCGCCATCGGACGGGTCAGCCTGGCCGACACCCTGATCGGTTATGGCGCGCAAGTCCTATGGATTGCCTTCTTCGCCATCGTCCGGATCCACGTCTGGCGCGCCGGACTGCAACGCTTTGGCGCCGTCGGCGCGTAGTCGGAACCGATGATCGAGGCCATACGGCTACTTCGCATCTTCGTGCGCGTCAGTGTCCTTGCAGAATTGCAGTACCGGACAAACCTCTACGTGCAAATCTTTCGGTCTGGCCTCAGTCTCGCCACTGGAGTCGCCGGACTTAGCGTCGTGTTCAGCCACGCGCCGACCTTGGCCGGTTGGCGTTCGACCGATTTGCTTGTGGTTCTCGGCGTGTACTACGTGATCAGTGGCGTGATCCGTTTCGCGATCCAACCCGCGATGGAGCGCCTCATGCAAGATGTGCGCACTGGCACGTTCGACTACGTCTTGACAAAGCCTGGCGACAGTCTTGTGCTTGTCAGTGTCCGCGCCACTGCGGTTTGGCGCCTAATCGACGTCGCGCTTGGCGGCTGCGTGATCTGGTACGCGATGACTCGCAACGATTCGTTGGCCAACGCGTGGACCGTGGTTGCATTCATTGTCGGCCTACTCGCCGCCGTCGTAACGGTCTACGCGTTCCTCGTCATTCTCTCGACGATGTCGTTTTGGTTCGTCCGACTCGAAAACATCCTCGTCATCTTCCAGTCCATGTACGAGGCGGGGAAGTGGCCGGTCGAAATCTATCCCGGGTGGTTGCGCGCGGCACTGACGTTTATCGTGCCTGTCGCGTTCGCCGTCACTGTGCCCGCGGGCGCCTTGGCGGGGCGCGTTGGCCCCGAACTGCTCGCCGGGGCTGTCGCCCTCGCGATCACCCTCTCAGTCATCGCCCGCCGGTTCTGGTTTGTCGGACTTCGCCACTACGCCGGCGCCTCCGCCTAACGCCCCCCACTCGGGCGATTAGTCCTCACGGTTCATGAGGTGCGTGGCGGCGCGCTCGAAGTACTCACGCATCGCTTGATCCACGTTCGGCGCAAAGCCACTCGCATC
>CAYFLJ010000032.1:0-12838 GCA_964343985.1 uncultured Thermoflexus sp.
CTCTATATGCCCTCAGCGCGGCATGCCGCTACGCTTCCGGCAGACGGCAGTTGGATCGTGGTTCAGGGACGCCGTGGATGCCGAGGGCCGACAGGTCGACGCGGTACAGCGCGCCTGCCGGGACGACTGGGTCTGCGACCTCTGGGCCGTTTGGACCTTCGACCATGCCTCGAGCGGTCGTGACGTACAGGTGGGCGTAGCCCGGGCCGCCGAACGTGACGCTTGACACCCGCTCCACCGGGAACCTGATCTCGGCAACCGCTTCGCCCGTATCCGGATGGTGCCGGACAAGCTTGTGCCCACCCCATCGTGCAGACCAGACGAAGCCTTCCGCATCGACGGTCATCCCGTCTGGCACGCCCTCGCCGTCTCCGGTGACCGTGACAAATGCTTGGCGTTCGCCGAGGCGCCCTGTGACCGCGTCGTAGGGGTACTTCCAGATCACACCGTCCGCCGAATCGGTCAGATACATGGCGTCTCGAGATGGTGTGAATCCCATACCATTGGAGCATCCGAGCCCGTCAACCACGGCTCGAAGCGATCCGTCGGGATCCAATCGGTACAGGCTACGGCGCCGGTCTGCCGACGGCATCAGGGCCGTCAATCCGCAGAACACTCTTCCTGCGGGGTCTGCACTGACGTCGTTGAAGCGGACGTCCGCGCCGTGTGGCGTGGCAATCCGGTGGAACAATGGCGTGAGGTTTTGCCCATCCCAATGAGCGATCTTGCCGTCTTGCATGAAAAAAACAAATGTGCCATCCTGCTGAATCGTAAAGCCACCAAGGTACAGGTCGCTTTGAAACACCTCGGCGTGACTTCCAGACGCCGGATCATATTGGTACAGGGCGCCGCGGTAAATATCTACCCAGTACACCCGATTTTCGCCATCGTGCCACTGTGGACCCTCTCCAACGAGGCACTCGTAGTCACAAAGCAGTTCAAGTTGCACGTCGAGTTGCGTCACCATGCCATCCTCCGGAGGTCGGTGCGATGCACGCCGCGGCCCATGGTGGGCGTGGCGTGCCTTGAGGGGTTACGGGCGGAAATGTCCGGCGGCTCAGGATAGCGCGACGGGCATGATGCCTGGTGCCGGCGCACCATCGAGGAGGCACCCGATTACCGCCAGAACCGAGGACGGGTCGTCTGCGTATGCCATCACGTTTCGTGCCGTGGGCACGATGAGTGCGTCCTGCGGATCGCGTAATGCCACGACGGTGAGATCGGTCGCCGCTGCGCCGATTGCGATCAGTGCGTCCCGTTGATGGTTGTCTCGCCAAGCGTTACGTGTTGCGACGATTACCCGCGTCGCGAAACGGACGTGATCAAGCATCGTTGTCGCACGTGATTCCCACGCGGATGGCGCCAGAACGTGGGTCGCGGTGTCGACGTGTCGGTCGGCAATCGCGTCGGAAAGCCGAACGCGAGGTGCGTGGACGTTCGGGTCGGCAAACGGGAGCCGAGGGTCAAATTCGATGACAATCGTCCGACCGGGCGCGCGTGGAAGCAGCGGAATTGCCTCTCCGGTCACGGTCAGTGCGAGTGCGGCGATCTGGTTCGCCATCGCGACGTGCGTTGCGTCGCCGACCACCGAGATTGGCGGCCGAGGGTTTCTCGCCAGGCTTCGGCGCAACGCGCGCACCCTCTCGCCTGATGCGCGCACTTGATCTGCCGGGAGCCGTCCCGTGGAGATGGCCGACGTGAGCGCGGCGTGAACCTCTCGTGCAGAATCGACCGGGGCGTTAAACGCGACCATGTCGCACCCCGCTGCGACGGCCCGGACAGCCGCTTCTTCCAGGCCGAATGTGGCGGTGATCGCCCGCATGTCCAGGGCGTCAGTGACGATCACCCCGCGAAACCCAAGTTGTTCGCGCAGGAGACCGGTGATCACCGCCCTTGAGAGAGACGCCGGCAGGTTTGCGTCGATGGCGTTCACGAGCAGGTGCGACACCATCACCATGTCCACGCCTGCGCGAATCGCGCCGACAAATGGCAACAGATCGACGGTATTGAGTCTCGCGAGGTCATGACGGACGACCGGCAGCGCGTCGTGCGAGTCGATTTCCGTATGACCGTGGCCCGGGAAGTGCTTTGCGCACGATGCGACGCCGCCCTCTCGGTATCCCCCGATCGCCGCGGCGACGTGTCGGGCCACCTGCGATGCCACGCCGCCGAACGCGCGTGTCCCGATGACGGGATTGCGTGGGTGATCGCTGACGTCTGCCACGGGGGCGAATGGGGCGTCGATGCCCATCGCCCGCATTTCACGCGCAGCCATTCTCGCCGCGTGGCGGGTGAGATCTGGCCGGTTTGCAGCGCCAAACGCCATCGCTGAGGGCCAATGCGTCGCCGGCGCTTTCAGGCGCCAGACGTAACCGCCCTCGAGGTCGCAGGTGACTAGTGCGTCGTGCCCGGCAACTTCACGGATCGCATCGGTGAGACGACGTACTTGGGTCGGATTGACGACGTTCCGACCGTAGAGGCAGACGCCACCCGCGCACCCGTCGGCAAGGAGCGCGTGGGTAGCGGAATCAACGTCCGGCCCTGGCAGGGCCGCGATCACGAGGTCGCGGGCGAGATGTGCGGCGGCGACGACCTCCATGACGGTATTCGTCGCCCGTGATCGCTAGATGGTCTTCGGCCGAGGCGTGCCGGAGGTGATCCGGTTCTGACCGAGATGAATCCGCGGCGCATCTAAGGGAGCGAGGGTCTGCTTCTTAGCGTTGACGGCGGCGGCCATCGGCGCGTGATACGTCTTCACCCGGCGAGTCTCGGTGAAGGCCATGTTGTTGAGCGCGAGACGGGCGAAACTCCCGACAACACCAGTGCGTTCGTTCGTCATGCCGCCAGTGTAGGGGTTGCGGCGGCGCCTGTCACCCCCTGCGGCTCGTTTCGTCGCATTTTCGCTGGAAGTTGTCAGAACCGAGCCGAGTCTCGATGACCACGCGGCCGCGTTCGAGGCGGCGCGGTCGCCCGAATGAGCGATTGCGCCATCGGCGGCGCAATGCCTCGAGCTGCCCATGCGACCAACGCCAACATCGTGACGTGATCGTCGTGCCCAGTGCCCGGGGGCGCCGCGAAGCCGAGCTGCCCGCCAGGACGCACAATCGGCCGGGCGCGCGACACCTCCGTCCAGAACGCCTCGGCTTCCGGCGATCGTGCACCGCCTGTCTCGGCCCACATCTGGAGGCGCCCACTCGCCACGTGTGCCAAGAGGTGGTAGGACAACCGGCTCTTCGAACCGACCGTGAATGTGTACGGTTCGACAATCGTCGCCCCAAGCGCTCGAGTGAGGCGCGCCGCCAAGTCGGCGCCAAGGCCGGACGCGTCGATCACCACTCGCCGGCACCGCCACACGTCCCGTAGGAGATGGATGAGGCGATCGCACTGCTCATGCAAGGGTCGCCCCGTCCACTGATACGCCTCGACAAGGTGAGTCCATAGATGCCCACCGTCATCTGTCGCCACCACCTGCGCGATCCCAACTACGGTGCGATCGCGACGCGGTTCTCGATACCGGTCAACGTCAGCGCCCTCTGAGACCGTGTCCTCAATTCCACCAGCAACGTCGATGCCGGCAACGTAGGTCGCCCCTAGCGTCTCGACGGGTTCGTGGTGCCGATGATGTGTGCCGCGCAGTAGCAGGAGGTTCTCCGGCGAAATGAAGGAGCCACGCCCGTCGAGCGCGAGAAGGGCATACTGCGTGCGTATGAGTGGGTGGTCTTCACCCATCCGTGCGATCTCCGCCTCGACGAAGCGTCCGTACGCCGGGTTGTGCGCTGCGCCCGTCGTCCAGTCGAAGACGAAGTTCCTCACGATGCCGTCCGAACGTGTTCGGTCGTCGTTCACCGCCCGCTGCACTTCAAGAACCGTGTCGGACGTCCACGCCGTCCCATAGATCACCGTCGTTGCGTTTGTCGCGGCAGCCATCGGACGGAAATCACGCGTGTACTTCGCGGCATCAACGTCTTGTGCCTCGTCGATTTCAAGCAAGAGACTTGCGGTTGCCCCTGCAACGTTTGCGTGCGGCGACGCACTCAGGAAGATGGCTTCGGCGTGGCCGACGGCGATGCGATATCCGTGAGATCGTCGCACCATCCCTTCGTAGCGTGGTTGGTGCAACGTGGCGCCGAGGCGCGCGAGGCTCACGTGCAGTTGTGGCCGAAACGTCGGCGCGGCTTTGACGATTGTCCCGCCCACGTCAGCGTGTTGGTCGAGGAGCCACGCTTCGATTTGTGCCGAGAGCTCATTCTTCCCCATTTGGCGCGCCATCATCACGACGAAGGTTTCGCCATCGCCCCGCCGGACGCTTTCCAGAATCGCGCGCGCCGCCGCCAGTTGATATGGGCGCAGTGGTCTGCCCACTACCTCCGGACCGAATGCTTCGAACCCACCGGCAAACGGTTCGAACGGTAACCCTGCCTCATCCTCGTCGCTGCGTCGGCGTTCGCGTCGCCGTGCCACCATCGCCATCCACATCCCCCTCGCATGGACACTGCCCTCAATGGCTCGATACGTCACGGAACTCGGTGCAGACGTCTGCAAGTTGAGACGCGGCGCTCTCGAGTGACCGCTTCAAAATGGCCGAGACGCCCCCGCCGGAGGCAGATACCGTCCCCGTTACCATTGCCCGGCACGCGCGCGAGGGGAGCGAAACCAGGGTGACCGGCGTCGTTGCCACTCAAGCCGTGTCGGCACGCCGACTCGCCTTCGCTGCTGCGATAAGTGCCTGCCTCGGATGGAGTTCGCTCTACACGGCCGCGAAGTTGGCGATGCGCCAAGTCACGGGCCTGATGGTTGCCTTCGACCGCACGACCGTTGCCTGTTTGGTGCTCACCCTGATCGTGATGGCACGCGCGGGTGGCGTTCGCCCGGGGGTAGCCCACCTACTTGCCACGGCGCGGTCGGCACGATGGGGCGCCGTTGAACTCGGCCTTGTGAACTTCGCCGGCACCTCCGTCCTCGCCATGACCGCACAGCAGTTCCTGCCGGCATCGGTGAACGGTCTTGTAAATAACCTTGCGCCCCTCTGGCTTTCCATCTGGGCCGCCACAACCGGAGGTGCGGCGCGTCCAATTCTCCTCGTCGCCGGTTCGGCTATCGCCGCGGTTGGCGTGGCTGCGGTCCTTCTCGGCGATGCCTTATTTGGAACCGGCGCCGCGGTCTTGCCGGACCCAACCCCAAACACGTGGATGGGCGTTGCAATCTCGCTCTCGGGAAGCCTCTTGATTGGCTATCAAAACGCCGTCGCACGCCGCGTGATGCCGGGGCACGACGCGATTGCCATCACCGCGCTTGGCGCCGCCACCGGAAGCCTCGCCACGGGCATCGTGTTGGCGTTTGGCATCGGTGGGAGCCTCGCCGCGTTCACCACGGTCGATCAGGGCACGCTCCTTGCCCTTGCGTGGTTGGGCACCGTGACCACCGCGTTCAACTTCACCTTGTGGGGGTACGCACTAAGCATCCTGCCGGTGGCCCGTATCGCGAACCTCCAGTACATGGTTCCCCCGCTCGGCGTGATCGTGGGGGTGTTGGTGTTAGGCGAGCCGATTGGGCCCGGGTTGGTTGTTGGGGCCATGGCGATCCTCGGGGGCATCATCTTGGCGCAGCGAGGCGCGGCGCGCGATTGACCCCGAGCGTTCATCCATACCCAAGGGAACTGCAGCGAAGCACCCGTATCCGGTGCGACCGGTGGCCGTGGTATCGTCGGCGGCGCCTCCTTGGGTGGGGGCTTCTCTGGAGGTACGCGCTATGGCGGGCCTACTTGAAGGCAAGATCGGCGTCATCACAGGACTTTCTGAGCGCCACGGCTACGCGTGGGGGATAGCACAGGCATGCCTACGTGAGGGCGCACGCCTTGCGTTTACCCATGAGGCACGCTACGCACGGCACGTCGCCGACCTGACCGCCGATATCCCGAACGCCATCTTGGCGGAGGTCGACGTCTCTGACGATGCGCAAGTTGAGCGCGCCTTCGCCACTCTCGGGGAAAAAGTTGAAGGTGTCGATTTCCTTGTGCACGCCATCGCCGGTGGTGGCAGCAAGGCGCTCATGGGGCGCGTCACGGACACCGAACGTGCCGACTTCCGGCTCATGTTTGAGGTAAGCGTCTATTCACTCATTGCGCTCACCCGCGCCGCCGAACCACTCATGATGAAGCGCGGAGGTGGGTCGGTCGTCGCCCTCACCTACTACGGTGGCGAAAAGGTCGTTCTGGGCTATAAGGCGATGGGTATCGCCAAAGCCGCACTCGACTCGACCGGTCGGTACCTTGCCGCCGAACTCGGCCCGGCGAACATCCGGGTCAACCTCCTCTCGTTGGGCCCGGCGCGAACCATGGCGGCGCGAGGTATTCCCATGTTCCTCGACATGCTCAAGCATGCCGAACAGCAGTCCCCGCTGCGTCGAAACGTTGATCCCATTGATGCGGGAAACGCGGCGGTCTTCCTTTGTAGCGACCTTGGGCGCAACGTGACGGGCGAAATTCTGCACGTCGACGCGGGCTTCAACGCCATCGCTTACTAACCTACTGGCCCGAGGGAGGTCCACGTGCGCGACGCGCCACGCCGACGCTATCTGCGCGTGGACCGCGCGTTCCTTGCGACTGGCCCGACCGTCCCACTCGACGGGCAGTCGATTGACGACATCGGTGGTTTGGGCGCCGGTGAGGTCGTCGATGACGCGGCAATTCTGGTGGTCGGCAACCGCATCGCGGCGATTGGGCCGGCGTCAGCGGTCCCAGTTCCCGCCGGTGCGGAGGTCATTGAGCACGCGGGAGCGACCGCAATGCCCGGTCTCGTCGATGCGCACGTCCATCTGATGATCCGGCACGGTGAGACGTTCATCGACCTATGTCGGACTCACGATGACCACCAACTCCTCGTACGAAGCGCCGCCCATGCGCGTCAGATGCTTGAAGCCGGTGTCACTACCGCACGCGATTGCGGGAGCCGGGGCACCTTCCTGCAAGCGCTACGCGACGGTATTGCGCAAGGCCTCCTGTCAGGGCCCCGCCTGTTGACCTGCGGGGCGCCGATCACCTCGACGGGCGGCCATCTGTGGTCGTGCGGCGGCGAGGCTGATACCGCCGCGCAGGCACGGACTCTCGCCCGGAGGTCTCTGCGAGACGGCGCAAACTTCGTGAAGATCATGGCGACCGGTGGGCGAATGACCCCGGGAACCGCACCCGGGCGCGCGCAGTTCGATGAAGCGGAACTCCGTGCGATCGTTGACGACACACACCGTCTTGGACGATCAGTCGCCGCGCATGTCCTCGGTACGGAAGGGATGGCCCACGCGATTCGTGCCGGCGTTGACACCCTCGAACACGGCAATTGGCTTGACGCGGATGGCCACGGCGTGGTGTTCGACGAATCGTTGGCGCTCGAGATGGCCACGCGTGGCCAATTCCGAAATATGGCAACTAACCCGAGCCGAACACTCGCTGAACTGCCTCGAAACGCTGCCCTCGACGCCAACCTCCGAAGAGACCTTGCCGAGCATCATGAGCGGTGGCACTGGTTCCGTCGGGGCCTCGAACTCGGTGTCCCGTCGTTCTTCTCGACCGACGCAATCGTTGGCCAGTGGGGCGGCGAAAGCCCCGACATGGCCTGGTTGACCATTTTGATCGCGGAACGCAGCGGATTTCCAGTCCCATTGGTTTTGCGCATGGCAACAGCGGTGCCCGCGGATGCGATTGGGCTTGGGCATGAGCTTGGGAGGTTGGCGCCTGGGCGCGTCGCCGATCTCCTCGTCGTGCGCGGGGACCCCCTTTCACGTCCGCGCACCCTACGCGACGTTGCGGCGGTGTACCGCGGAGGGGACCGCGTCGCCTGATTCCGTTGATCGAATACACGGTTCAGGTTGCCCGACACTCCCAGTGTCCATACACTGCGGTTGCGCCCAACGTCAGGCGGGTTGCGCGAACGCGTGTCCGCTGTGACGGGCGAGGAGTAAGGACATGTCCGAGATGAACTTGGGGGAGCCTTTGGTGGCGCGTCAGTCGCGTCGCCGGTTGCTCGGGGTTGGGGGAACCGCACTCAGCTTGGTACTCGCTGCCTGCGGTGGCGAGGCCGCGCCAGCAGCGAAGGCCGAACCGACCAAGGCACCGGCCGCCGCCGCGGGCGCCACTAAGGCACCGGAACCGACCAAGGCGCCGGCACCGACGGCCGCCGCTGCCGGCGCAGTGCCGACGACTGCGCCAGCCGCCGCCGCTTCGAGTGGCCCGGTCACCATCGAAATCCTCACTCGCGACGGCGTCGAAGCACCGACCGGCCACAGCCAGTTCTATAACAATCAGGCCAAGAAGTTCTTCACGCCGGACTCCAAGATCACCGTGCAGTTCGTCGATGGCAAGCCAAACGTGGGTGAGAAGTTGTTCACCTTGGCCGCCGCGGGAACGTTGCCTGATGGTTCGTGGTTCGGTGTCGTCGCCGACGGCGAGAACGGCCGCGAACAAGCGACCAAGGGCATCTTCAAGCCCCTTGATGACCTGATCAAGCAGGATCCACGCTTTGAGAAGAACATCTACTTCCCTGAATTCCTTGCGGCATTGAGTGTCGGAGGAAAGCTCTACGCGGTGCCGACGCATACGCATTACGGCACGAACATCCTGTACTACAACAAGAACCTGACAGAGGCCGCTGGCGTCAAGATTCCCGACGACGGCAACTGGACGATTGACGAGTTCATCGAGGCGGCGAAGAAGCTCACGAAGAAGGAAGCCGACCAGTGGGGCTACTGGCCCGGCATCGGCTTCCCTGAGTTCGGAGCCTTCTGGGTCCGTCAGTTTGGAGGCGAGTACCTCGACCCCGACGGGAAGAAAATCCTGATCGACTCTGCTGAGGCGCAGGCCGGCCTAGAGTGGGTCTACAACGCCATCTTCAAGAATCAGACCATCGACGATGCGTACCGCAAGATTGAGGGTGCGCCGCTGAACTTGACTGGTAGCCGAGGCCTCTTCGCCATGGGCAAGTTGGCCATGCACAACACGACGCCAGGTCTTGTCGCCGAATACAAGAAGCCGGGGCAGACAGAGGTGACTTTCCCTGTCGGTATCGCGCTCTTCCCCAAGGGCAAGGACGGGAAGCGTGGCACTCAAGCCTCTGGATCTGGCATGGGCCTAACCAAGACCGACAAGCAGGCATCCGTTTGGGAGTGGCTCAAGTTTGTCTCCAACAAGGACAACGGCGTTGAGCAGGTCTTCGGCGGCGCGGGTAGCCCGGGTGGGCGCACCGACGTCTGGAACGATCCGAAACTCCTGAAAGAGCGCGATCCGATCTATGCCACCGTCATCAAGGCGTACCCGCAGGGCGCAGGGAGCCTCCGCTTGCCAGCAAACTTCAAGTCAGGCCAAATCAACAAGGCCGTCAACGACGAGTTGACACCGTACTTCCAGAACAAGGCGAGCCTCAAGGACGCCGTCAGCAAAGCGGTCCAACAGGCCACCGAACTGCTCAAGTAGCATCGGTCCCCGAACCTCCGGGACGCGTCTCGCCCTCCGTGCCATTGCGGTGCGGGGGGCGACGTCGTTTGAGGCCACCTGCGCGTGGGGCGTACGTCGCGGGGTGAGCTTGCCTAGTTGGGCCTTGATCAACCGCGGGCTTGCGCGGTGTCTTCAAGTCCTCGCAAGAGCCGAAAGCAGGTCTCTGTGGCCGGTAGTGCCAGTCCGGCCTCGCGAGCTCGCTGAAGAAGGCCCCCAACGAGCGCCTCCACCTCTGTCACTCGCGTCGCCAGAACGTCCTGCACCATCGACGGCAATACGCGTTGGCCGGTCGCCGCTTGCATCTCTCCAATCGCCCGAAGGCCGGCGAGCGCGACGTCATCCTCGCCGGTAAGCCATGTGCCGAAACTCCACGGCGCGCCAGGAGGGTCGGTTGGCAGCTCTCCCGGCGCACCGAACACTCCTAGTGATGCGGGAACGCCAAAGGTTTCACGCATGAGCGTGACAAACTGTCTCGACAATAAAGGATGAAGAGCCATTTCGCCGTAGCTACAGCGGGCAAGCGCAGTAACAAGCGAACCGGGAAGAAGCGCACAGAGCTTGTACCATTCAATCATTGTGCCATCGGGTACCGACCACGAAGGTAGACCGGCGGCACGAAAAACGGCGGCGAGTCGGGCGGCGCGTTCGGTCCGCCCGATGAGCGAAGCGTTGATCGGTACGTCCTGCGTCATGTTTCCGGCGTGGGGCGCGGGTGCGTGCCGTTCGCCAAGCCAGGTCGCGCGGTTCATCGTCAAGACCGCTTCGCCCGGACGTTCGCCCCGGCCGGCGACAACTGCACACGCCGCGCCAAGCACCCGATCTGCTCCGAACACTCGGTCGAGAGCGTCGTTCTTTGCAAGACCGTTCTGCAGCGAAACCGCAGTTCCGACGCGTGCCCCTGCCAGCGATGCGACCGCGGTATCCGCGTCGCCAACCTTGGTGGTCAGAATCAGATAGTCGACCTCGCCGAGTTCCGCACCAGTCGCGACCACCGGTACGCGCGCCGTCGCCTCCACCAGGCCACGCACGGCGAGACCGCCCTCGAGGTCTGGGATGCGTGCCGGACGGGCGACGACGGCGACATCCGCCCCCGCCCGAGCAAGCAGTACCGCATACGTCGTGCCGAGGGCGCCCGCGCCCACAATCGCAACGCGCACCTCCGGGGGCCTACAACTCGACCCACTGGCCAGACGTGGCCGACCGCTCAATCGCATCCATCACCCGTTGCACCTCGAGACCCACCTGAAAGTTCGGCAGCACCGACTCCGGTGCCGTGCCGGCCAGAATGGCGTCTGCGAACACGTGCATCTGAGTCAGGTGATGGCGGGGCAGCGCCTGCATGGTTGTCCACTGGTTCCACCGGGTCCACGGTGCCCCAAGGCAGACGTCAATCTGGGAACGATGCGTGTTGTCGTAGACCGCCCCACCCTCGAAGCCACTCACTTCCACTCGTTGGAAGTTGGCGCGCCCGGCGTATGTGCGTGACGCCGAGAGATTGATCAGGGCGCCGTTTTCGAGCTCGCCAATCACCTGCACGTCGTCATCAACATCGACTGGCGCGCGATCGTTTGTGCCCTCGATCACGCGGTCGTGCACAAAGGTTTTCATGTGCGCGGTCAATCGAACGATGCGACCACCCCACAGATGGGTTAGCGAGATCAGATGGGATCCGAGGTCGCCGAGTGCGCCGCTGCCTGCGATGGCCTTCTGGAAGCGCCACCGCATCGGTGCGTCACCAAAGGCATTCCCCTGCCCGTAGTACCCGTTTACGTGCGTCAGGCGCCCCAAGAAGCCCTCATCAATCAGGTCCTTGAGGAGGCGCGCGGCCGGTACGAACCAGTACGAGAACGGCACGAAGGTGATCACCCCGCGACGCTTTGCCTCGCCAGCCATCGCCTCGGCCTCTGCGAGGTTCATTGCCAGCGGCTTCTCGCAGCAGACGTGTACGCCCGCCTCTAGCGCCGCCATCACGGCGTCGTAGTGCGCGACGTGTGTCGTGCCGATCGTTACCGCATCAACGGGATGGTCACGCAATAGTTGTCGATAGTCCGTCCCCCATGTTTGGGCGCCGGACTTCCCCGCAGCCGTGCGCGCGGTCGCTTCATCAACGTCAGCGCACCAGACGAAATCGACTTTGCCGTGAGACAGGAGTTGTGGAATATGAACTGCCTGCACAATTCCACCGCTGCCAATAGTCCCGACGCGAATCCGCTCCATCCCAGATGCCTCTCAGTCTCATGCGGCCCCGGCCATCCGGGGCATGTGTAGCGTGGAGGGTACCTACCTTGGCCTGTCCGGGTATAGTCGCCCATCTGGTAGCGCCCATCCGGCGGGGTGGTGCACGGGGTGGCGTGGTGCGCCTCGTGCCTCGTCGGGCACGGCGCGCCGCCGAAAGGTCGTGACCCGTGACCGGATCTCGCCGTGCCCTGCCCGTCGCCCTGCAGCTGTACACCCTTCGGGCGCAGATCACTGACGCTGAAACGTTTCGCGCCACTATTCACCAAGTCGGCGAGATGGGCTACGACGGCGTGCAGTTTTACTCCTACGCCGGCCTCGATGCGTCTGCGATGCGGTCCTTACTCGCTGACGCCGGAGTCAAACCGGCCGGTACTCACGTCGCCCTTGAGAGCCTCGAGACCGATCTCGACCGCGAACTCGACTTCAACGGCGAAATCGGCAACCACTGGATTTACGCGCCATATCTGATGCCCGCCCGTCGCCACGACCTCGCCGGTTGGCGTCAGGCCGCCGCCTCCCTCAATCAGATCGGCGCCCGGTGTCGCGAACGCGGGTTCACCTTCGGCTATCACAACCATGATTTCGAGTACGCGCCGATCGCAGATGCTCCGCACCTTACAGGTATCGACATTGTGATTGGCGAGACCGATCCGGCAAACGTCTGCTTTGAGCCAGACGTGTTCTGGATCACCAAGGGCGGCGCGGACCCCGTCGCGGCTCTACGCGCCCACGCCGGTCGCATCCCGATCATTCACTGCAAGGACATGACCGCCGACGACCGTCGCACCTTCGCCGAGGTCGGCGCGGGCATCCTCGACTGGCCAAGCATCCTTGACGCCGCCGATGCCGGCGGCGTTGAATGGCACTGCGTGGAGCAAGATGCCGGAGACCGGCCGATGGCCGAGTGCGTTCGCACAAGCATCAATAACATGCGTTCGTGGGGCATGGGGTTGAAGGGCCGGTGACGCAGGCCCCCATCGAGGACTCGCCGTTTCGTCTCGACGGCCAGATCGCATTCGTCACCGGGGCAACCGGTGGGCTCGGGGCGGCGATCGTCGTCGCACTGGCCCGCGCCGGCGCCGACGTCGCTCTCGCCGACCTTTCCTCTCGTCAGGCGGC
>CAYFLJ010000033.1:0-12772 GCA_964343985.1 uncultured Thermoflexus sp.
TGAGTGTAACACCGGCCTCATCGGGTTCTTTCGCGTCCACGCTGTTACCATTCATCCGATACGTACCGTCCCAGTAAGGAATCTTGAACATGGCAGGCAGCAAAGGAACCAAAGGTGGTCTCGGCAAGACCGCGCGGTCGTCGACAATCTTCGACCGCGAAGCGGGCAACCGCCCAAGCGGACATACGTGCCTGCTTTGCAGCAAGCCAATCATCATCAAGGAGCACCTGCCCGTAATGCAGATGCCAGGGCGCAAAATGGCGCATTACCATCGTGCCTGCTACCAAGCGTCCTAGCGTTACGGCAGCCTGAAACCGGGAGGTGCGAATGAGCACCTCCCAGACCCTCAACGCACGAGCCGAATTGAACCGCGGTTTCGCGCGTCGTGCCGTTCTCACCTCACTCGTGGCTTTTGGCTGGCCATCTGCGAGTACTGCTGCAGACCCGGTCGAGCGCGTGCCCTCGACTTCGGCGGATCAGGTACTGCGTCAGACTATTCCCCCGCACGCTGCGCCTTCCCTCGACGATTTCGACACTGGCAGGTTGGCGCTCCTCGGTGGCGACTACCGGAACGCCTATTTGGCGTTTCGCACCGCAGTCCGAACCGCGGCAAACGATGACGCACGCGCCAAGGCCTCGCTCGGTGCGTGTCAGGCCCTCATCGCCGATGGTAGCCACGACGACGCAATCGATCAGCTCAGTGAGTGGATTGACACGTATCCAACTCATCCGCAGCAGTTCGTTGCGCGCATCATGCTTGCCGTCTCGATGCAGTCTTCTCGCAGGCCGGACATACGTGAGGCTGCGATTCCTGCCTGGCACGAAGTGCTCTACGTCGGCGCGGTCCCGTGTTCCGACGCAGTTCGCGTGCGAACCGCCGCGCACTTGCGGTCACTCGGTCGTTTGGAAGAAGCACGCACCGAGCTTGTTACGGCGCTCATTGAATCGACCCTCCCCGATACACCGTCTGCAGCGCGCCTCCTTGTGGCCGAATCGGCGCGCACTCAAGCCATTCACGTGCGGGACTCGGCAAACGTCGTTGAACTCGCAGCCACGGCGCTCGATGCGGCGACCGGCGTTGGCCGACTGCCCGAAGACGTCGCGCAGGCAGCCTGGCACCTCGCTTCGGCCTCCCTTGCCACGGGTGACGCCGCGCGTGCTGACGCACTTCGTTGGCAAATCCTGGACGCGTGGCCCGAAACTGCGATCGCCTGGCAGGCCGTCAACGAACTCGGCGCAACCCGCGTGCCCGCGATCGTGCGCGCCACCGTCGCCGCGGCAAACGCGAAGTGGGAAGCCGTGCGAGACGCAACCGCTTGGCTCCTGGCGAACGCTCCCGACGATCCCGGTATTGCCGTCGCACGCGCGCTCCGAGGCATTGCGGCCAATGCCCTAGGAGAACCGCTGGCTGGCCAACTGCTCGACGATGGCGGCGTCCCTGCCGGCGGCTCGCGGTGGGGTGCACGAGCACTTTGGGAGGCAGCGGAGCGTCGACGTGCCGCCGGGGACCTCGACGGCGCGGTGATGCGACTACGGCGCGTCGCAGAGACATTCCCAGATACTCGTGAGGCGGGGCAGGCCAATTACCTGCTGGGAAGGCTGCTGCCGGGCCTCGGCGACGTTGTCGGTGGCACCCGCGCGATGAACCTCGCTGCTGACATCGGCCCTGTCGGTTTCCACACCGTTCGCGCACGGCACATCCTGCGTCGCAAGCCGCCTTCCGCACCGAACGGCACCGAGGCATTCGTCGCCACTGGCGCAATCACGGACGCGGACTGGTCGGAGTGGCACGCGTGGTTGCGCAGCAACTCGTCCGCGCGCGGGTCGTCGCGTGCCGACGCGTCGGCGTCTCCCACAGGCAGCCATCGCCCCGCTCGTGAGGCCTCGAGCGAAGCGTTTGGTCCGACCAACTCGAAAAGCGCGTCCCAAGCCCGCTCGCAGCTCGCGACCGAGGCGGCCGGCTCTCCATCGCCAATCTCGTCCGCCGACTCGAGCAACCTAGGTCTGGCTCTCTCTTGGGAGCCGGGCCGAGGCGCTGACACCGAAAACATCTGGTCAGCACCGGACATGGCACGCGCCGTCGGTCGCCTCGACGCCCTATTGGCGAGTGGGCTGTTGCCAGAGTCAGAAGACGCCGCGAGAGAGCTCTGCCAGCTTCGGACGTACACCCCTGACACGGTCGCCGCCGTGGCGAGCCGACTTCGTGAGGGCGGGCACATTGGCTTCTCAATGACGCTCGGTCACCGCCTGATCCGGATCCTAGAGGACGCGGGCTATACCTCAACCCTTGCGTTGCCTGCGGTGGTTCGAAAGCTGGCGTATCCGCTCGCTTACGCGCGTCTCGTCGGCGACAGCGCCGCGCGGGAAGGCATCGACCCGTATCTGCTATTGGCGCTCATGAAGCAAGAAAGTTGGTTCAACCCGCGTGCGGAATCGACGGCAAGCGCGCGCGGACTCACGCAATTCATCCGTCCGACGGCAGCGGCGATTGCGCGCGAGCTTGGTTGGCCGAACTGGTCGTGGGACGACCTGTTCCACCCATACGTGGCAATCCCGTTTGGCGCGCGCTACTTGTCGTCGCTCTTGAAAGACTTTCGCGAGAACGTTCTATACGCGACGGCGGCGTACAACGCCGGGCCAGCCGCGGTACGCAAGTGGATCGGCGGGAACTGGGACGGCGATCCCGATCAGTTTGTCGCAGCGATTCCGTACGGCGAAACGCGGGCCTATGTCACGGTCATCGCCACGTCGACAGAGATATATCGGGATACCTACGGGTCCGTCCTCGCCCCGTAGGAAGCTCTCCTGTCACATCGTTCTGCCGGTCTCAAGGTAAGCGGGCACCCGGAATCCATCGGTCCCAACTAGTTCCCCTACCCTATGTTGTTCCAGTAAGCCCTACCTGTACGAACTCGCTCAAGGCTACGAACTGCGCTTGTCTCGCCCGAGACCGGCGAAGCGGCTTTTCGCCCGTTCCACGGCGTTGGCGTCGCGAGGGCGTCCGCGGAACGTGACGGCCTCGATAGCTAAACCGGGTCGGCGAAGGTGCCAGCACTCCTAGTCGGTGGGCCAGAGCGTCGCGCAACGCCTGTCAGCGCCCAATCGGGACACCTTCCGAGAACCGCTCGGTGAATGTGTTGGGACACATGATCCCGGGTCGACTATCGTCCCCTCTCCCGTGGCAGCACTCCGCATACGAAGGCTTCCCATGGCCCGCGAGCACACCTGCCCTTCCTGGTCCGTCTGCGGGAGGTGAGAGAGCAACTCTTCCTTCGCAGCGGAGAGAGATGGGCGAAAGGCCCATTCTCCGGAGGGTGCGGGGGTGAGCGACGTTCTCGGGCAGGCACTAACCGTCAGCTGCTGCTTGCAGCTCAGACTCATCGACGATCGTCCCATCGGCGCGACACCGTTCCATGGGTGTGCCATCGATCGTCATCCCAATCAGCGCTTCGGTCATGCGCGCGACTCGTGCCATTGCGCGCACGTCGTGGACGCGGATGATCCTCGCACCACGGGTGATCGCGTACGCGTTCACGGCGGCGGTCCCTTCGAGCCGCTCGGTACTCGGTAATCGTCCAAGAATGTTGCCGATCAACGTCTTACGCGACGCGGCAAGCAGGATTGGGAACCCGAGGGCGTGGAGTTCGTCTAGACGCCGGAAGATCTCCAGATCCTGACCGATCAGCTTGCCGAACTCGATGCCTGGGTCGACACAGATTCGCTCAGGCGGGATACCTGCATCCAGCGCAACCGCCGTCCGTGTCTCAAGGAACCGCAGGATGTCGCCCATGACACTTCGGTAGTGCCAATCAGGAGGAAACTGCTTCGGCACGCCCTTAATGTGCATGACGCACACGCCCGCGCCTCCATCCGCGATGACGCGTGCCATATTCGCGTCGGCGAGGCCAGTGATGTCATTTACGAGTGAAGCGCCAGCATCGAGCGCGGCGCGTGCGGTTTCCGAACGATGGGTGTCGATCGCCACGGGTACCGTGAGGCGTGAAGCCAACGCGTGGACAACGGGTAGGATGCGCCGAATCTCCTCAGCGGCGTCAATCTCCGCGGCCTCGCCAGACGCGCTATCACCCCCCACGTCGATAAGGTCGGCGCCTTCTTCAACCATGGCAAGCCCGCGTTCCACGGCGCGCTGCGGGTCAACGTATCGGCCGCCGTCGTGAAAGCTGTCTGGCGTCACATTGAGAATGCCCATGACCGCGACGCGACGCGTAAGGTCCAAGCGATGCTCACCACACCGTAAGGTGCCGGCACCCCACGTAGCGGTCACCAGGGCGCGGTTGATCGCATCCGCAATAGCGGTTCCCTTCGTGTCTCCCATCGAGGCTTCCCGCTTGCCCGGCGCAGAGGGAGGGAGCTGGGGGCGCAGGCGGGAGGCAAGCGTCTCAAGCTGCCCAGCGGTGCCGATCGCGACGACATCAAGCGCGGTGCGGTTGGTGGCGTCCCGATAGGCACTAGGACCAGACGCCGCCACGCCACCTATCGCGACAAACTCCCGCAGAACGATTGCGGCCACATCGGGCGGCAGGGCATCGAAGCGGATGGTGCGACCACTCGCCCGTCGCACCGCTTGGAACGCCTCGGTGGCGCTCATTCCTAACGCACTCAAATCTCGCATTAGGCCCCGTTCGTCATGAGGACGAACGGTCCGGACAGCGTACGCCGGCAGACCGGTCATGGGTAGTCGATCCGTGGGATACGCGTGATCTCGACGGAAGCACAGTCGAAGACGCTGCCGCGAACTGGCGCGCCAGGCTTGCGCACCCGCACCGCAACAAGGTCGAGTTCCGGAAACGCGCGGCTGACGGCCTCTGCAATGCCCTCCGCAACCGCCTCGATGAGGTCGCGACTTGGACCCTCAACAACCGCCCGCGTGAGCTTGAACAGCGTTGCATAGCTGACCGTGTCGCTCACGGAGTCGGTTCGCCCGGGCTTACGGAGGTCCCGCTCGACGGCGAGGTCAACAATAAACCTTTGACCGAGTGCCTTTTCGGCAGGATCAACGCCGTGGAATCCGTAAAACGCCATGCCATCAAGCCGGATCCGGTCAGCGCCCATACTTGTACGGTCTCCTAAGCCGTCCGGTATACCACCCGAAATCGAGAGAATCCGCTCGGAACGCTGTCCGCGAGGCTATCGCTCGTGGCGACCAAAGCCCGGGCGTGCTTGCGCGCACCACGGATGTGATCTGGACGTATTTGGCACCCCTCGAAAGGTACGAAGCAGTGAGTGAACAGCCGCAGTACGACTATGACATCGCGGTCGTGGGTGCCGGGCCCGCCGGCCTCTGCGCCGGTCTGTACGCAGCTCGAGCAAATCTCAAGACGATTGTTTTCGATAAGGGCATGCCTGGTGGGCAAATCATCAACACCCATCTCATTGAAGACTATCCCGGCTTCCTCTCAATTGAGGGCAGCGAATTGGCAAGACTGATGCAAGAACAGGCTGAACACTTCGGCGCAGAGGTCACCATGGCTGATGTCACGGCCGTCCGGTCCACGGGCGTGTCCGGGGAGGTAAAGGTCGTGGAGACCCTTGACCGAATCTATCGCGCCAAAGCCGTGATCCTTACGGCGGGAGGCAGCCCAGTAAAACTCGACGTGCCCGGAGAAGAGCGCCTCAATGCTCGAGGCGTTTCTTATTGCGCCGTCTGCGATGGCCCTTTTTTTAATGGACGCGTCCTCGCTGTCGTTGGCGGAGGCGACGCCGCAGTGGAAGAGGCCTCCTACCTCACGAAATATGCGTCGAAAGTGATCCTCATTCACCGGCGAGATCAATTACGAGCGCAGAAGATCCTTCAAGACCGGTTTTTCAACAATCCGAAAGCGTCAGTGGTTTGGAACTCGGTGGTCGAGGAGATCACTGGCGATCACGCAGTCAACGGCGTACGGATTCGGAACGTGGTGACCGGCGAAACCACGGCGTTGGAAGTCGGGGGCGTCTTCGTCTTCATTGGGTTCAAACCAAACGGCGACATTCTGGCCGATACTGGCGTGACGCGCGACCACGGCGGTCACGTGATCACGAATGCAAACATGGAGACGGGGATACCTGGCATCTACGCGGCTGGGGATGTGCGCGCGCAACTCGCGCGCCAGGTCACGACGGCGGTCGGCGACGCAACTACCGCCGCGCTCGCTGCCGAGAAGTACATCGAAACGCTCACCCACTCGTGACGCGACGACTTGGACTGCGGTCGGTCTCTGGGAAATGTACTTTCTTAGGGTTTCCGTACCTACTTCTCGTGGTTCGTGACTTCGGTCGGCAAGACGCAAAACCCCTCTCTCGCAGCCGCAAGAGAGGGGTCGACTGACAACGACGCGAAGGAATCGACCGGCTACGCCGACGCGTTCACCGTTCGGTACGCGCGAAGCGGAGACCCGTCAGCGTGACTTCCGGGTACCCGGTACTGCCCGCTCCGTACCAAACTGGCCAATGCGGCGACGCGTGCTGCCTGCGCCGGTCCGGCGACGGTGCGTTGCCCACGTGCGACGCCGCTCGTTGCGGATGGTGGCGGGTCTGACCCTCCATGCAGAGCGCGGAACGGCGCCCTAGAAACTTCGACCATGCTGCCCTCCTTGGCGTCCGGCATTTGTGCCGGGCGGGTCTCCATCACCCACAGGCGAACCAGCGTTGCTGGACTCGCGAAGGTAGTCCCCCGCGATTCCATCTTCGTGCGCGGCGGGATTCTCTGAACCCTCTCGCCGTTCTTAGAGGTGATGTCGAACGTCGAAATTGCTTTCCCAATCGTCTCCCACGTCGTCGCATACGCCGGGCCCGCCGCGGCGGAGGCAGCGGTATGTATCGACCGTGACGGTGTCGTCAACACGCAACAGACGGGCAAGTACGTCCATTCGTGGCAAGACTTCTCGTTTCTGCCAAATGCGCTAGAAACGTTTGTGGCGCTTCGGCAGGCGGGTGTGCCCACATTTATCGTCACGAACCAAGGGGGGGTTGGCAGAGGCTTTATCAGCGCAACGGCGCTCGAAGCGATTCACGATCAGATGGCAGAGGCCATTTACAAAAGTGGTGGGCGCCTCGACGCGATCATCCATTGCCCCCACTCCCCAGAGGCGGGGTGCCCGTGCCGAAAGCCAAAGCCCGGAATGCTGTTTACATTGGCGAACCAGTTCCACGTGCGACTGGACTCGTCGACATTCATTGGAGACAACGTAACCGACCTCGAAGCCGGTCGCGACGCTGGATGCCGCACGATACTCGTCGCGACGGGCGAAGGGCGACGCAGCGCAAAGCGTCTCGGCTTACCGGATATTGAAAACTCGGAGGCCACGCCCGTCGTAAGCGCTCAGATGGTCGGGCTAGTCGCCACGGCACCAAACCTGTACGCCGCCGTCAGCTACATCCTCCAGAATGGCTCGACACGGCCGTAGGTAGAGGTAATGCGGCGGTGCTCGATACGGCCGGCCCGCATTCGGTCGACCCATGAGAGACGCAACACTCCCGGGCCGCGAGGCTTGGGAAGGGGCGCCGGTCGGTAGCTGAAACCGCGGTCTCCCCACGAAATTGCCGGAAGTCGGCACGGCGCCGACTCGATGCCCCGTTGGGTCGCGAACGGGCAGACGGCCGCGTCACTCGGGGCAGGGCGCAAGCGCCTTAGCGTCCCGCGAGACGTCGAACTCCATCCAACACTTCGCCAAAGTTGTGTGCGACGTAGTCTGGCTTTGCGCCCGGATAATCCTTGTCGCCAAAACGCGTTGGAGTAAAGATCGTACGCATTCCTAATTGTGCGGGGCCGTACACGTCGCGATGCATGTCATTTCCGACAAATATCGCACGGTCGGCGGTTGTCCCGACCGCCGTGAGCGCGGCGCGGAAAATCCGCGGATCAGGCTTTCGATATCCAAGTTCACCAGAAACCACGATCGCATCAAAGTAGTCGGTTAGGCCGGCCTCCGCCAGTTCATGGCGCGCATACGCTTTCTGAGCGTCGGACACAATGGCCAATTTATACTTTGGACGAAGGGCCTCCAGTACTTCTTCGACTTCTGGATATGGGCGAAGTCGACGACGTGATAGCGCTCGTTGAAGTTGCGCCAAATGCAGGGGCAAATCAGGGTCCGACATGATTGCATGTGCCCAAGCGGGAGTTGGCAGACGGCTGTCTTGATCCGCTCGGTCGCCTGCGGTCAGTACATCAATCGCGGTTCGCCAAAGCGCGACGGCGTCAAACTCCGGATACTGCTCGGAACTCGACTCCACCTGTCGTTTGACGCCGCCCCTGACGAGTTCGACAAGTTCGGATGTGCTGCACGCAATACCGTGGTAACTGAGATATCGGCTGATCTGGCGCAGAGTCGTGCGCCCCCACTCCTCAGTCTCGATATCAACTATTGTGCCGTTTATGTCAAAAATCACCGCGTCGACCGGAGCACCGAGCGGTGGAACTCGAACTAGCGGAACGGTTGCCACGTCCATTAGCGGATCACTCTCTCAGACTCACGTGTGCCGTTTCTCATCAACCCGCCACGCAAAAGTGAAATCATGTGCCACGCCGCAGGTTTGCACGGAACGAGTGCGGTTGCGCACTACTGGTTAGACGAGCCAAATCCTCGTCGTCACTCAAAACGGGTCTCGTCCGCCTCATCTCATCGCGACGCTAGAGCGTCACGCGCAGACGCGATGAGTTGCACTCGATACTCCGAAGAAATCCAAGGGTTACGCGCGATGCGAAGGAGCGTCGTCGCAACTTGGAATGGAACGCGCTTGCATATGTGGTCAAAAGCGAGTTTCCGATCCGGGAAGTGGCACGCATACTCCCACAAAAAGTGACCGATAAAGGGTTCCGCAGCCGCGCGGCTACCTTGGTGGATCATAAAGTGGTGTTGGATTTCGCCGGCAATACGACCAACGTCGAAAACTCGATCGCCGTAGTGGCTCCGTTCAAAGTCGATGCCCCCAACCCAGAGCCCGTCGGTAAAGAGGAAGTTCGCGGGTGTCGCATCGCCATGCAAGCACACTTGGCGGTCCTGCCACATTGGCGAATAGTCTTCCCACCGCTCAGTCAGATGCTCAAACTCACGGAGACGCCCATCGCTAATGTGCTTGTGTTCCCGAAGACCTTCAGCCAATTTCTTTAGGTACTTCACGTCGTCATCAAAGTCGACAAGATCATCACGGACGGTGCGATTGTGCATCGTTGCAAGGAAGTAGGCGAGCGCAGTAAGGCGGTCGTATAAGACGGGCGCGGGGAGTTGTCCACGCGACACGCCGTCAAGTGCGGTACCGAGTGTTTCGCCGTCGAGATGCTCAAGGAAAATTGCCCCGCCATGATCCGGGGCCGCCGCCAACGCCCGAGCCACATGGTGCGGATACCCCTGCATCCCAATGCGCTGCATGCGGTCGAGTGCGCGGAACTCTCGCCACATCCGGATGATCGCCTTCGTCGACGGCTCATGAGACGCGGCTCCGTAAAACTTTCCGATAACGCGACGTCCGCTGTCTCGGTGTTCGTACTCGAAGACCGCGTTCGAGCCGCCGAGCCGATATACCCGAAATTTCTGGGACGACGCATTAACGCCAAGCTTTGGCAAAACCTGCCCAGTCAAAATTGCGCAGACGGGATCTTCACGGCTGAGTGTGCCGAGATATTCGCGAGCCATGCGAAGAATGTAACCGACAGATGAAGGGCGGCCCGAACCGGAGACAAGTGGCGAGGCGCTTGGGAGGCGCGCCTAGATCGCCTTTGCGTCAAGGTCGTTCGGCGCGTCGGGCGCAGGCACGACGCTAGAACTCGCCCTTGGTGCTCCGATGATCGCCGGCTTGCCTTCGCCTCTCACGGCGATTGCCGCGTCGATCTCCGCCGTGGTTGGGACCGGGCCGGTCGTGGCCTCATCGATGAGCATCACCGGAATCCCATCGCGAACGGGATATCGCTTGCCGCAAGACGTGCACGTCAATCGCTCCGCGTCGCCTTCGCGCTGATAAATCACTGGCTGTTTGTCGTCTGGGCAGGCCAATATTTCGAGAAGGGTCGGGTCCAACCCTTCCCGTCGCGGTCCCATCGGAGCTCCAACATCGAAACTGGAGGCGTCATCGTCGGTCGCGAACAACTTCCGCGCAGCAACTACCGCGCCAACGGCCGCTAATCCTGCGGCTGCTCCAATCCAACCAATTCTCATGGTGATACTCCTTCCACGTCTCTATGCTTTCTGGCATGTTAATTATAGCGATGGGGCACGGCACAGTGGGGGCAACGTTTGCCTCTTCGCTGCCGGTCGGGTCAGTAGTACGGGTCACGCCGTGAATTGAAGACAATGCGTGTGCCGTAACGATCAAATCGAAAGGGCATCTCGCGAAGCTCACGACCGATTGACGTGCGCACTGCCTCCTGCGCACTCAATGGCACATAGAGGAGCAGGAATCCACCGCCACCTGCGCCCGCAATCTTCCCGCCGATGGCACCGGCGTGACGAGCGCGCTCGTAGAGAGCATCGACCACGGAGTCAGTGATCCCGTCAGCGAGGCGAGTCTTGAGCATCCACCCATCGTGGAGAAGTTCGCCGAACCCGTCAAAATCGCGGGCCTCTATCCGTCGCGCCCCCTCATCCGCCAACGCCCGCAATCCGTCAAGCACCACCGAACGATCCGCGATGTTTGCCGCCTGAGTTTCAAGTATCGTTGAACTATTACGTGTCTTGTTCGTATAGAACAGCATGAGGTTCGCGCAGAGTCGCGTCACGTCCTCGCGAGGCAGGTCGACGAGCGTCCACCGCACCGCGCTTGGGTCTCGCGGGCCAAACGTGATGTGCCGGATACCGCCAAGCGCCGCAAGGTACGCGTCTTGAACCCCCATCGGTCGTCTTAGGATTTCGAGTTCAATTCGGTTTGCCTGCGCCGCCAATTCGCCAGCCGTAAAACTCTCGCCTTGGTGCGCCCAAAGCGCATTCAAGAGCCCTACCGTGATTGCGCTTGAGGAGCCCAAGCCACTCCCTTCCGATGGGACATCGGCTAACGTGGTGATCTCCACGCCGTGCGTCACGCCGGTCATGCGCATGGTTTCACGAACTAATCCGTGCGTAAGGTCGTCAATGGTGTCAACAATTTCTTTACGTGAGTAGTTCACGTAAATTCGATCATCGAACCGCTGCTTGACAATGACATAGACCGATTTGTCAATCGCCACACCGGTAACTGCCCCACCACGCGGATTTCCAGGCGCCGCGTAGTACGCCGGAAAATCGGTCCCACCCCCGAGAAAACTCACGCGTAGGGGTGTCTGAGAAATGATCATGCCCAACCATGGACCATCACAGTTCCTCCGTGCAAGCGCGACGCAAATAGCCTCGACCCGTCACCCGGGACCAATCGCGCGCAAGTAGTCGGTGCCAGCATTTGCGCACTCAACCACGTAGTCCGACGGATTCAGTGGATCGAACGTGAGAATAGTTCGCTGAAACGCTTGGACGAGAATCGTTCGCGTGACCGCGCCTTTCGTGACAACGGCTTCCGCAACGGGAGTTACCGGCAAGCCCGCATCGTGCAGCCACCCGCCGGGGAAGACAGTCGGGTCATTGAGAAAGCGCCAGAAATTTCCGGGCACAATGTGCCCGGGGCCGACGGCAAGCGCGGCATCGAATGGCACAAAGGTGCTTCCGTCCGGCAACTCTGCGACCCCACCGCTAAACCCATCCGGAGGCGAGACCCGACGCGTCGCGACCGATAGACGTGCGACGTCGGCGTACGTCAACGTGCTGGTGTCACCGCCCAGTGGTACGAGTGCAAATACCCGTGCCAATTCATCGACGAGTAGTCCGAGTTGAAACTTCCACCCGTCGGGAGCGTCCTGATGCAGTTCGAGGCGGCCCTTCTCAAAGTACTGCACAGGTATCCCACCGCGTTCCATCACAGCGCCCATCGGTCGGCCGAGAAGTCGCATCCCCGAAGCGCCGGCATAGAACTCCGCGAAAGCGGGTGCAACGGGACGCGCATCTGGCTCAAAGCCAGACGGGATCACGCTTGCCGCCGATACTTGTGATGCTCCCGGGTAACCGACCCATCCGCTCTGCGCAAAGGTCGGCACCGGCTCACTGTGCAATGCGTCCGGTGTGAGGATTGCAGGCGCTCGCATGGGAACATCGGCTCCCGAAATACCAGCAGACACGGCGGAAGACCCCGACGCGCCACTCGGTGCGCTTGGACGCCAAGCGACCGGTGCGAGGGGCAGCACCGCGGGCACCGCGGTCGGCACGAGCTGAGGCGTGGCGGTCGGCACGGGGTCACCAATCACCACGGCGAACGAAGTGGTTACGAGCGTGAGCTCTTCGCGATTGCCCGCGACGCGGGTCCGTTCGTTACCGGTCGTCACGACAGTCAGCATCGTCGCGCCTTCCGCTTCAGCGATGAATCGCATCGTCCCAAGGGTCACGGTTCCTGATGGCCAAGGCGCCAATGCGCGCGCAATATCCAGGCGTACCCGCCCCATTTCGTTCCCGTTCGAAACTCCGGTGAGTAACGGGAATGCAGTCGCCCCCCCGCCTCCGTCAAATCGGAGGTATGTAGGTTCGGCAAACACCGTGACCCGCGCAGCGTCAATCGCCGCGGTGGTTGTGGCCACGACGTCGACCGCGAGGGTCTGACCAACGGATACCCGGGCGGAAGCTGCGCCACCAGCACGCAACGCCACGACGACGCGAGGCGCCGCCGCGAACGCATCACCGGTTTCCAGGCCGCGCAGTCCCACGATGGGGAGCACCCCGATGATGAGCGCACGGACCATCAGTTGCCACGTGCGTCGCAG
>CAYFLJ010000034.1:0-9165 GCA_964343985.1 uncultured Thermoflexus sp.
AGTTCGTTGAACCGGAGCGGCAACTCACGATATGAGCGCGTCCGTCGCTTGTACACCTGCAAGTGGAACGGGCAGTTCATCGGCTTCAGCATGAACTCTTGCTCATCCATCTTGATGGGTGCGTACATATTCTCTCGGTAAAAAGACATGTGGCCGGAGGTGTGCCACAAATCAGTTAAACCGATCTGCGGGGAATACACATATTGATAGCCGGCGGCGCGATGTTCGACCTTCCAGAAGTCTTCAACGATGGACCGCAATAAGGCACCGTCTTCGCCCCAGATCGGCAATCCCGCGCCGACTTGGTCGCTGAACTGAAATAGGCCAAGGTCGGTGCCAAGGCGTCGATGGTCGCGCTTGCGTGCCTCCTCTAGGCGCCAGAGATACGCATCGAGGTCGGCTTGCGTCGCCCAAGCCGTGCCGTAGATCCGCTGCAATTGTGCGCGCTTCTCGTCGCCGCGCCAGTACGCACCAGCGACGCGGAGGAGCTTGACGGCGCCGATTTGGCCAGTTGACCCGACGTGCGGGCCGGCACACAGGTCCTCGAACGCACCTTGCTGGTAGAGGCTTACGCCAGTTGCCCCCAGTGCGAGGGCGTCGCTACTCGTGGCGAGGTCGTCACGCGCGCCGAGCGCGTCACCACTGGTCAGGGCTTCAATCAATTCGACCTTGTACGTCTGGCCGGCAGCGCCGAAATGATCCAGCGCAGCGATCCGCGGCAATTCACGACGCGAAAACGGTTTGTCTGCTGCGAGAATCGCCTGCATTCGTGCTTCAATCGAGTTAAGATCGTCGACCGTTAGCGTGCGGGGCAGATCGAAGTCGTAGTAAAAGCCGTCTTCGACGGCCGGTCCAATGCCCAACTTGGCATCGGGGAACAGCTCAAGGACGGCCTCTGCCAAGACGTGCGCCGCTGAATGGCGTCGGATGGACAGGTCGACGTGAGAATGGCTGGCTTCAGCCGAGGGCATCGCAACACCTCCGGATAGCGCCCCGAGATGGGGCAACGCCGAAGGCAAACCTGACTCAGGACGCCGTCGGCAAACTCATTGCCTTGGGACGCCACGGCGGCGTTTGGGACCTGCCCAAAGCCATTGCCGCAAGTGCGCGGTTCCACCCAAGTTCGACGGCGCTCACGGCCCGTCGCACTCGTTCGCCTGATAACCGGTGGCACCGGGGAACGTTCTGGTTCGCGAAAAGCGGCCATTCACGTACCGGCTCAGAGGTGGTGGCAGCGCGTCGGTTGCGGTTCGGCACTTGCAGCGGCTGTGCCGTTCTCTGGAAACCGTCCGGTGTGCGCCGTCGTGTCCTCGTCGTCGCGGGGATATCTACTTGCGCCGAGAGGATACTAGCGTCGGCGCTCCGTCTGCGTCAGCCGAGTGCCCCAGGTGCAGTTTTGCCGCTTTGCCAAGCCACGAGGACGGCGCGTACGTCCGGACGTATTGCCAACCTCGCCCGTCGTTTGTCGCGCGTGCGATCAATGGTTTCGTCGTACGATGTATGGAGGTGACGCACGTGCGCAATAACTGCCAAGCGCACCATTTCGTCGTCGAGGGCTTTCGCGCGTGCGGTTCTCCCCACCCGACCGCTGTACTTCTCGCACGCGTGTGCCGCGATTTCCGCCGCCTCCGCACGCGGGCATCCGGGAAACAACCTCAGCACCGCCGCGCGGAACGCCACGAGGTACGCCTGTTGCTCACCCTCGCGTCGAGCGGCGGCCACCTCGCGGGCGCGTTCGCGAGCACCAGCGTCTTCGGCGCACTGTCGACGCGCTTCGCGGATCGCTTCGGGCTCCGCAAGGGTGCCTCGGCGCTCCCAACGCTTGGACTTCGGCGACCAAGCGATCAGCGCGGCGAGTCGTCCAGAAAGGGTTTGGGTGCGACGCGTCATTGCGACGTCACCACTCGGTAGCACCTCCATCGCTTCAATCCCAGCGCACCTCACGCACTCGAGGATTGAGGATGTGACGACTCTGGCGAGTTCGCCAGCCCGGATGCTTGCCTGACACGTGCCGCATCGGTCCGCAACGGTCGCGACGAGTACCGTCGGTAGCGCACCGACCGCGGACATGTATTGGGGCGCGACGGATGCTAGCGCGCGTGTGGAAGCCATTCGTCGCGGTCTACCTTGGCGCGCTCGAACGTGTCACCCATGCTCGTGAGTGCGGTGGTGCCTGAAGCATGATCCGGATTGGGTAGCGACCGGACTTGAGTCGCCAGCGCAGCGAACTCGGTGGCGAAGCGCTCCATTGCGTCTGCAATGCGGTCTCGATTGGTCACACAAATGTCTCGATGCATCAGCACATCGCCACTGGCGAGGCGTGTCAAGTCGCGAAGCCCGGTTGCAGCGACAGTGGACCAGGCGCTGAACCGGTCGTCTCCGAGCACCGTTTGCGACAACGCAGTCGAAACCATGAACGGCAGGTGGCTGACGTTCGCGACTGCGTCGTCATGTGACTCCGCGTCCATCTCAACCACCCGAGAACCTAACTCTCCGCCAAGCTTCGCAACGACATCGACCGCTTTACGATTCGCTCCAGGGGGAGGCACGACAACCCAAGTACGGCCTCGAAATAGCATCGGGTCGACGTGGTCGATGCCGGACAGCTCTTTGCCGGCCATCGGATGCGCTCCAACCCAGTGGGTCGAAGACGGCAGGAACTGAGCGGCCCACCGTTCGGGCGCTTCCTTGGTGCTTGCAACATCGGTTACGACTGCGCCAGGAGCGAGGTGACTAGAAATATCTACCATGAGCGAGCGCATGGCGAGCACGGGAGGTGCAAGCACTACGACGTTTGCACGTTCGACGGCGACGGCGGCAGACGGCGCGCCTTCATCAACGATGCCTCTCGTAACGGCAACGTCAACTGTCGAGGCACGTCGGCTCCAACCGACGAGGTAGTGGCCGGCCGCGCGCCAGACCATCGACGCGGAACCGCCGATCAGGCCTAACCCGAGGACAGCGATCCGGAGAGGCTTGTGCGCGGCCGCGATTTCGAGTTCCGAGGAGACAGGCGACTGGGTCACTGGTACTCGACGTGTTCGCCGGATTTCTTCCAGTCGATGATCCCGCCTTCGAGGTTATAGAGGGTTGGAACACCAATCGCAGCGGCCATCTCGCAAGCGATTGCGCTCCGAACGCCTGCCTTGCAGTAGAAGAGGATGGAATCCCCCTGTACATGGTCAGCGGCATTCGCAAGAAACGTGTTGAGCGGTACCAGGTGCGACCCCGGAATCTTGCCGTCCTCACCGATCTCTTTCGGTTCACGCACGTCGATCACATACACGCCTTGGGCGATGAGCGCCTTCGCGTGTGTGACATCAATTCGCGCAAATGGCTCGTCTGCAGCTGGTGACATGACCCGTGTCCCTTCGCTCGCGTTTCAATGGACGGACCGCGATAGGCGGGCCTTTGGCGAGCGACGGAGCGAGTGTACGGAATGACGGAAGTGTTTGGAGCGCCCCGAATCGGCGCGCACTTGGGGGGTGGGATTGCAGGCGCGATCAGTGAGGCTCGTCGGATTGGGCTCGGTGTCAACGGTGCGCCGGGGGGCCCAATTCAGGTCTGGTCGCAGAACCCGAGTGGTTGGCGCGCTTCGGTCCCCAAGCCTAAGGTGGTTGATGACTTTCGCAAGGGCTGCGCCGAACTTGATTTGCATCCGGTCGTGACCCACGGCATCTATCTGATGAACTTTGCGTCTCCGGACGACGCGAATTGGGAAAAGGCGATCGAGGCGCTCATTGTTCACCTCGAAATCGGCGCGATTGTTGGCGCCGCGGCTGTTGTGGTCCATCCAGGTTCGGGTGTGACACTCGAAGCAAAGGACGCGATTACTCGTTGCGCGACGGCGATGCGGCGAGTGCTCGATCGAACCGAAAACCTTTCGGACCGACCATTGGTCGCGCTTGAGACGTGCGCTGGTGCCGGAAAGACCATCGGCAAAACGTTTGCCGAACTGTCAGCAATCGTCGCTGGTGCGGATAATCACCCGGGGCTGGGATTGTGCCTTGACACGGCGCACCTGTTTGGCAGTGGGTATGACATCGCGACAGAAGAAGGATTGGCGTCGACAATACGTGATCTAGACGAACATCTCTCCAGTGTGCAGATCGTTGCTATCCACGCGAACGACTCCAAAGTACCGTTGGCCTCGAATAAGGACCGGCACGAAAACATCGGTCACGGCTTGATTGGCGAGGCTGCATTCGCCCGCATGCTCGCGCACCCGCGGCTTCGGGCGGTCCCGTGGATTCTTGAAGTTCCAGGCATGGAAAACGATGGACCTGACGCGGCGAACATTGCGATTTTGCGGAGATTGGCCGGAATGTAATGGGGTGCCTGTGTTCGCTACACGTCGACCAAGCGCCGCGTCGCGCGCGCGAAGTAGACGAGCGGCGCGCGCGCCACTGCTGACGCGGTATCGCAATCGACGACTTCGCCAACCAAGATCACGTGCGAAGTACCCCCTTCGTAACGTCTGACAATCCGACAATCAAACCACGCCAAGCTCTCAACGAGGATTGGAGAGCCGGTGGTTTTCGTGCGAACCGTCTCGCCGCAAGCCGTGAACTTGTCAGCTACGTCTCCTGCTTGACCGGCGAATACGCGAAATGCCTCTTCTTGCGTGGATGCAAGCACGTTAGCGCCAAACGATCCCGAGGCGTCGATGGTGGAAAGCGACCGGGACCGCTTGTCGATGCAAACCAGAACCGTAGGCGGATCGGCCGAAACTGAGGTGAATGAACTGGCCACAAGACCGACCCGGCGACCCGCGTGTTCAGCCGTGATCACGGTCACACCCGATGCCCACTGGCTCATCGCGTTGCGAAACGCAAGGCGATTTTCGTCCACGTTTTGCTCCTGAAGGTCTGTGCAAACTGGCACGCGAACCGTTAAGGTCAGAGATTACGCAGACTTTTCAGTGTGCAATGGTGTCACCTCTGCGCGCGACTCAACGATTGGCTCGGCACGCCGATAGATCGTCTCCCCGTTCACCGTAATCCGCTTGATATCGGATCTCGACGGCACTTCATACATCACATCGAGGAGCACTTCCTCGATGATCGTTCGAAGACCGCGTGCGCCCGTTCGCTGTTTCAGCGCCAAGTCGGCAGCGGCTTCAAGTGCGTCCTGCGTGAACGACAACTCAACTTTATCGATTGAGAAAAACTTCTGATACTGTTTGACAATCGCATTCTTTGGCTCAGTAAGGATACGAATCAAGTCACCATGCGACAGTGGAGAAAGGCTTACGGACACCGGAAGTCGCCCGACAAATTCGGGAATCAGGCCAAATTTGAGAAGGTCGTCTATCGAGACTTGCGTGATTGGCGCGATTTCGTCCGGACCATCGGAGCCAGAAGGTGCGGTGCCAGAAGACCGAAATCCTATGCCTCGAGTTGAACCGATACGTGACGCGACAATCCGCTCGAGTCCTTCGAACGCACCGCCACAGATAAACAGAATATTCTGGGTGTTTATTTGGATGAAATCTTGATGGGGGTGCTTGCGGCCGCCTTGCGGTGGGACATTCGCAGTGGTCCCCTCAATGATTTTGAGAAGGGCCTGTTGCACCCCTTCACCGGACACGTCTCTGGTGATTGACGGGTTATCGGACTTGCGCGCAATCTTGTCGATTTCGTCGATGTAGACAATGCCGCGCTCGGCACGACTAATGTCGAAATCTGCTGCTTGGATTAATCGTAATAGGATATTTTCAACGTCTTCACCGACATACCCGGCCTCAGTCAATGCAGTTGCATCCGCAATGCAGAACGGAACGTCGAGAATACGCGCTAGGGTCTGCGCAAGCAGTGTCTTTCCGGTACCCGTTGGACCAATCAGCAGAATATTGCTCTTCTGCAGCTCGACATCCTCAAGCTGAGTACTGGTTCCAATACGCTTGTAGTGATTGTAAACTGCTACAGAGAGAACTTTTTTTGGACGGTCTTGACCAACAACATATTGATTGAGCATCTCGTAGATGCGCTTAGGCGTTGGTACTCGGTTGGTCGGTATCGGAGCCTTCGGCGTTGGTGCCGGAGTTTCCTCATCAATTATCTCGCGGCACAGTTCGATGCATTCATCGCAGATGTACACACTACCGGGCCCAGCAATCAGGCGCCGGACTTGCTCTTGGCTTTTGCCGCAAAACGAACACTTGTATTGAAGCCGACTGTTTCGTTGGCTAGCCATACAGTTTCACTCGAACCTTGGTCCGAACACCAACGAGGTGATCGGAACACCCATTAGATAAGCAAACCCGGCGGCAGCCGTGCTGCCGCCGGGCGCCGTACGTCCCGTCGATGGTACCCGGCCGCACCGACCGGTGGGAACGCAGCTTAGTCCGCCGAACCTTCCTCCGAAGATGGCGGCGGCGGAGGCGGCGTGTTACTCGCAATGACGCCGTCGATGATGCCGTACTGAACGGCTTGGTCTGCAGTGAGGAAGTAGTCGCGGTCTGTATCTCGCTGGATTCGTTCGAGAGGCTGACCAGAGTGCCCGGCGAGAATGTCGTTCAAGCGACTGCGAAGGCGGAGAATTTCACGCGCTTCAATTTCGATGTCGCTGGCCTGCCCGCCACGGCTACCTTGTGCCCACGGTTGGTGCATGTGCACCGTTGAATTCGGCAGCGCGTAACGCATGCCCTTCGTGCCACCCGCGAGCAGAACGGTTCCGAAACTCATCGCCATGCCGTAGCAAATGGTCGAAATCTTGCATTTACCGGTACTCGTGACGTACTGCATAGTGTCGTAGATCGCGAGGCCAGCGTAAATGCTCCCGCCCGGGGAGTTGATGTACATCTGGATGTCTTTGTCGGGATCCTCTGACTTTAGAAGTAGAAGTTGCGCGACAAGGAGGTTCGCAACCTGCTCATCGATGGCTGAGCCGACGAACACAATGCGGTCCCGCAACAAGCGCGAGTAAATGTCCATTCCCCGCTCACCGCGCGGGGTCGTCTCGATGACATACGGAATGATCGCCATGGAAGAATGTCTCCTCGGTACGAGCTGCACCAACGTTTGATCGTCGTTACCCGACGCGACGTTACTCGGCCACAGAACCTTCGCCGACGCCATCGGCCGGCGCATCGTCGTGACTATGGCCGTCGGGCCCTCCTTCGGTCACCGATAGCGTCGGATACCCGCCCGCAAAACCTACCAACTTCTCAATCGCCTTGTGGCGTCGCAAAGTCGCACCGATCCGACGGCGAGCATCCTTAGACCGAAGTTCACGGCGTGCTTCACGCGCATCCTTTGGATATTGCGCAATGGTCGCGTCCACTTCCGCGTCCACCTCCGCGTCAGAGACGAGAACGCCTTCCTTTTCCGCAATCGCGTCAAGGAGGGAGCGCGCGCGAATTTGTCGTAACGCTGTCTCGACGTGTTGCGCTTGCCAAGACTCTTCAGTCTGCCCAGTCAACTGAAGGTATCGCTCGACGGTGATCCGTCGCTGCTCCAACGAGACCCGTTCTTCCTCTGCGAGATACTTGGCTTCGAGATCGATAAGCGCCTTGGGGATTTCGAATTCGGATAGCGCGATTGCGGCGTCCACCGCGAGATTCTCAACTTCCGTGTGACCGTGTCTCGTGGCTTCAAATGCAAGCCGCTGCCTGATGTCTTCCAAGAGTGCGTCCACGCCACCGATCGCACCACCGGTTACATCGTGCGCGAAAGCGTCATCAACTTCCGGGACGTGCTTGATGCGCACCTCGTGGACGGTGACGGTGAAGAGCGCTTCTCGGTCTTCGACACCGCCCGTGCCGTCCTCACGGGTGGTCGGTACTCCCTGCCAGATGACTGCGAACGACCTGTGGTCGCCCGCGACCATGCCGTCTACACCGCCATCGAAGCCTGAAGGAAACCCGTTCTCACCTATGATTATTTCCGATGCCTTGCGCTCGGTCTTGCGCTTGCCATCGGGGTCGGTTGGCTCGAGATCCATCACGATATCGGCAAGGATCATGGTTCCAACTTCAACTTTGGCACCATCGGCCGTCAGCCACTCTGCTCGGCTGTCTTTTAACCGAGTGATGACATTCTCGACCTGTTCTTCAGTCACCTCTAGCTTCGGACGTTCGATAGTCAGGGTGGTGTAGTCACCGAGCGTGACCTCAGGACGAAGCGGCACCGTGGCGGTAAATACAAGACCGTTCGTGAGGTTAGCGTCGTCGACGGAAAATTGTGGTCGGTCAATCGGGAACAAGCCTTGCTGCGAGACGGCGTCGTCATACGCTTCCGGTACCAGATGATTGATCGCATCGTCGGCGACTGTACGCGGGTCGACTTGCCGTTCCACGAGGGCGCGCGGTGCCTTGCCACGCCGGAAACCGGCAACGGTCGTACGGGCGGCAACACGCTTCCACGCGTTGTCCAAGGCCGCTTGGAAAGCGTCTAGGGGCACCTCAACCGTTAGTTTGGCGACACCAGGTTCGGGACGTTCGGTAGTGACTTTCACGAATTTTCCTGCTTCCACTTTCAGGCTGAAACGCGTCGGAAAGGGTAACACAGCCCCCCTCCGTATCTGGTGGGACCGGAATTCCGTCTGATCATCAGACACCTTCGGCCCATGGTATGTTCGGAGACGGGTGACCTCATGTCGATTGTCACCGCCGTGCATGACAGGTGGGAGTTACGTTCCATGCCATTTTTACGAGCTGCCGACGCGGCACGCGTAAAGCAGCGACTCGAGACCGAGCTCGAAAACGATGTCGATATCACCGTTTTCGCGGCACCGTCGTCTGGGCTATTCGTGCCCGGGCGAGAGGAGTCTGCGACGGGAAAGCAGACGGAAGCGCTCCTCAACGAGGTCGCTGAGCTCACAGATCGCATTCACCTGCGCATTGTGAACCCGCGCACAGACCCAGCTGAAGTGGCAGCGTACGGCGTTGAACTTGACCCTGCGGTAATTCTCGAGCGTCGTGTCGACGAATCGAATGTCCGGGTCCCAACTGGTCGCGTACGCATGTACGGACTTCCATCTGGGTACGAATTCATGACGTTACTTGATGCGGTCACGGCGGTATCGCGAACGACCCCGAAACTACGTCCCGAGACGATTGCTGCGCTCAACCGAGTGGTTGATCCGATCCACATCCAAGTGTTTGTGACGCCTACTTGACCGCACTGCCCGGGGGTGGCCAGTTTGGCCCACCAATTTGCGATC
>CAYFLJ010000034.1:9265-12633 GCA_964343985.1 uncultured Thermoflexus sp.
GCCATGAGTTCGAATGACGCCTCGGCGCCTTCGAACTGGAAGCCGCGCGACTCGAGTTCTTTCACTTGAAGGGCAAGGGTGCGCGCGCGATCTGGATTCCCGAGTTCCAAACCCATGGCTTCTACGCGGGATGCGATCGCGGCCTTTCCGGAGAGTTCGGAGATCAGGATTCGGCTCTGGTTTCCAACAGCATCGGGCGCGACGTGCTGGTAACTCATTGGGTCTTTGCGCATCGCGTCGGCGTGGTACCCAGCCTTGTGCGCAAAGGCACTCGCCCCAACGTACGGCGCATGGGGATCCTGATTGAGGTTGCAGATCGATGCAACGAATCGCGAGGCGTCGGTCAGAGACTGCAACTGCTCGTCGGAAACGCAGTCGACGCCGAGCTTGAGTTTGAGCGTCGGGATGATCGAACAGAGGTTTGCGTTTCCACACCGTTCACCATAGCCGTTTGCCGTCCCCTGAATGTGCACAGCGCCCGCAGCGAAGCCGGCCAATGCGCCGGCCACGGCGAGGCCGCAATCGTCGTGGGTGTGGATGCCGATGTCGTGCTTGACTCCAAACTCGGCGTGGACGTGCGCCACGATCTGCGCAATGTCTTGGGGAAGGGTGCCGCCGTTTGTGTCACAGAGGACCAGCGCTTCGGCACCCGCGCTTGCGGCGGCCCGGAGGCAATTCATCGCATATGCAGAGTCTGCCCGGTAGCCATCGAAGAAGTGTTCGGCGTCGTAGAAGACTCGCTTTCCGTGCTCCCGAAGAAACGTGACGGAATCCGCAATCATCTCGAGGTTCTGTGCGAGCGGCACGCCAAGCACATCTCGAACCTGAGACGCGCTGTTCTTGCAGACGATGGTGACCACTGACGTGCCGGCATCGACGAGCGCGCGCAGTGACGGGTCTTCGTCTGCGCGATTGTCCTTGTAGCGGCTCGAGCCAAATGCCACGATCGTCGCCGATTGCCATCGCATAGTGGCGGCGCGCGCGAAGAACTCTTGGTCTCTGGCGTTTGACCCGGGATACCCACCTTCGATGTATTGGACGCCAAGGCGATCGAGCCGCTGGGCGACCTTGATTTTGTCGTCCAGAGAGAGGCTGAGGCCTTCGCGTTGGACTCCGTCGCGAAGGGTCGTGTCGTACAGATCAACCGCGCGAGTACGGATGGACATGGGCGTTAGCTCCGGCATCTGCGGGAGCGACGGCAACGTGCCAAACTCGGCGTACGCCGCCTCGCTCCCAACCCCAAAACTCAGAATCGTTCAGGGACGCTTGTTCCCGGTCGAGTGGACGCGATCACTCGGGGAGGCTGATGGCCGGCGCGCGAGGGGCGGTTCGTCAGTGCGACGCGCCTAGCTCACGGCCGGCGCGCTAATTCGAGCGGGGCTTCCTTCGCCCAGCGCAGCGATAACAAGATCACCCATGCGGTCGGTGGTAACGATCTGGGTGTCGGGACCGGCGATATCGGGGGTCCCGTATCCGGAGGCCAGCACATGATCGACCGCTGCCTCAATCGCCGCGGCATCGTCCGGGCGGTTCAGCGAATACCGAAGCATGAGGGCGCCGGAGAGGATCGCAGCTAGCGGGTTGGCGCGTCCGGTACCGACGACCTCCGGGGTATAGAGCGCCGTGCCATGAATCGGCTCATAGAGACCATGTACTCCACCGGCGGCGTTGTGACCTGACCCAAGTGACGCGGATGGCAGCATCCCCATCGACCCTGCAAGAACCGAGGCTTCGTCGGTAAGGATGTCCCCGAACATGTTTTCGGTCACCATCACGTCAAATGTCGAAGGGCGACGAATGAGGTACATCGCCGCGGCATCCACGAGGATGTGTTCAAGTTGGACATCAGGATATTCTAAGCCAACACGTGTCGCGATTTCGCGCCAGAACCGGCCAGTCGTCAAGACATTTGCTTTGTCGACGCTGGTGACCTTCTTACGGCGACCGCGGGCAAGCTCAAAACTCACCCGGAGAACTCGTTCAATTTCTTGCTCGGTGTACGCCAATGTATCGACGGCTCGCCAACCCGTTGGACTGTTCCAGCGCCGACTTGGCTTGCCGAAATACAGGCCGCCGGTAAGTTCGCGGACGACGATCATGTCGGTGCCGCGAACGACGTCTTCTTTGAGCGCAGATTGCGCTAACAGGCTAGGAGCGAGTTTGACGGGACGCAGATTGGCATAGAGGTCGAGCGCTTTGCGAAGCCCAAGGATGCCTTGCTCCGGTCTGACAGGTGCAGATGGGTTGTCCCACTTTGGACCGCCGACAGCGCCGAAGAAGACGGCGTCGGCGCCCGATGCGATTTCCAATGTATCTGGAGGTAACGCAGACCCGGTGGCATCGATGGCTGCGCCGCCAACGAGGGCAGACTCGGCACGAAACGACCAGTCTGATCGAGCGGCAACCGCGCGAACGACGCGCATTCCCACTTCGGTAACTTCGACACCGATGCCGTCGCCGGGGAGGACCGCGATGGTCGGCTGGTGGTCGTGTGTCGACTGAGTCGTCATCGTGGATGCCCTTCGTGGTGCCAGTGTGGAACCCGCCCTAGGTCTTGGCAACTGGGGAGTCTACGCCGTGAGTGGCGTTGTGGACGGCAAGTCGCTATTCCGCGTGTGCTCGAACGAAGCGATCGCTTCGGCATGTTTCAGGGTGAGTCCGATGTCGTCGAGACCGTTGAGCAGGCAGTCACGCCGGAACGGATCGACGTCGAATGACGCAACGATTCCCTCTTGATCAGCGACGACTTGCCGCTCGAGGTCGACGGTTAGCGTGTAACCCGGACGTTCCGTCGCCCGGGCAAGCAATTCCCGAATCGTTTCTTCGGGGAGGACCACCGGTAGCATGCCGTTCTTGAAGCAGTTGTTGAAGAAGATGTCGGCGTAACTCGGCGCGAGAATGGCTTTGATGCCCATGTCTTCAAGCGCCCACGGTGCGTGTTCGCGCGACGAACCGGAGCCAAAGTTTCGACCGGCGATCAGGATCGATGCCGACTGATATCCCTCTTGGTTGAGGATGAAGTCGGGATTTGGCGATCCGTCGTCGTTGTAGCGCCAATCGAAAAAGCAAAATGGGCCGAAGCCAGTGCGCTCGATGCGTTTCAGGAACTGCTTCGGGATGATCTGGTCGGTATCGACGTTGGCCCGGTCGAGTGGGGCGGCGACGCCAGTCAGGGTCGTGAACGGCTCCATTGTCTGCCCCTATCCTGCCCAGTTCCGAACGTCAACAAAGTGGCCGGCAATGGCGGCGGCAGCGGCCATCTGCGGGCTGACAAGGTGTGTACGGCCACCCTTGCCCTGTCGTCCTTCGAAATTGCGATTGCTTGTCGACGCGCATCGCTCGCCCGGAGACAAGATGTCCGGGTTCAT
>CAYFLJ010000035.1:0-4684 GCA_964343985.1 uncultured Thermoflexus sp.
GGGATGAGATGAGGGGTAAATGCAATCGTGGCCCGGGCCGACTGACTTGGCGCGGGTGTCGCAACGTCATTGAACTGGAGGCGGCTTATCGCCTCGACCATCTCCGGGACGTGGGCGTGGCGCTCAAGCCCATAGGGCATCACGTCTTCGTTCGTCTCAGCGAATCCAAATTCACTGCGTCCGCCGCGACCGGCGCCGCTTACGCCGCTTTTTGCGTCCACAACGATGCCTTCGATCTCACCGATTCCGGACGCGATGATCGGCGCGAGCGCGAGTAGGGTCGCAGCCGGATAACAACCCGGATTAGCGACCCGTGATGCCCCTCGGACCATTGCCCGGATGCCTGGGAGTTCGGTGAGGCCGTACGTCCAGCCGTCGACGAACCGGTGGTCGCCTCCGACGTCGACGACCTTTACGCGGGCTGCCACCCGTGCGAGCGGTTCACGCGATGCACCGGTTGGCAGCGACGCAAAGAGCAGGTCAACGCCGTCAAGTTGCTCGGGATCGAACGCGCTGATGACTCGCTCCCCCAGAGGTTGACCTATGAGCGCGGGTTCTACTTCGGCGAGGTGGCGACCGGCGGAAGACTCACCTCCGGCGTACACCACGTCAAGGCCGGGGTGCGCGGCGCAGAGACGAAGTAGCTCGCGCCCGCCGTATCCGCTGACCCCAGTGATGCCCACACGGATGCGCGCACTGCTCATTGCCTTTGGATCCCTTCTCGCTCAACAAACAGTATACTGTTAATCGTGACAGTAAAACATCTTGTGCTGGTAAAAGTGCGGCCAGACGTCCCGGAATCGGAGATCAGCGCCGCGTTCAAATCACTCGGCGAGTTAGTTGGCGAAGTGCCCGGCCTGCTCGCCTTTAGTTGGGGCCGAAATCATTCGCCGGAAGCCGCCGGTCAACGATACTCACACGCGTTCGTGATGGAGTTTGCGGACGAAGCGTCGCGCGACGCGTATCTGCCAGACCCGCGTCACCAGTCGGCTGCTCAAGGCCTCCGCGCGATACGTGAGGCGCACGACGCGATCACCATTGTTGATTTCACCGGATAGCGGTGCAGTTGCGGACGATAATCCGCTAACCGTCAACCTCACGGGACGCAACCGATGCGGTGAGGTTGTCGGTTATGCCGTTTCGCGCCAACTGACATTGCATTCCAAGGGCGTACCTGCAGTCACTCACGCCGAGTCGGCGAGTGAGCCTGCTGCTAGTTTGGGGATGACCGAATTACCGGCGGCGGGTACGTGCGATTGTCTCGCCGGCGTGGTCAATCCAGCTTCCGCGCGAGGCTGAACATTAGCAGCATTGGACGTGGCAACGATGGCGTGCATACTCGTCGCTGATGACGAGCCGGATATTCGCCGGATCATTCGCATCTATCTGCAACGCGCTGGCCATGATGTGGTCGAGGCAGACAATGGCGCGCGCGCGTTGGAAGTCTTCAAAGAACGAGGGCCGGACGCTGCAATCTTGGATGTAATGATGCCGGTGATGACTGGTCTGGAGGTGGTGCGAGCATTGCGCGGACTTGACACACCGCTGAATGAGACCCCGGTCATCCTCCTGTCCGCGCGTGCGATGCCGCACGAAGTCGCGAGTGGCGTCGAATCAGGCGCAGACCGGTACATGGTCAAGCCGTTCAGCCCGAGTGAATTGCTGTCGGCGGTAGCCGACCTACTCAGTGGCCCCAGTGCCCCGCCTGAAGCGTCCAGTGCCCACGGCCTCGATTGAGGGGCAGGCGCGGCGATTGCACCGCTATTTGACGGCTTCGCCGCTCCCGCGTCCGATCGCGTGATAGATAAGACCCGCGGCGCGAGCCGCGGCCGGGTCGTAGACGTTGCGTCCGTCGATAAAGACGGGTCGATGCAGAACTGACCGGACCCGGTGCAGGTCGAGGTTTTTGAACTCGTTCCAGTCGGTGACAAGCACCGCCGCGTCGGCACCTGAGAGTGCCTCGTAGGTACCAGTTGCATACTGGATTTCAGGCACCGATTCACGGGCGCGCCCCATCGCGACCGGGTCATATGCGCGCACGTGCGCGCCTTCGCCTAGTAAGAGGTGCGCAATTTCAATTGCGGGTGCTTCACGCATGTCGTCGGTATTCGGCTTGAACGCCAAGCCGAGAAGGGCGACGGTCACCCCCTCGAGGCTGCCTAGGGTGTCCCGCAGTCGCTGAATGACTTTGCGACGCTGATCCTTATTGATTTCGATAACGGTACGCAGGAGAAGAGGGTGGCAGCCGGCAACGGCACCCATGTGCGCGAGTGCCTTCACGTCCTTCGGAAAGCAGCTGCCGCCCCATCCGAGACCAGCATCGAGAAACGACCGCCCGATTCGTGCGTCACGACCCATCCCGTCTGCGACCTGGCGTACGTCCGCGCCCAACTTATCGCAAATCGACGCCACCTCATTAATGAAACTGATTTTAGTAGCAAGGAACGCATTCGATGCGTATTTAATCATCTCAGCGGTGCGAGGGTCGGTGATAAGGATTGGTGCTTGAAGGCTGATGTAGAGCGTCGCGACCAGTTCCGCGTCGGCGCGTCGCGTAGCACCCAACACCACACGATCAGGGCGCATGAAGTCGGCAACGGCGCTGCCCTCGCGGAGAAACTCCGGGTTCGAAACCACGCCGACGTGGACGTGTTGCCGGTCGGCCGGTAGGTGGGTCGAAATGATGTGATCTACGCGGTCAGCGGTTCCGATTGGCACCGTTGACTTGTTGATGACCAAAGCGCCGTCCTTAAGATGTGGCGCCAATGCCGCGGCAGCGGCGCGGACTTGAGCGAGGTCTGCTTCGCCTTCGGAACCTGACGGCGTGTTGACCGCGATAAAGCAGAAATCGGCTTCTGGAACCGCCTCGGCATAACTCGTTGTGAACGTCAGGCGCCCGGACGCCACGTTTCGGGCGACCAGTTCCTCGAGGCCTGGTTCATAGATGGTCAATTCACCACGCTGGAGACGCGCGACTTTGGCCTCGTCGATGTCGAGGCAGATGACACGGTTCCCGAGGTCGGCAAGGCACGTGCCGGTGACGAGGCCGACGTAGCCAGTGCCGACGACACAGATTTGCTTCATAGATTCCTGATTACCTTGTGGAGCGGTGGGACTGCTGCTACCGGTTTCGGCTGCCGGACCGTCCCCCAAGTCGTAACGTGCGCACGGACGCTTGGGCGCGCGCGACTCCAATTCCGTGGTGCCGGTATCCGTAGACTCACATCACGATGCCTGAGCTGCCAGAAGTTGAAGGTTTCAGACGACGCCTTGAGCCGGTGATCGTCGGTCGGACGATTACCGGTCTCGACGTGTTCGATGAAAAGAGATGGCATCCGTCTGAGGGACTACGCGGTGCGTCAGTCATCGGGGGCGAGGTGAAAGCCGTACAACGTGCGGGCAAGATGCTGCTTTTCACGATGACGAATGGCTTGGCGCTTGCGCTACATCTGAAGATTGCCGGACAACTGGTTCTTGATTTGCCGTCGCAAGCGAGAGTTGTCGGCGGACATCCATACCCTCGCCCAAGCATGCAGTTCCCAGAATCGTCAACTCGGTTCTTGATCACGTTTGACGGTGACATCCGTCTTTGGTTCAACGATCAGCGTAGATTTGGGTGGCTACGCCTCATGCCCGAGTCGGAAGTCGATCACTTCGTCAGCGCGCAGTCGTACGGGCCGGACCCCACCGCAAACGACTTCACTGCGGAGGTGTTTGGCGCTCGCCTCTTGGCGCGCGCGGGGCGTCCCGTGAAGGTGGCGCTACTTGATCAGACGTGTGTCGCCGGCGTCGGCAACATTTACGCCGATGAGTCACTCTATCGAGCACGAATCAACCCGCGGCGGCTGGCAGGTTCGCTGAGCGCGCTTGAGGTGCAAGACCTGCACCGTGAGCTTGTGAATATCCTCGCCGTTGCCATTCCGGTGGGCGGCGCACTCATGCGCGGAAACCGAAAAGTCCCGAGAGACGCATTGGTCGAATCGACTGACTTGGGGCGTGACTTCCTTGAAGCACACGGATGTTCTGGGTTGCCATGCCCCAGATGTATCGCCCGCGGGGATGGTGACCTGAATACCGCCCCGTTGATCGTGAGGACTGTGGTGGGAGGGCGTGGAACGTACATCTGCCCGTCATGCCAACCCGACCCGTTTGAGCCGGTACGGGGCGTCGATTCATTGGCCTGACGGGAGTTCCGGACGGAAGAAACCATGACGATTATCTTGTCAGAATCAGACGTGCGCGATCTCGTGGATATGCCGTTGGCGATTAAAGCCGTCACGATCGCATTCCGGTCAATCGGCGCGGGGGACGGGCGCAACGTTCCCCGCGAACGGTTGTTCCCGCCAACTTCTAGCGGTGTGGCCACGTCGCTGCAGGTGATGGCGGCGACGGTGCCAGAACTCGACGCGATGGGCTTAAAGGCGTACGGCACCGGTGCGTCAGGTGCGAACTTCGTGGTCTTGCTCTTTCGTGCCTCAACTGGCGAACTTCGCGGCGTTGTTGGGGCAGACTGGCTCGGCCGGTTTCGAACTGGTGCGGCGACAGGCGTCGCAGCGCGGTTTCTTGCACGTCCGAACTCTCGTGTCGTTGCGATCCTCGGTGCAGGGGGGCAGGCGGTGACACAGGCGCTCGCGGTCCTGACCGCGATGGCCGACGTGCGGGAGATGCGGGTCTGGAACCGTTC
>CAYFLJ010000035.1:4784-12398 GCA_964343985.1 uncultured Thermoflexus sp.
ACCGCGATAGCCCGTGCAGACCTCGTCGTGGTAGACCATATTGAAAGCGCACGTCGCGAGGCGGGCGACCTGATCTTGGCATCGAACTCAGGTTGCTTTGAGTGGAGCCGGGTCGTCGAGCTCGGAAGCGTCGTGTCGGGAGTGCACCCCGGCCGCACGTCTGACGCAGAAGTTACTTTGTTTGAGTCTCAAGGGATCGCTGCTGAAGACGTTGCACTCGCGTCGCTTCTTCTTGATCGCGCGGAGGCGAGGAGCCACGGGCGTCACTATTCGTTCGCGGACTGATTGTTGCGGGAAGCGAAGCATGACGTCTGGGACGATGCCTTTGCTTCACTGCCTGCGACGCGGTCGCCATTCCTAACGCGGGTATCACCTAGTCCGTGTGGGCATCAGTCGGTTGGGCCAGGCCAGAGCCCGGATAACCGACTGATAGGTCATGTGCCATTGCCTGAGGGCGCCTGCGTCGCAGCAACGCCTACAGGTTGCCCGCCGCCCAAGCGACGCCCCGAGTGAATAGCGTCTTGAATTCGAGTTTGTCCAGAGACCTCGCGTCGTGGCCAGACGCGAGATAGACGACCCGTCCGGCCCCGTGGGTCTTGACGTATGCCATCGGATGACCTTCAGCCTCGGCCAACACGTGTATGTCACCTTGAAGTGGGACGATGTTGGTGCGGTCAATAACGTCGCCGGTCAACTCATAGAGTTCATCGTCATGTTCGTAGTCTTCAAGACCCGTGGTGATTGGGTGTGAGTGATCGACAATGTTCACGGTAAAGTGCTTGAGAGGGTCGTGTTTCGCAAAGCGTGCGCCGACCATGTGTAAGTAGTCGGGATACCGAATAAATGTCGCAGTCGCTGCGTGAACACCAACAAAGCCCGCGCCTTCATGGACGCGTCCAAGAAGCGCGGCGACCTGATCAGCTGTTGGGTCAAGCGCCGTCGAGGCGTTGACAATGACGTCAAATCCTGAGAGGAACTCTGGAGTGAGGACCGAAAGATCATCGGTGATGAACCGGTGGGCGCAGTCGGCGGCGCGAAGGTGCGATGCCAACCACGCCCAGTGTTCGGGCCGATTGTGGAACTGCGCTTCCTGTGCCGGCGACTGGCCGAGGAGCATGAGCACACGAGGAGCGGTCATAGCGCGGCTCCAATAAATTCCTTCAGGATGCCTTCGGGCAATGGCCTGGACACCGCCGCGACGTTCTGTTCCAATTCTGCAATGTTCTGGTTACCCAACGGGTTTCCATGGATGCGCAGTTCCGCGAGGCAGAACTGCAAGGCGATGTCGAGAAGACTGACCTCGCGCTCGATTGCCCACTGCCTCATCGCCGTCGCGCGTGTGATGTCGTCTTGATTCGTCCAACGGCCTCGTTCTGCCGCTTCGGCGACTGGGGCACCCGTCAAAATACCGCGCATGATCGAGAAGCCGTTCAGGACGCCGACTCCGTGGGACGCCGCGAGTTCAAGGAGACCCCCCGGCTCTGCCGCGGAGCGACGCAACAGGTTGAAGTCGGAGAAGGTCAACATCACGTCCACCGCTCCGGTGTTGAGTGCTTGACGATGAAAGTCATGCGGACGCATCCCGAAACCGACGTGACGAACGAGGCCCCGGTCCTTCAGCCGGAGTGCGCCATCAAGCGCGCCTCCCTTCGCGAGGACCGGTCCCATGTCCGAGGGATCGTGCAAGAGGAGTGCGTCTAAATAGTCGATGTGTAGAAGTTTCAATTGATCCTCGACGTCTCGAACAACGTCATCCGCCGTGCCGGCGTGTTCTAGCTGGAGCGGCGTTAGTACCCGATGGAGGCATAAGCGCGCGCTCACGATCACCGTGGCGCGATCAACTCCTTGCAGAGCCAGACCAAGCTTTCGGAGCGAGTCGCCGTAGCACCGCGCGCAATCAAAATGATTGACGCCAAGATCGATTGCGTGGTGAACCAACGCAATCGCTGCGTCGTCGTGAACGGTGCCGAAGTGATTACCGAAGCCTTGGGTTCCGAACGGGATGACGGGTATCGAAATACCGGTCTTGCCCCACGTGCGGCGCGGGACTTGAAGGGTTGCCATCGGAGATTCCTTCCTGAGTCGGAGGGTGCAAGGGACGGTTCCATGCGGTCTTGGCGAGGGACGTCACACCGTCCAACCCTGCCGACCTGCAACGGTACCCGCCCGAACCATTTCGTGATGTTCGGCGATGGCGCGGTCCAATAGCCCAGGTACGCGCAGGAGATCGGACGCTGTCCGGCCCAACACCTTGGCACCGAGGACCACAATCTCGTCGGCTTGCGCCGATACAGAAGCCTCGCGGAAGAGAACAGAGTGGCCAGGGGTGCCTTCTGGAGCGATTGGCAGATACACGTGGAGCGCCGGCATGAGCTGCGAGATGTCGCCCATGTCGGTGGACCCCATACGCTCATCGGGCGCAGGCGCTACGTCTGTGAAACCGAGGGCTTTGAGATGGCCCGAACACGTTTGCGCCACAACCGGACTGGGGACCATGTTGTCGTACCCACGGGTTTCTCGCCATTCAAGCGTGGCGCCGGTCATATGCGCGGCGGCTTCGGCGACTTCACGGACAATCGCGACGAGGGTTCGCTGGTACGTCCGATCTTTGGCCCGAACGCTCCACGCGCAAGAGGCCCGTGCCGGGATGATATTGACTGCGTCGCCGCCATGGGTAACGATCCCGTGAACTCTCGCGTCAGCGCGAAAGTGAAGACGACGTGCGTTGACGCCATTGAACATGGCGATGACCGATTCCAGCGCATTGATCCCTTGATCGGGAGATCCTGCGGCGTGGGCGGCACGTCCGTGAAACGTCGCCTCGACACGGCCGCTCGCCAGGGAGCCTCGACGCGTCATCGCCTTCGCTGCTGGGTGCATCATGATGGCGGCGTCGACGTCATCGAATACGCCATTTCGGGCCAGAATGATCTTGCCCCCGCCACCCTCTTCAGCGGGGGTGCCGATAACAAGTAGGCGTCCGGGGAAGTCAAGCCCACTCGTCGCAATCGCAAGGCCTGCGCCTACCCCGCATGTCGCGATGATGTTGTGGCCGCACGCGTGACCTAAGTCTGGCAAGGCGTCGTACTCAGAGAGGACCGCGATCGTCGGACCGAGCCCGCTGCCGAGTTTGGTTGCACAGAATGCTGTTGCCAACCCGCCGACGCCGCGTTCGACCATGAAACCGCCGGCTTCAAGCGCGTCCGCCAGCCAACCTGAGGCAAGCGTCTCCTGGAAGCCGATCTCGGGATGCCCATGGATCCGATGGCTAAGGTCAACGAGATCCGGAGCGAGTCGGTCGGCTGCGAAATCAATCGCTTGGTGCGAATTGATATCGTCCATCGTGTCGGTATGCGATGTGTTTCCCATGGAAGAGTTTGCCCCCATATCTTGCAATCGATGTAGACGACCTTACGAAATGGTGCCGCGTGCGGACGCTGTTGTGTCGGCGAACTTGGGTTGCTTTCTTTGGCGTTCCTCTCGAAGCGCGACGTTACTCCTCGACTTTTGGCCGGTCAGTCGAACCTAGCCGTGGCACCGCAGGCGCGGACGTACGGTTCGAACGACGGACTTTCCGCCGGTTGCCAGCGGACTGTATTCTCGGGTCGCTGCTCTCGAAGACGGTCTGTCCTCCAGTGATATGTGACTACGTGTTTGCTTTCCACCGTCGTGCGACAAACCGGTGAGAAAAATGGTTTCCGTGTGTGCACGGCTTGTGTTCGCATGGTCAGAAGGCGCGGAGGCGTGATCGAGCCCTTTGCGTCCGTGGGCGATACATCACAAATCTGGGCACTTTTCGCGGTGTTCGTGACGTGCGTGATTGCCGGGTCGATTATTCCCGTGAGCAGCGAGGTGGTGGTCGCGGGAGCAGCGATCGGCGGATTGCCAGTCGTTCCATTGGTGGTTGTGGCCACGATTGGAAACGTCGTTGGGGCCTGTCTGAACTATGCAACTGGCCGACTCGGTGTCGGTTGGTGGCGCCGTTGGCGCGCTTCACGCTCTGAAAGGACCGGAGTGGTCAGGCAGAGTGAGGAAGTTCGCGAACATGAATCGCGGGCATCACGTTGGGTCCGGCGATGGGGCGCACCCTCGATGTCCCTTTCTTGGTTACCGATAATCGGCGACCCGCTCACGTTCGTAGCCGGTGCGTTGGGTGTCGCGTTCACACCGTTTCTTGGGTGGGTCACCGTCGGCAAGGCGGTGAGATACATTGTGGTGGTCGGCGCGACGGATTCGATTGCGAAATCGTTCGGATGGTGACGGTTTTTATCGCACATGCATCGCACGGTCGCGGCGTTCTCTAAATTGGTGTCGAGTTCCTCCTCGCGGTTGGCGGCACTGATGACTATTTTCCGCGCGGTTACGGCCACGCTTCGTTGGCTCGTCATTGCGTTGGTTATCGCGGTCGTCGCCGGTACGGGGTCGGCTTTGCTACTGGTCACGCTAGACGCAGCGACGAGACTCCGGGAGGCAGCGCCGCTGTTCATCTGGGCAATGCCCGCGGCGGGTGCGGTGACGGTTTGGGCCTACGCTCGGTTCGGGGGGCGTGCCGCTCAGGGGAACGGCGCCATCTTCGCGGAGTTGGCAACTCCGTCGGCGCGCCTGCCACTGCGGATGGCACCCATGATCCTTGCAGGAACTGCCATTGCCCACCTCACGGGCGCTTCGGTGGGCCGGGAGGGCACGGCAGTTCAAATGGCGTCTCCGCTCGCCGATGCGCTCACCAAGGTGGGGTCGTGGACCGCCCACGATCGGCGCGTATTGCTTTCGGCGGCGATGGCCGGCGGGTTCGCGTCGGTGTTTGGTACGCCGTTGGCGGGAATGATCTTTGGGCTTGAGGTTCGAAGAGTTGGCACCGTTCGATACGACGCTCTGCTCGCCTGCCTCGTCGCGGCGGTCGGCGCAAACGCAGTGACCGATGCGTGGGGCATTCACCATGCGACGTATGCTGTTGGCCTCGTGCCGTCATTCTCTATTGGAAGTGCGTTTGGGGCAGCGGGGTCCGGTGTGCTGTTTGGCATTGCGGCTATGGTCTTCGTGCGCCTTTCACACGCAATGGCACGCGCAGCGGGCGCAGTTATCCCGAATGCACCGCTTCGGGCGGCTGCTGGTGGCTTGGCCGTTCTCGGGGTCGTGGGCGCATTGGGCACTGACCGGCACCTCGGGCTGAGCGTGCCGTTGATTCACGCCGCGTTCGCGGGGCCGGTCGCGACGTGGGACTTTGCGGCGAAGCTCCTTCTAACATCGGTCTGCCTCGCTGCGGGCTTCCGTGGGGGCGAGGTGACCCCTTTGTTTGCAGTCGGCGCGACCCTCGGAAATGCAATCGCGCCGCTGTTCGGGATGCCGATTCCGCTGGTCGCCGCCATGGGTTTCGTGGCGACATTTGCAGGTGCGTCGAACGCACCACTGGCGTCGATTGTGGCGGGAATTGAGCTCTTTGGCACGGCACCCGCGTCGTACTTGGCAATAGCGTGTGTGGTTTCGTACCTCTGCACCGGCGCCTCAGGAATGTACCCCGGTCAAGTGGTCGACCAACCGAAGCACGTGCTTGGGTGAGTGGTGAGGGCACGCAGTCACCGGACCGATAGTGCTCGTCGCCCATCGCGACGCTACACTGCCGACACGCTTCGGCGGGCGGACGGAGGCAGAGTGTCGTGCACCGCTGCCCAGGCGCTAAGGAGTTCAGGGGATGTCGAAAATCCCGGTCGCAGTACAGATCTTTTCCGTGCGTCACGAGTATCAGGCCGACCTTCACGGAACGCTCGCAAAAGTTGCAGAGATTGGGTATGCCGGGGTTGACTTTTTTGGTAATCCCCCCGCACCCGCAGCGGAGCTACGGAAAATCCTGGTAGATCACGGACTTTCATGTGCGGGCTGGCACGTCGGGTACCAAAAGCTCGAACCTGAGGCGATTGATGAAACGATCGCGTATCACCACGAACTCGGGAATCGGTTTCTCATCGTTCCTGGCCTCCCAAAAGACCGCGTGACCTCGCATGCAGATATGGTGCACTGGGCGGGATGGCTCGACCGCGTCGCAACCACCTTGGCACCCCACGGGATGGTCACTGGCTATCACAGCCACGGCGGCGACCACGTGGTGATCGACGGACACACGCTATGGGACGTTCTGTTTGATTCAACTAGCAAAGATGTGGTGATGCAAATTGATATTGGGAACTCGGCATCTGCGGGTGTCGACACGCTTGCCGAGATTCGCAAGCACCCCGGGCGCGCACGGTCAGTCCATCTCAAGCCGTACTCGGCGAGCCTTAAGGCGACCGGCGGTGACCCTTACGCGCCAGTGATCGGCGAGGATGAGTTGCCTTGGAATGACCTTCTGGACGCATGTGAAACCGTGGGGGGCACGGAGTGGTACGTCGTCGAGTATGAGAGTCCCGCGCTTCCTGCACTCGAAGGCGTCGAACGGTGCCTGCACGGATTGCGTGCCCTTGGGCGATAGATCGCCTGTTGACGTTGCGTCGGTATGACTGTGCGTACGGCGTGCACGTAATCGTGGTCCGTGCGCACCTATCCTGTGACTCGTAAAACTGTCAGCCACGTTTGTTATCGCCGTGGGTGACGAGCGACGCCTGTTTTGGGAGTGTCCCTGGCCGAGGGTGAGGCATCGCCCGTAGATCCAATTCGGCGGGCCTCACGGCGGTGAGAAGGAGCGCCTTGGCGATGGCGATTGTTCGTCGGCAGACCGGTGCTGGGCTATGGTCGTGGAGCGAGTTGGAAGTTCACGAATACACATCCAACCAAGCCACGAAGCAGGTCCTCATCGGCAAGGCAGATGGCGCGAACAACTTTGAGATCCGCCACTTCACGATCCCTCCTGGGGCCTCAAGTAGCCTCGACGACCACAGTCACGACCACGGAGTGGTTGTGACATATGGGCGGGCACGCCTCGTCGCTGGAGACGCGGAGTTTTATGTCTCGCAAGGTGACTCGATTTACATTCCCGGAAACGAGCGCCATCAGTTCCACAACGTGCTTGATGTTCCCTTTGCGTTCCTCTGTGTGATTCCTCCGAAGCCGCTTGCCAGAGACGGGTAAGCGGTCACGGGGTAAACAGGCGCTGTCGCCGTTATCGGGTCAGCAACGGGATGTTGCTCGACCTCGACGACATGGAAGCGTGAACTACAGATCGAACTCGGACATTCGTGCGTGTTCGACCATCGTGCACCGGTCCATGATCGCGATGAGGCCGCCCGCTTCGGCGATTTGTGCCGCCTCATTGCTCACGATTCCAAGTTGAAGCCAGAGGGCCTTTGCGCCGACGGAGACAGCCTGACGCGCAATCTCCGGACAGTCTTCCGGGTTGCGAAACACATTCACGAGATCAATGGTCTCACCGATGGCACTCAGGCTCGGGTGGCAGACTTCGCCCAAGATCGAGGTGGCTCGAGGATTCACCGGAACGACCCGGTATCCATGCGTTTGAAGATACGAAGCTACCCGATGGCTTGGCCGGTCTGGCGATGGTGACAATCCAACGACGGCAATTGTACGAGCCTCGTGTAGCACTTTTTGTATTGCGTTCTTTATTAATGAATCGAACGATGTAGATTGTTCTGAATTCACAAGTGATGCGCCTCCGTGGACCCCTAT
>CAYFLJ010000036.1:0-12330 GCA_964343985.1 uncultured Thermoflexus sp.
CGCGATGGAACCTCCATCGGGTCGTCGCCCCGATCTACACGGGTGAGCGACTGCGCGGACTTGTGAGCCTCTGTGGGGCGCCAGACGCCCTCGTCGACTTTGATCAATTGGCGGCGAGTCGTCTGGCGGCGGTCTGTGCCGTCGAACTGTCCAAGGAAGACGCCGTCCTGGCCGCCGAACAGCGCGTGCAGGGCGACCTCATGGACGACATTCTGCGCGCCGGAAGCGACCTCGACCAAGTTGCCCGGCCGGCGATGCGCGCGGGGTTGTCACCGAGTGGGACGTTTGGGGTCGTGGTGATCGGGATCGAGGGTGAGCTGCCATTGGCGACGATTGCCGAGGTGGCGTCGGCGATCCAACGACTGGTGCGCGACCGTGGGGCGCCGGCCCTCTGCCGTGCCGGCGAAGCCGAAGTCGTCGTCGTGTGCGAGGTCGCGGCCGGCACGCTTGGCACCGGTGGTGTCCCACACGATCCGGCCGAAGTTGACCGTACGTTGCGCGCCACCGCGAAAGCGATTGCCGACCTCGCCGCGGCGCGCCTTTCGGGCACCGCGACGGGCGCCGGGGTGAGCCTCCCGCACACGCCGTTAGGCACCTTGCCTGAGGCGATCCGTGAAGCGCGTGAAGCGTGGCGGATCGGTCGCCGCGTCAATGGCCCGGGCACTCTCGCGGCGTACGGTGACCTGCGCCTCGACCGCGTCTTGTACGCCTTGCGTGATGCGCCTGAGTTGCGCCAGTTCTGTGATCAAAGCCTTGGCACACTCATGGAGTACGACAGGCGGTCAGGGCAAAACCTTGTGGCGACCCTTGAGGCCTTCTTTGCCTGCCACGGAAACCTGAGCCAAGCGGCGATCCGCCTACAGTTGCATCGGAATTCATTGCTCTATCGGATTAGCCGGATCGAAGAGGTGGGTGGTATCGACCTCGAAGACCCGGAAACGAGGCTTGCGTTGCAGGTCGCCCTCAAGGCGCGCCGACTCTTGGCGCCGTCCTAAACCCGGCCCGGACAACCGCATCCCGCCGACACAGTGGCACGAAAGGACCCATCGATGGCCGAGGCCCAACCTGATCGCCACGCCCTCCGCGAACGTGTCCTGCAACGCGTCATCGACGAAAATGTCCGCTTTGTCAACCTTCAGTTCACTGACGTAGTTGGCCTTGTCAAGAGCGTCACCATTCCCGCCCACCAACTCGGTGACGCGATTGACCACGGCAAATGGTTTGACGGGTCGAGCATTGAGGGGTTCGCCCGTATTGCCGAGAGCGACATGTACCTCGATCCCGACCTCACCACGTTCGAGGTCATTCCTTGGGAGCGGGGCGACGACACGACGGCAAAGGTGATTTGTGACGTCTACACGCCCGAAGGTGAGCCGTTCCCGGGTGATCCGCGCTACGTGCTACGTCGCGCGGTGCGCGAGGCCGAGCGTCTGGGGTATCGCTTCAATACCGGCCCAGAGCTTGAGTTCTTCCTCTTGCGCATGTCGGACGAGGGTGTTGTGAGTTTGACGCCACACGACGACGGTGGCTACTTCGACCTATCGACCGATTTGGCGAGCCAGGTTCGCAAAGAGATGGTGAACGCCCTCGAGGCCCTTGGGATCACCGTCGAGACGAGTCATCACGAGGTCGCGACGGGCCAACACGAGATCGATTTCCAGTACGACGAAGCACTGCGTACCGCGGACAACGCCGTGACCTTCCGTTACGCCTTGAAGGCGGTTGCGAGGCGTTTTGGGTTGCACGCGACGTTCATGCCGAAACCGTTTTTTGGTCTAGCCGGATCAGGTATGCACACGCATATGAGTCTCGCGGACCTGTCGACCGGGCGAAACCTCTTTGCAGATCAGTCGAATGAATACGGTCTGTCGCCGTTAGCGCACCACTTCACGGCAGGCATTCTCAAGCATGCACGGTCGATGTCGGCCATCCTGTCGCCGTTGGTCAACTCGTACAAGCGGTTGGTCCCTGGCTATGAGGCGCCGGTGTACATAAGTTGGGCGCGGGTAAACCGGTCTGCGCTTATTCGCATTCCGAAAATCTCTGCCGGGAAGCCACAGAGTGCGCGTATCGAGTTGCGGTGCCCGGACCCATCGTGCAATCCGTACCTCGCGTTCGCCGTCATGCTTCGCGCGGGGCTTGAGGGTGTGCGTGAAAAGTTGGTCGCGCCGGCGCCCGTCGAAGAGAACCTTTACGAATTCGACGCGCGTATGTTGGCCCATCACGGCGTGCAGACGCTTCCCTCAACCTTGCGCGAGGCGCTTGACGAGATGGAGCGGGATGACCTCGTCCAAGAGACACTCGGCTCACACGTGTATGAGCGCTTCGTTGAAGCCAAGCGTCAAGAGTGGGACGAGTATCGGATCCGTGTGAGCGGTTGGGAAATTGAGCGCTACTTGCACGTGTTTTAGCCATTGAATAACGTGTGACGTGGGAGCGCCACGTCGGTGCTATACTCGGGGTGCTCGTGCTTCGTGTGCGGGCGTGCCGTCGCATTGTCCCGGCGCGTGCCGGGATTGGCCCCATCGATGGGGAGTGTCGCGACGGGCTTCCTGCCTCAATCGTGCATTGAGGCAATCCCATGGGAAGGAATGACCACCTTGGCAAGGCGCCCCTATGAGGCCGTCCTGATCCTCAACCCTAATGTCGAGGAACCGGAACTGGCCGCCGTTCAGGAGAAAGTTCTCGGTCAGATCACTGCCCGCGGTGGTGAAGTGTCGCGTGTCGATACTTGGGGCCGGCGGCGGATGTTCTACCCGATCAAGCACCAGCGTGACGGCCACTACCTCGTGTGCCACTTCCACGCCGATGCGCCGGCGATCAAACTGATCGAGACCCAGTGGCTGATCACTGATGGGCTGTTGCGCCACCTCGTGATCCGCCTCGACGAGGACTAAGGCGACAGCGTCGCGGCCGCGATGTCTGCTGCCACGGGAGGAGTGCGATGGCCCGTTCGTTGAACAAGGTCATGTTGATTGGTCACCTCGGGCGTGACCCCGAAATGCGCTACACCCCTGGTGGCGAACCTGTCGCCAGTTTCTCGATCGCGACCACACGCACCTGGACCGATCAAGCGTCGAATGAGCGGCGTGAAGCGACCGAGTGGCACAACATCGTTGCGTGGCGCCGCCTAGCGGAAACGTGCCATCGCTTCCTTCGTAAAGGCAGCCTTGTCTACCTTGAAGGGCGGTTGGAGACGCGGTCGTGGGACGACCGTGAAACCGGAAAGAAGATGTACCGCACCGAGGTCGTCCTCGACGAGATGAATATGCTCGACTCGCGACGCGACTCGGAAGACGGTGGCGACATGGCGGAGGCTGGTGGTGACCGTCCCGCACGTCGCCCCTCAACAACTGCGCCGTCAGGTTCCCGTGACGGCTACCGCGACTCCGGCCCCCCGTCTGATGGCGGTTCGTCACGCGATCGTTCACATCTCCGCTCTGTTCGCGGTGGTGGTGGATCAGATAGTGGCGACCAATACATGGGGGACCTGGACGACACGCCATTCTGATCGCAAGGCGTCGCACCTTTGGCGCGCCTCGCACCCATTGACTCGGAGCTTCAATCGTGTCTGACTCAGAAGAGAACGTTGCACCAGATTTCGCGTCCGACTCGGCGGCGGCCGCCGGCCCGGGCGGGCAGTCTGGGCCGGCGCCACGTGGCGACCGTCCGTCCCGTCGCGAAGGCGGTCGTGGCGAAGGCGGCGGCCGTGGTGGGCGAGATTTCCGTTCACGCCGGAAGGTTTGCGCCTTCTGCGTCGATAAGTCACGCGTCATCGACTACAAGGACGCCTCGCGCCTCCGTCGCTTCTTGTCGGATCGTGCGAAAATCGAACCGCGACGGAAGACGGGCGTGTGCGCCAAGCACCAACGGCGCCTCTCAACGGCACTGAAGCGTGCCCGCTTTCTCGCCTTGTTGCCGTACACCGGTATCCACCTTCGGAACGCCGAACGCAGCGCGTAGCACCCTGTGCCGGGGGACCCAACTGGGTGCCCCGGCGGCCATGCCGCACCAGTCTCCTCCGGCGCGCGTTGGCATCCGTAGACCATCACGATTCACGGCCACGCTATGACAGACGCGCCTAACGAACCGACATCCGATCAAACGTCCTTGCCCGCGACAGCCGCTGCCGCGCGACGGGCGACCCGTCCTGCATCGAGCACGCCGCCACAGAGGCCCGGCGGTAGCCGTGCCACACAACCGCCGCGACCACCGCGCCCCGGCGTCACAAACCGTTCGGCCTGGTCCCGGGTGACCGCTTGGTTCTCATCAGACTCAGAGGCGGCGCCGGCGACAGTCCGTGAGACCCGCGAGGCCCGAATCGCCACCGTGATTCTCGGTGCCATCGTCGTCGTGTCGGTTGTTGCCACCCTGAGCGCCGTCACGTGGGATCGCTTCCTGTACGGCCGCCAAACCATGTTGCGGGTCGACGGTGTCGACATCAGCGTTGAGACCTTTCGAACGTGGTTTAGCTACCGCCAAAACCTCCTGATCGCCTCGATTCAGCAGGCGGAGTCCATGGGCGGGCCAGCGTCCCAACCGACACCGGCGCCGGGCGACTCCGCCGCGTCGCAGGCGTACTCCATGAAGGAAATGTGGCGTCAACGGGCGTCTCAACTACAGGGTCAGCTGAACTCGTTGAGTTCCAACTTGACCGACGAGTTCATCGAGCGGCCGATCATCCGCGCCGAAGCGAAACGGCGTAGCATCGTCGCGACGCCCGACGAAATCGACGCGGAGTTGCGTTCAATCACCGGTTGGCAGGATCCCGCCGGCACGCCTACCCCGGGTATCACACCATCACCGATGGGTGCGACACCGGTACCTGCAACCCTTACGCCGGCACCGCCAACGGCGTCTCCGACTCGTGACCCGTCGCTTCCAACCGCAACCGTTGTCCGCACACCGCGTCCGACTGCCACGTCGCGGGCAAAAGCGCGACGTCAAAACTCACTCGACCAAGCGATCACCGACTTCGCCAAGTTCGCAGGTGGTAGCCCTGAGATCGTCCGTGAGGACGCCGAGTTTGCAGTATTGCGTCGAAAACTCGGTGAGACCCTCGCAGACGAAACGCCCAAGACCGGCGAACAGGTGAAGGCACGCCACATCTTGGTTGCCGACGAGGACGCTGCCAAGAAAGTTGTCGAACGCGTGCAGGGTGGTGAGTCCTTCGACACCGTCGCCGCCGAGGTTTCCACCGACGGCAGTAACAAGGACAAGGGTGGAGACCTCGGCTGGTTCGGCAAAGGGATGATGGTCTCCGAGTTTGAGCGGGCCGCCTACGCACTCAAGATTGGCGAGTTGAGTGCGCCGGTGAAGACCCAGTTCGGTTGGCACGTGATTCGACTCGATGATCGCGACGCAACGAAGCCACTCGACGACTCGCAGTGGTCGCGTGCGAAGGAAGAGACATTCCCGAAGTGGCTTGAAAAGGAGCGCGAGGCGAAAGGTGCCGAACGTCTCCTCACCGAGTCCATGCGGGAGTGGGTGGTTCGGAATGTGACCCCACTCGATCCGACGGCCCTGCGTGACAATTAATTAGCCACCTTGGACAGGTCGGGACGATAGCTTCGCGTGGCGCACTGTCGTCGTGTGGCGTGCTCCGGGACGGTCTCCGGGGGCACTGTCTTTCCGAACCATCGCCCGCGCAGGACATTATCGACGTACGGGCCGGCCCCTACGGTGCCTGCCATCTTCCGCCCGATTGGTATGACCAACCGACGGGATGGGCGTCGTCGATCGGAACCGGCAGGCGTCCTGTCGGTGCCGAGTCTCCGATGGCAAATATGGTGCGGACCACCGCGCGCAACGTCACGGGGCGCATTGAGTAGCCGGTAATGAAGGCGTCCGCGACCGTCGCGTTCGTGGCACCGTAGTCGTACGGCGAACGTAGGGCAACGATTATCGTGGGGCCGCCCTCTGCGGCGACCGCCGCGACAAGCTCACGTTGGCGCGGATACCTAATCGCTTCGTACGTACCTACCACAGCGATTGCAGCGTTGCGGGCACACGCGGCGGCGGCGGCGCGTTCGGGCGCGGTCGGGCCAAGACCTACGTCGACGATTTTGACGTTGCCGTGTTGTTCACTAAACGCCTCACCAAGTGTTGTCGGCCCCGAAACGGGTACAACAATTTCTTGACCAGCAATCTCCTGCAAACGGGGTTGGATCACGCAAATCCGGTCGTCGGCGGCCGGCCAAAGCGGTAGGACAGGCGTGGCCTGAATCACCGTGATCGATCGTTGCGCCACCTCGGCAGCCACCGTTGGCGGCGGTTCCACCGACGCCGGTTCGACAAGGGCGTCGCCGAGCAGACCAACGGCCGCCTTCGCTCGCAGGACGCGACGGACGGCGTCGTCGAGGCGCGTCGTGGAGATTGCGCCCTTGCGCACGGCGGCGACGATCTCAGCGTGCGCTTGCCGTGCTTTGACGGCATCTCGCCGGAAGAGAAGCAGGTCGGTGCCACCAGCAAACGCCCGCACCGCCGCGCCAGGGGTGCCGTAGCGATCAACGATCGCGCCCATTTCGAGATCGTCGCTGACGATCAGGCGATCGTCGCCCACGAGGTCGCGCAACGTCCCAAGGGCGCGTGGAGACAAACTTGCGGGGATCGCGCGCCCCTCGCCCGCGGTAAGCACGGGGACGTCGAGATGGGCGGTCATCACCCCTGCGACGCCTGCATCGACCGCTGCGCGAAACGGTGGCGACTCAATCGTGTCCAGATGGCGCCGATCAAGGTCAAGCAGCGGCAATTCAAGGTGCGAATCGACCGACGCATCACCGTGGCCTGGCCAGTGCTTTGCGATGGCGAGGACGCCCGCCGCCTGTTGAGCGCGGATTGCCGCGGCGCCGAGCCGTCCAACCGTTACCGGGTCGGCACCGAAACTCCGTGTACCGATGACCGGGTTCGTCGGGTTGCTATTGACATCGACAACCGGCCCAAGGTTGACGTTGATGCCAAGGGTGCGCAACTCACGCGCGACGGACGCGGCGGCGCGTGCGGCAAGCGTTTCGGACGCCGTCGCGCCGAGTGCCATCGCCCCGGGAAACAGTGTCGCCGCCTCTCCGACGCGCACGACCGGTCCACCCTCTTGGTCGACAGCGATAAGCAAGGGCAGGCCACCCGCCCCCCTCTGCGCACGCGCCTGAAGGGCAGCGATTACCGTTCGGACTCGTTCGGGCGAACCGCGTCCGACATTGTCTTGGAACAGAATCACGCCCCCGACGCGCAGATCATCGAGAAGACCCAAAACCTCGGCGGTAGGCGTATCGCCGGCGAACGCCACAACCATCGCCTGCCCGACTTTCGCTTCGACCGACATCCCCGCCAAAATACGTTCCACCTCGGGCGATGCAGGTGGCAATCCAGGCACCGGCGTTGCGGCCCGATCTTGCACGACAACGGTAGGAATGGGAGTCGGGGCGGCGTCTTGGGCGTGCGTCGGGGCGAGGCCCGTACCTGCGACCGCCAACGCCGCGATGGCGCCACTGACGATGATCGTGGCCGCGAGGACACGCCGCGCCCATCTTCTGGGTCGCGCTGCCAAGCGTTGCCTGCGATTCGTCATCGGTCCCAGAACGTGCGGCACCGCACAGGAAGCGCGCCGTCAAGATTCCGTCGACTAATGGTGCACCGCCCCATCGTCACGCTAGCTTGGGCGTGTCTGTGGCTTTGATCGGTGACCTTTGCGAGATCGAGAGCGGCGCCGGCGCATGCCCGTCAACCCCGGAGACACTGCGCGGCAACGGTAGGGTCAGCGCGAGACGGCGCTTCTTGCAGCGTCGCAATGACATGCCGTGCTAGGACGCGGCTCGAGTCATCACGTGACAAGAGACGTCGTGGCCCTCTGCCGTCCCGGATTGCGGTGGTGCAAGGGTAGGTACGACGACGTCGCACAAGCCGGCCTCAAACTGTGGACAGCGTGGGTGGAACGTGCACCCTGAGGGCAGTCGGTAGAGGCTTGGAATCTCGAGGCTACGCAACTCGACGCGCGCCTTGGTACGAGTGAGTTCGGGGTCGGCCTCTGGGATCGCGGAGAGCAACGCACGTGTATATGGATGTTGCGGGTGCGCCACGAGGTCCGGCGCGTACCCCATCTCCACCATGCGACCGACGTACATGACGCCAATCCGCCCGCCCCACGCGAAGTAACGGGCGAGGGCGAGGTCGTGCGTGATGAAAAGAAACCCCGTGTTCAACTCCCGTTGCAGGCGCAACATCGTGTTGAGCAGGCTGATTCGGATCGAGACATCGACCATCGAGACCGGTTCGTCAGCGACGATAAACCGCGGTTCAACGGTGAGCGCACGGGCGATGGCAACGCGCTGCCGCTGCCCGCCAGAGAGTTGGTGCGGGTACTTATCGAGGAAGTCGTTGGAGGGGGTCAGGTCGACAAGATCAAGAAGTTCCGCCGCGCGACGCCTCGCGGCGGCCGCCCCGGAGACGATGCCGTGTCGCTGCAGTGGCGCCGCCATCGTCGCCCCGATGGTGTGCATCGGGTTGATTGAGGCGTACGGATCTTGGTGGACCAACTGGACACCTCGGCGGAAACGCGTGAAATCGTTCCCTTTGAGGGTCTTGATGTCTTGACCCTCAAAGAGCACTCGGCCTCCCGTCGGGTCAAGGAGACCCGCCGCGATCTTGCCAGTCGTCGTCTTGCCGCAGCCGCTTTCGCCAACGAGGCACACGATCTCGCCCTGACGTGCGCCAAAGGAAACGCCGTCAACCGCCTTGACCACGCCGCGGCTTGTGCGAATGTGGCACCGAACGTCGTCGAGGGCGATCACAGGCGTTGCGTGGCCGGTTGATGCGGTCTCGGTCGCCGCGCCTACGTGGCTTCGGACGGAAGGATTAGGAACGGGTGTCGCGTTCGTCATCGACGTGGCCTTACTTCCGGGTCGCGTCGGCGTGTCGGTCGAATGTCTTCGCAACCGCTTCGGCGTGCAGGCACGCGACCACGTGTCCGCCCGCCCCGGGAATCCCGGACCGATCCGGGTCGACCCGTGCGACGTCCGGATCGGTCGACTCGCATGCTTCGGTTCCGAATGGACACCGCGGGAGGAATGCGCATCCCTTGGGTAAATCCACCAAGTCGGGCGGTTGCCCTCGTACGGAATCGAGCGTGCGAAAGTCGCCGGAGAGCGTCGGGACGGCGTTGAGGAGGCCCAACGTGTACGGGTGGTGCGGGTTATAAAAGATGTCGGCAACCGGACCACATTCGACGATGCGGCCTGCGTAAACCGTCGCCACTTGGTCCGCGAGTTCGGCCGCGAGTGCCAAGTCGTGCGAGACAAGCACGAGAGCGAACTGCCGTTCGTCTTTGAGGCGACGCAACAGGTCGATCACCGTTCGCTGCGTCAGGATGTCGAGCGCCGTCGTCGGTTCGTCGAGGATGATGACTTGCGGGTCGAGTAACAGTCCCATCGCGATCAGCACGCGTTGGCGCATGCCGCCGGAGAGTTCGTGCGGGTACGACCCGGCGACGCGATCAGCGTCAAGTTGCACGAGGCGCAAGAGTTCGACCGTACGCGCCTCCGCGGTGCGACGATCGGACATCCCGTGCGCCGCCGCCACGTCGAGGAACTGATCGCGCACCTTGATCACCGGGTTCAGCGCATTCAGCGCCGACTGGAAGACCATCGCGCACTCGTTCCATCGGTAGTGACGCAGGCCGGCGGGCCCGAGGCGCAGGACATCGACGGCCCGTGGACCGCGACGGTAGACGACCGACCCATCGGTGATGCGCGCCGCCCGGACGAGGAGTCGCACCAAGGCAAGGGCAAGGGTGGTTTTCCCTGAACCGCTTTCGCCAATGAGTGCGAGGGTCTCGCCTCGGCGCAAGTCGAAACTGACCTTCCGCACGGCCTTTACGGTGCCGCGCCGCACGCGGTATGCCACCGTCAAGTCGCGCACCGACAGCACGATGTCGTCGGGCAAGTTCGACGCATCGACCCGCGGGTCGGCGGTTTGGCCCCACGGGAGCCGTAGCGACGATGGCGCCGCGAACACCCCCATTTCGCCCGGGTCTGGTACCGCACTCCGCGTAGTGGTGGGCGTCATGCGATCAAACCCCTTGGCGCAGGCGTGGGTTGAAAATCTCTTCCAGCGACCGCGCCAACATGATGAGCGAGAGTTGCAGGAGCGAAATCGCAACGACCGGAGCGAGGATGTAAGCCAGAGCATTCTTGTAGAAGATCGCGCCGCGAACCCATGCCAGTTGAAGCATCACGCCCCAATTATTCCCTGAGAGCGGGACCAATCCAAGGAAGATCAAGCCAACTTGCAGGAAGATTGCATTGATCATGCCCAAGGTAAAACTGATCGCGATATATCCGCTCATACTTGGCAGGATTTGCCGAAACACAATATGACCGGTGCCGAGGTCGAGACATCTCGCCGCTTCGACGTAGTCGCGTTGGCGAAGCGATAGGACTTGCGACCGGATGGCACGCATCAGGGCCGGCCACCCAAGTGCCGCCAATAACACTCCTAACAACACGATGTTGTTCAGACGTACGAAGGTGGCAAGCACCAGAAGCAACGGAAACTGAGGCACGGTCAGGATGATGTCGGCGACTGCGAGTACCACCGAGTCGAACCATCCGCCAAGGAACCCGGCCAATGCTCCAAGGGTTACGGCGATGGTCGTCGTGATCAACGCAGTCGTAGATGCGACGATGATGATGTCGGCGCCCCCGTGGACAATCTGCGAGAGCACGTCTCGACCCTGATAGTCGGTGCCAAGGGGGTACTGGGCCGACGGCAACTGATAGATCTTGTCAAGCTTCGCTTTCGTGTCAAGCGGCACGAATGAGGGCCCCACGAAGGCCAGCAAAAGGAAAAACGTGACGCCGAAGAGACCGATGGCCCCAGCAGGGTTTCGGGCGAGGGCGATCACCGTACCCACAATCGCACGCAAAGTTCCAAGGCCGGGAATGGTCGCGGGTGGGGCTGATGTCGCTACGGCAGTCATGGCGTTCTCGTCGGTGTGGTGTGACGGGGGCGACTACTGGCCGACGCGCACGCGCGGGTCGACGTAGCCGTACAGGAGGTCGGCCAGGAGATTTGCGAAGACGACAGACGCCGTGGTGATCAGGAAGCACCCTTGCATCACCGGATAGTCCCGCCCGCTTACGGCCGACACCAAGATCTGTCCGATTCCTCGGTACACAAAGATGGACTCGATGAGGACCGAACCACCGAACACAAACCCGATGCTTAACGTCAGTTGGGTGAACAGCGGCAAAATCGCGTTCCGGCCGACGTATGCCGTGCGGATACGGCCGTCGGTCAGGCCCTTCGCGCGCGCGAAGTTCACGTAATCCTCTTCAAGCGTCGCCGTGGTCGACGCCTTCATCGTGAGCATCCATGTGCCAACAGTCGTGACGACATAGGTCAAAATCGGCAAGACAGCGTGGAACAAGACATCGAGGACGAACGTCAATGAAAATGCCGGCTGGATCCCGGGCGACATTGACCCACGCATTTTTACGACGGGCAAGATTTCCCATCGCACGCCGAGGAAGATGATTAGGATCATCGCAATCAGATAGTTCGGGATTGAGTGCAGGAGTGACCCAATCGTCGTGAGGCCGTAGTCCAACACACTGTCACGCCAGTAGGCCATCAAGGCGCCCAGCACGATGCCGAGACCGAAGCTGATAAAGAGCGAGAGTCCGACGCAGAAAAGCGTCCACGGCAAGAAGGTCAAGATGATGTCTGAGACCTTCGCGCCTTGCGATTTGATAGACATGCCAAGGTCGCCCCGCGACAACTTGCCGAGGAAGCCGACGTACTGCAATGCGACTGGCTGGTCAAGGTCAACGGCGAAGAGCGAGGCCGCCATGTCGCGCGCCTCGGCGTACGGAAGTTGGTACTGCGCGATCAGCTGCCCGATGTACTGCTCGATTGGGTTGCCGGGCATCAAGCGGACGAGGAAGAACGTCATCGTCGCCACCGCCCAGATGGTCAGGAGGGCCTTTCCCACCCGTCGCGCGACGTAGTTGCCGGCAATCCTACGGAGAAGCTGGCCAACCGGGGGTACGCCGGGAGTGGCAGGGGCGAGGGTCGGCGACGCTGCGACCACGGGTATGGCCTCCTCGGCGAACGTGGGGTTGCCCGCGACAGGCGGTGGTGTTCAAGGCGAACCCACCGCACCGTCGCGAGCGCGTCGGGGACTTTAGACGGCCTTGAGGGTGCCGTCGAGGATGAGCATGACGGTGAAGGAGTCGGCGTACGGGCTATTCTCGAAGATCGGATCGCCCTCGGCCGGCCAACCCTTGACGCGGATGCCCTCGGGCGCCGGGTTGTTGCCCAAACGCTCGTACTGCG
>CAYFLJ010000037.1:0-12249 GCA_964343985.1 uncultured Thermoflexus sp.
ATGGGTGGGATTGACCCAAGCATTCTGGCGCCATCAGTTGTCCGGACCAGTGGTAACGCCGCGAGTGGGGCGGATGCAGATTTCCAGGATCTCGCGTCACTCTTGCGAGAAGGCGCCAACGCCGGCGCGCGCGGCGGCCGATAGAGAGCTCCATGGGGTATCTGGTGGCGGGGCATAGCGGTATAGGTTTGGCGATATGACGACGGGAATGGTGCGCACGCCGGAGATGGTTGCGGACCGCTGGGTGCGCTTCACCGCGGAGCGTGATCCGGCGATCCGTGAGCAACTCGTGCTCCAATACGCACCGTTGGTCAAATACGTCGCGGGACGGCTCGCGATCATGCTTCCGCGAGTCATGGACTCTGACGATGTCATTTCGTCGGGGGTCCTCGGTCTCATCGAGGCCATCGATCGCTACGACCCCACGACAGGCGTGAAGTTCGAAACCTACGCCATCTCACGTATCCGTGGGGCCATCTTGGATGAGCTCCGGTCACTGGACTGGATCCCACGTTCGGCACGGCAGCGAAGCCAAGAGATTGCGAAGGCATTCACCCGTCTTGAAGTGGAGTTCGGGCGCCCACCAACCGATGAGGAGGTTGCGAAGTCGCTTGGCCTGGATATGAATCAGTACCACCAAGCGAGTATTAGCGCGTCAGCGGTGGTCGTTTCGCTTGAAACGCCGATATCGACTGGCGACGGTGAAGGGGACGGGTCGGCACTCGTTGACACCATTGAGTCTGGTCAAGCACGCGATCCTCTGCAACATACGGAAGAAGGTGAGTTGCTTGAGGCGCTCGCGGGTGCAATTCGATCGCTTTCGGAACGTGAACGAATCCTGCTTTCCTTGTATTACGAGCAGGAGCTGACGATGAAGGAGATCAGCCTCGTTCTAGACGTCTCGGAGTCACGTGTCTGCCAGTTGCATGGCCGGGCGGTTCACCGACTGCGGGCGCAGTTGGCGACGTTGATGAGGCCAGACTGATGAGCGGGCGCATGGACGGGGTGACGCTGTCGATGACCCGAGCGGTTCTCGACGCCCAAGAGGTTCAGGTGGCGTCGCAGCGGGCGACCCAACTCGTTGAGCTTCAGCAACGTGAATCGCTGCGGGTCGAGGCCGATCACCAACTGCGTGAGACGCGGGCGATGTGGGGTGCGGGTCAATCCCGACCGTCAGCCACCGGTCGCCCGGTTGAGGCAATCGAGCGTCGCGAGGAGGAGCGTCCGACGCGCCGAGGGACCGTTGTGCGGCGCGGTTCGCGTCGGGATTACGACGCGCCGGCGGACACTCTGGCCTCACCGACGGCGGTTGTGGCGCATCCGCTCCTTGGCACGCGATTGGACCTCCGCACGTGAGCTTCCAAGATGTCGTCATCGCGCTGCTGGGCCTCGGGCTCGTGGCGACTTGGGTACTTGGCGCCCGGATGATTCGCCGCATGGCGACCGAACTCGATGAGTTTGCCCGTGATCGAGTTGAGCACGACGAGTTGCAGACAAGCGTTGGGCGAACCCTAGGCCAATTGCAGTTGGCGGCAGACAATCTCGCCGACGCATTGGCGACGCGAACGGAGCGCTTGCACGAGTTACTGGCGCAAGCCGACGCTCAGTCCGCGACGTTGGGTGAGGCGATTGCCGTCGCCGCGACGCTCACTGAGCGGCTCGCCGTTGAGGGGGCGGCCCTGCGTCAGGTCGCGGCTTCTGGCCGTGCACTCGAAGCGATGTCGAGCGGGGACGCTGAGTCGGTGGTGCGTACGGGCGACGTCGCCGGCGCGTATGCAAATGGTTCGACGAACGGCGTATCGTACGCGTCAAACCCGATGCGTGACGAATCGCGGTGGTCGCCGTCGACCGACGCTGGAGTGGTCCGGTACGACCAACCGGTGGTGAACGCGCCGGTGCGGCGAGATGACGTTGAGGCGGAGGCTGTGACCGCCCCGGCGAGTGCGGATGAGGTGAGGCGTCTCGCCCGCGACGGCATGGACTTGGCTTCGATCGCGCGGCGGACGAACCGTGGTCGCGAAGAGGTGCGACTGCTTCTGCGGTTCGCCGGCACGCCGGGCAGTGTTGACGGTCGGCGTGCAACGAACAGCTTTTCGGGCGAAGCGACGCTCATTCCGGGCACATTCAGGCGTCCGTAGCACACGTACGAGATGACGGCGCCGAGACGCGGCGCAGAAGGGTGGGACGACGATGATCCGAGGCACCTACGCGGCGACAGCGGGCATGATCACGATGCTGACCCGTGCGCAGCAGATCAGCAATAACATCGCGAATATCAACACCGTCGGCTACCGTGAGGATCAGTTGCGCGTCACGGCGTTCCCGCAACTACTGATGAATCGGTTGTTCTCCGAACGGGGGCAACCGAACATCGGCGGGTTGGTCAACGGGACGTCGACGGAAAGCACGTGGATCCGCTTTGCGCAGGCGCCGCTGCGCGCGACGGACAATCCGCTCGACATGGCCATTCAAGGGACCGGCATGTTTGCGGTGCAGACGACGCAGGGGGTTCGATACACGCGAGACGGTGGCTTCCGCCGCGACGGCCAAAACCAGTTGGTAACGACGCGGGGCGATCTCGTCCTCGATGCAAACCTTCAACCGATCACCCTTCCGGTTGGGCTGACCGCGGTGAGAGCGAACGGCGATATTCTGGTCGACGATCAGGTGGCTGGCCAGATTGGGCTCTTTGATTTCACTGAACCGCAGCAACTGGTGAAGGTTGGCAACACGCAGTTTGAGGATCAGCGGGGTTTGGCGCAACCGGTCGCATCGACGGGGACAACGGTGCGTCAGGGGTACCTTGAGCAGTCGAACGTCGATCCGGCACGGGCGATGTCCGACCTGATGGTGGCGCAACGCCAGTACGAGGCGTCGGCTCGCCTCGTCCAGTTGCAAGATGAGATGACGCAACGCGCGGCGAACGACCTCGGCCGAATCTAGCGGCGCACGTACTCAATGCATGACGGTGCTGGGAAGCCTCCCGGCGTCTCGGGCGACGAACGGTCGCCGTAGGAAGGACACCTTCGATGCCCATCTCGCAGATCGTCCGGTCGGCCGTCTCTGGGATGCTTTCCCACAAGCTGCAGCTTGACACCATCGCCAACAACCTTGCGAACGCCAACACGACGGGATTCAAGGCGGCAAAAGTACATTTCCAGGACGTGCTCTATCAAAATGCCACCTACGCAACCAACGTTGAGGATGTGCATCTTGGAGCAGGAGTGCGCCCATCGGCGATTACGCCTGCATACACGCAGGGCGCGCTTGAACAGACGGACTTGCCGACCGATGTTGCAATTTACGGCGACGGGTTCTTCCGAGTGCAGTCTGCGGACGGTGCGACTGTCTACACGCGGAACGGTAACTTCCATTTAGACATCGTCGGTGGCCAACGGGTGTTGGTGAACGGTGATGGCTTGGTGGTACTCGGCGCGGAAAACGGGCCGATCGTTGTCGGGAACGACCTGTCGGCGCAATCGCTCACAATCTTGTCGAACGGGGACGTTCAGGCGACGCGGTTTGACGAAGGGGTCGCCAAAGACACCGTGACAACGATTGGTCAAATCTCGCTTGCCCGATTCGTGAATCCTGAGGGCCTCGAACAGATTGGTCAGACGCTGGCGCGCGAGACAGGAACATCTGGGGCACCAGAAGTCGGCGTCGCTGGTACGACCGCGGGATTTGGTCAGCTGGTCAGTGGGACGCTTGAGAAGTCGAACGTCAACGTCGCCGACGAGATGACGAACATGGTCCAGGCACAGCGGGCGTATAGCTTGTCGGTGCAGGCGTTGCGGACTCTTGATGAGATGATTGGGTTGGCCAACAATCTGCGTCGGTCCTAACAGCGGGCGGCGGATCTAGGCCGCGGGTGTTGATGTAACTCAAGACGGAGGGTGATCCTGCCGATACTCTGAGTGTTGACTTGAGGATTCGGGCAGCGAGTGCGTTGCTAGGGTTTCGGTTGGCGCGGCGAGTCGCGGGCAGCGACGTTCTAAACGGGCACTCTCGTACGGCGTATCAGGTGAGGCGGGCATGAAGATCAGTGATTTCCGGGCGGCGCAAATCGCGCAAGGCTACGGTGTCCAGAAGGCGGGCAACGGCCCAGCGGCGCGGCGCGGAGGCGCGGCGGCGAGTGCAGCCGACAGCGCAGCGCTTTCGGCGGATGCGAAGGCCTTCGTGAAGGGGCGCCAAGCTGCGCAGGGCGCACCGGAGGTTCGGGCAGACCTTGTGGCCGAACTTCGCCGTGCCATCAAGGATGGCACGTATCAGGTGGATGAGTACGCGCTTGCCAACAAGATGCTTGCCCACCCCGATTTGACCGGCTAGCGATTGACGGCTTTCGTGGCGTCACCTCCCACCTGCCCGTGGTGGGGGATTGATCGCCACGATGGCCGACGACAGACGGCGTTTCCGAACCGTAATGACCGCCCGCACCGGCCTGCCCGCAACCGGTAGTACCAACGGATGACTCCTCAGGAACTTACATTGAACGCCCTCCCGATCACCGGAGAGGATGCAATCGCGGACCTCACGGCGCTGATCGACGCGCAAGCTGCGGTCTATGACGACATGCTTGCGGTCGCGCGTGCCCGATTTGTTGCACTCGCCGCGAACGACGTCGAGGCGCTTGGCGCCCTTGTCGGACGCGAAGGGCCGATGTTGGCCTCACTCCGGCGCTTCGACTCAGCGCGCGTGATGGTGCTTCGCCCTCTTGCGGCGAATCTCGGGATTGACGTGGCGCGCCTGACGGTGTCTCGGATCGCCGATGAAGTTGGGCCGGAACGTGCGCGCACACTCGTGAGTTCGCGCGACCGGCTTGTTGCAGTCGCGACACGGGTTCAAGACGCGAACGAACAGAATCGGCGCCTCCTCGAGGCCTGCCTCGATTCCGTGAACGATCTGGCCCAAACCTTGCTGCAAGCCATCGAGACGAACCCGCAGTACGGATCGCTCATCGCGGGCAATGCTACGTCGGGTGCGGGTGATCCGCCGCGCTTGGCCGACCTGCGCGCGTAAGTCGCGGGCGTCGGGTAGCCGCCTGACGCCTACCCACCGTTCGAACGATCAAGAGAGAGGGGCTCCCGCCGATGCGGTCATCCTTCATGGGGTTGACGACCCTGCTTCGCGCGCTGCAGGCGCAACAGCAGGCGATGGACGTCACCAACCAGAACATCGCCAACGCCAATACCGCTGGGTACACCCGCCAAGAGGCGAAACTCGTTCAGACGGCGCCGCACGCTGGATCGGGCTACAACCGGCCGGTCGGTGGGGGGTTGATGCTCGGCACCGGCGTCATGGTGTCGGAGATCATGCGCCAACGCGACTCGTTCGTCGATCAGCAATTGCGGACAGAGACGGCACAGCAGAAGCAGTGGCAGGTCGTCTCCGACGGCGTGCAACAGGTCGAGGCGCTTTTCAACGAACCGTCGACCAACGGCCTAGGCAACCAACTCACGACGTTCTTCAACGCGTGGAGCGAATTGAGCACCAATCCGGGGAGTGCGACGGCGCGCTCGCAGCTGCAGACGCAAGCGCAGACAGTCGTCGCATCGTTCCGAGACCTATCCCAGCAACTCGAGGCATTCCGCCTGAACCAAGACTTTCAGTTGACGACTGTGGTGAGTGAAGTCAACGACATTACGACCCAAATCGCCGCGCTCAATCTGCAGATCAGGCGCTCCACCGCCGTCGGCGACAACCCGAATGATCTGATGGACGCGCGGGATCGGTTGATTGATCAAGTCGTGACTCTCACTGGCGCGACGTATCAGGAGCAAACCGATGGGTCCACGACGGTTCGGCTCGGTGGGCGGATCCTTGTGGATGGGACCAAAGCGAACGCGCTGGTCGCTGAGTTGACGCCGAAGGTCAACGGACAGACGTCGCACACGATCGAATGGGCGCCGGGTGGGACCGCGGTTGACGGCCTTGGAGGCACGGTCGGGGCGTTGGTCCACCTTCGTGACGACGTGGTGTCCGACAAAGTTCAGAAGCTGAATCTGCTTGCCTCAACAATTGTGTCTTCGGTCAATGCGCAACATGCGCAAGGTCGGGGCCTTGGGATTTACGCGTCATCGACGACGAACACCGATTTCTTTAGTACGCAACGGACAACGACGCCGCTCCGTGAGACGGGCCTTGGGGACGTGTTGACCGCTGGCAAATTCACGGTCAAGAACACGTCAATCTCCATCGATCCGGCAACCGACACCCTTGATTCGGTCATGAACAAGGTGACGGCGGCGATTGGAGGCGGTGCGACATGGAATCTTGACTCGACTTCTGGGCGTATTGTGATCACGTCGAGTACCGCACCGACGTTTGGCAACACCGGAGACACCAGCAACTTCTTGGAGGTCACTGGGATCCGTGCTTCAGGCGCGTCGGGCAACACGTACACGGCAGCCTTCCCGTTGGGCATTGTCAAGGCAGCGACGCTGTCGCTTGACCCACTGGTTGCATCCGATTCGCAGGCAATTCGGGCTTCGGGCACCACGACGAGTGGCGGTCAAGTGGTTTCGGCTGGCGCCGGGGATAGTTCCAACGCCTTGAAGATTGTCGGATTGGCGACGACGCAGTGGGCGGCGCTTGGGTCGGCGACGTTTGACGACTACTACGCTTCGATGATTGGGTCGCTCGGCGTCGAATCTCGGCAAGCGACGCAGATGGCTGCAAATCAGACGGCGCTGGTGGATCACCTCACGGCGAGGCGAGAGTCGACGTCTGGTGTCAACCTTGACGAAGAGGCGGCGCAGTTGATTCGTTTCCAGCGTGCCTATCAGGCCGCCGCGCGCGGAATCACCGCCCTCGATGAGTTGCTATCAATGACGATCAACAGCATGGGACGCGTCGGTCTCTAGGGTAGGGGGTACGGGTAACCGCGAAGGAGGACCGGGGCCGGGAGGCCCCGGTCGTCGTTTTCAGGGCAATCTGAGATCGGTGAACGAAGTTCGAGCCGCGCGCTCAAGAATGTGGCCGACCTGCCGATACTGGGAACAAGGACGCGAAGGTGCGCCTGCGAGTCGGCCGTGGGTCGGCCTGCAGATCGATGCACTGACGTGAAGGACATGACACGATGCGAGTGACGACCCGGATGCTGACCAGCCAAGTGGCTTCGCAGATTCTGGCGAATGCCGAGGCGATGCAGCAGACGCAGCGTCAGTTGACGAGCGGCAAGCGCATCACTCGCCCCGGCGACGACCCGGCGGCGGCGGCGGCTGGCGTGCGCATGCGCGCGCAGCAATCGCGCGACTCCCAGTATCTGCGCAACATCGAGCATGCGCGAACGTGGCTTGACACGACCGATCGCGTGCTTAGCGATACCGGTGACTTACTTGGCCGCGCGCGCGAACTGGCGGTTCAGGCCTCGACCGGAACGTTTACGAAAGGCGATACCGCTCAACTCGCCGAAGAGATCAATGCGATCCGTAACCAAATAATTGCGGCGTTGAATGGCACCGTGGACGTCGACCAGTACGTGTTCTCTGGCCAAAAGAGTGACGTGACGCCGATTGTGGTCGACGCCAACGGCAATGCGACGTACCAAGGCGATACGGGCGTAACAGTCACGCCTGCGACCGGTGGTGACCTTGCTCCTGCGAATGGAATTATTGACGCTAACAACGGGATTGTTCAGATTTCAGCGCAAAGTCCCGTGACATCGAAGGGCGATTACACCCTTGAGGTGTCGGCGCCCGCCAAAGACGGGTCGGTGACCATCACCTTGACCCGCTTATCCGATAAAAAGTCAGAGTCCCAAACGGTTGCGGTTCCCGCGTCGGGAACCCAGACGCCGATTGAATTCTCGACCGTTGGCGTGAACGTCGTTGTCAACAGTGATCTCCATGAAATAAACACTGCGAACACATTTACTGTCGATGGCTTAGGGCTTGGTCATGAAGTTGCGCAAGGGGCAATGCTTGAGACGAATATCACCGCGTCGGCAATGCTTCCAATGTTGGCGCAACTGAAAACGTTTTACGATGCGTTGCTCAGCGGGACAAATGTCAACACGGCATCGAACACGGCCATTGGGGTCATTGACACCGCGGTTGATCGTGTCCTGTCGCTCCGGGCACAAGTCGGCGCCAAGACGAACCACCTCGATTTTGCGCAGGCGCGTGGCGAGGCGCGCGATGTTGAGAACGGACGCCTGATCTCGGTGAACGAGGACATCGATCTGACGGAGGCACTCTCTCGTCTCACCACGCAGCAGACGGTGTACAAGGCATCGCTCGAGATTGGGTCTCGAGTGATGCAGACGAGTTTGATGGATTACCTCCGGTAATGGGGCTAGGTCGCAGGTCCGCTACCACGGTGGCGGAGTTTCTTGAGTCACGGTGCATGGTGTTCCAGATCCGGGACACCAATCTTGGCAAGGGGTGGTACATCGCATGGCATCGGCAGCAGTCGCGATGAAGGGTCGGTCGGCGGCGCAAGAAGCGACCACACGGGCGACTCGCCACCTTCAGGTGGTGCGGTTTGGGCAGACCGAGGCGCTTGACGTCGCCAACACGGACGTGGTGACGTTTGATCAGGGCCTCGTCGGGATGGAGCACCTCCGCCAGTTTGCGGTCGTGGCAGATACCCGTCTCGCGCCGTGTGCATGGTTGCAGTCGATTGAGGACCCGGCGCTGGCATTCGTGGTGATCGCCCCCACGTTGCTTCTGCCTGATTACGCGGCCGAGATCAGTGGCGACGACGCCTACCAACTAGAGCTTGAAGATCCCGACGACGCCGACATTTGGTCAATCGTCACCATCGTCGGCGATCCTCGGAATTCAACGGTGAACTTGCTCGCACCGATCATTGTCAATCGGAAGCGAGGCTTGGGCAAGCAGGTTATCCTTAGCGACGCGCGGTACTCCTTGCGCCACCCGCTGATCAGCAGCGGCGCGTAGAACCCCGCCTCCGGGCGCGGTGTCCGCGCCTCCACGACGAACGCTAGGAGCCATCATGCTCGTCCTGAGCCGGAAAACTGAGCAGCGCATCCGGATCGGTGACGAGATTGAAGTGATCGTGCTCGCGATTGAGGGCGACCACGTCAAAATCGGTATTCAAGCGCCACGGCACATCACCGTCTTGCGCTACGAACTCGTGCAGGATGTAACCGACGAAAACCGTCGTGCAGCTGGCGCAGCCGCCGCGTCAACGCAGATCCCTGCGGATGCGATGGCCGGATTGGGTTCGCTGCTTGGTGGCCTTGGGCGGGGCGCCCCACAAGCATCTGGCGGGGCAATCGGCGCCCCCGCGTCGCCGGCATCACCGGCGTCGCGTCCGGCGATTCGTGGGCAGATCCCACCGCGTCCAGGGGGCCCGACTGGCCAACCACCGCGTCCGCGCCCAACCCAAGGATTTCGCGTTGGTGGTGCGGGCGCGACGGGTGGGCCGCAGCGCCCACAACGCCCGCCCGCCCCGCCGCGACCAGACGCCAAGCCGGACCGTACCTAGGCACAGTCCGGCCGGATGTCCGCCGTTTACGCAGCTGGTTGGCGGTCCAGAACCGTTTGCGCTGCCTTCTGGATTTGATCGACCATCGCGGCGGGGGCAACCTCTCCCCGCTCGACGGGCCCCCAGTTGGTCGCGGAGTCGAACTCTTCCCCGCGGAAGTTCGCCACGAGGTAATCCGCTTCAATGCCCTCCATGAGCGTGCGCAGACGCTTGTAGATCGGCGCGCGGTCAAGAATCCGCGGATCTGACCATGCGTCCGGTCGGGCGTTCGGCCCCTTGAAACCCTGAACGACGCCTTGCACCGCCATCTCTTTGCCCGCGAGCCAGGTCAGGACGGCGAGCGCTTCGTCTGGACTCTTGCTCGCCTTCGTGACGCCGAAGACGTGTTCATTGAGGAGGGAACGGCGTTTGTCGCCTTTGCGCACCGTCGGGGTGAGGACAAACTCCACATCGATGGATTTGAACTGCTTGGGGAGCCACCCGATCCGAACCGGCCACCCGTCCATCGCCAGTAACTTCTGCTGTTGGCCGAACAGATTGATGTAGTCCGGCGGGGGTGACGCCGGCGGCGACACCTTCCAGTTGCCGACCAGATTGGCGCGGAAGGTCAGCGCCTGCACGAACGCGTCGCGGGTATCGAGGAAGGTTGCCTTGCGCCCGGTCGGGTCGACCGGTTCGACGCCCCACTGGCGAAGGAACGGGGAACTCGTAAAGGCGTCGTTGCCGCTGTCGGCGCGAAAGTATCCGAAGAGGCCTCGGCCGGCGGCCTTTTGGCCCCACTCGGCGAGATCGTCGAAGGTCCAATCGTCGGTCGGCATGGTCAGGCCTGCGGATTGCACGGCCCCTTTGTTGACGGCGATGATCGGGCAGACCGGTTCCGAGACGTACGGCAGAAAGAAGACCTTTCCGCTCTCGGAGTTCTGGTCGATAGAGGCTTTGTAGAACTGGCCGAGGTCGAATTTCTGCCCGCGCAGGTCGCTGGTTAGGTCGCGGACGAGGTTGCGACGACTCCCCCAGATGAGATGTGATCGATGGCGCGGCGGATACCACACAAGGTCGCCGGGCGTGCCGGAGGCCCACACCTTCTCCATCTCGGGCAAGTATTTGTCGGTCCAGGCCCCGAAGGTTTCAACCTTGACATTGACGTTGGGTTGCTTCGCTTTGCGCCCGTCGATGTCTTGCTTGAGTGCTTCCTCGATCCACCCGCCCATGTCCGGTTGGGTGACCGTCTGAATGCGAATCTCGGTACCGCTAGTGCCCGCGGGCTTGGCCCCGGTTTGGCCTGACGCGGCGGGTGCGGAAGGGCTACCGGGGGCTTCGCAGGCCGAAAGTACCGCAGCGCCGCCGGCAAGCATGAGAGCGGTTCGGCGCGAGGTGGCATGCCTCCGCCGCGCGATCAGAGCGCCTTGCGGGCGCACGTGCGAGTCCATCGGGATGTCCTCCATCGCGATCAAGTTCCTAAGCGATTGTCCCATGGGTACGCCGCGCGCGTGAGCGAATCGGTTGCGGTTGGCGCGCAAGGCGGCCGTGGGCGTACGGTACGGAACATGGACTTGGGAGACCTGAACGGCGCGCCCGCCGACGCCTTTGTCGAGGCGCTTGGCGGCATTTTCGAACACTCGCCGTGGGTTGCCCGCGCGGTTGCCGACCGACGCCCATTCGCCACAATCGACGGGTTGCACGCTGCGATGGTGGAGGCGGTGCGCGATGCCGGTGAGGTGGCGCACCTGGATCTTATTCGCGCCCACCCCGACCTCGGCACGCGCCTAAAACTAAGCGAATCGTCGACGGCGGAGCAAGCGAGTGCCGGCCTCGACCAGTTGTCACCGGACGAATTTGCGCGCTTCACCGAGTTGAATGACCGGTATCGAGAGCGTTTCGGGTTTCCGTTCATCATCGCGGTGCGCGACAACACCCGCGCACAGATTCTTGAGGCGTTCGTGCGGCGCATCGGCAACGACCGCGAGGCCGAGGTGTTGACGGCCCTCGCCCAGATTGCGCGCATCGCCCGCATCCGCCTCGATCAGGCTATCGCGCAGTAGCACGCGACGAATGACAACGCGCCCGACCGTGGCGCGCCGCACAGAAGGAGGTTCCCCGTGACCGCCGAGATCCGCTATGGCAAAGGCAACGTCTGTGTCTACCGCTTCTATGGCGCGCCGCTTGAGGGGGTGACGCCGATCCCGGAGTCGCCGTTTGTGGGGCGCACGAACACGCTGTTCGCCTACGACATCGACGTTGAGGTCTACGGCGATGCATTCCTGCCGGCGTACACGGAGGGTGACAACTCGCAGGTCGTTGCCACCGACTCGATGAAGAATTTCATCCATGGGCAGGCGATTGCGTACACCGGCGCCACACTTGAGGGCTTTTTGGAGTTCCTCGGGACGCAGTTTCTGACGACATATGCCCAGATGGGGTGGGTGCGCGTGCGGGGGCGCGAGATCCCGTTCCACGCGGCGCCGGTGCCGGGCGAGGGCGGTCACTTCTCGGCAAGCCCGGTGCTGTTTAGCCACGGCCGGGGCGAACACGCCACCGCTGAATTGGACGTTCACCGCGACGGTCACGGCACCAAAGTGACGGCGCTTCAGGCGGGCATGGTGGACCTGCATCTCATTAAAGTGACCGGGTCGGCGTTTGCGCGCTTCGTGCGCGACGGGTTCACCACGCTTGAGGAACGGGTCGACCGCCCGCTATACATCTTCATGGACGTGGGGTGGAAGTACAACGACGCCCACGATGCGATCGACCCATCTCACGCCCGCTACGTGGCGGCGGAACAGGTGCGCGACCTGT
>CAYFLJ010000038.1:0-11811 GCA_964343985.1 uncultured Thermoflexus sp.
GCGCACCAGCCTCAACCAGCCACGCACCTCCGTATGATTAGGGCGAGGTCGCGCAGGATGGGCTGGCGGCTCACGAACGGCAGACCGGGCCTAAGCATGAGCGGCGCCACTCGGGATACTGACCCCACGCCCAAACGCGACGACGACGGCCCCTCGACGCCGGTCGACGCGGAATCGCCCGCGCCCAATTCCGAGAACGCTCACAGGTCCGGCATTCCGTCGATCACGCCCGTGTCGACCACCGCCGCTTCGCCGCCTGAACCTGACCGTTCGGCAGACCCGGTCCAAGGTTTGCAGCCGTCGCTCGGGGCGACCATCGCTACACTCGGCGAAGCGGAGGGCGGGATGGGAAGCGGGCTCCCCCCACGCTTCATGAGCGAACCCCCACACCGCGACGACGCGGTTACGAGCCTACCCTCGACCTTGGGCGCCGTTCTCGCCGCGATGTTGGTTGGAGCGGCGCTGGCGTGGTCGGCGACGGCAATGGCGCGCGTGATCGCCGTTGCGGTCTACGCACCGGACGCATGGCGCTACGGACTGTGGGCGACGTTTGCATCGGCTACCGGTATGTTCGCCGCCCACCGATACGGCGGGGCCGCATCGCGCGACGCTTGGGTCCTGACGTTCGCGACCACCATATCTGGCGTGGGTATTGCACTCGGCGCCGTCCCGTCACTCGTCGTTCCCGAGTTAGTGCACTCAGTCGTGATCACCGCTGGTTGGGTTTGCACGGCATTTAGCCTCGGGATGATCGGAGGAACTGCGCTTCGTCGTGCCGATCACCTCTCGGCGCTCGCGATCGGTGCGTCGGCAGCGGGTGGCGCGGGCGCGTTTGCTACCGCTCCTATGTTGCTTGAGTCGGTTGGCGCACCCGCACTTGCGTGCGTCGCTACCGCGGTGGCCGGCGCGGGGGCGTTGGTGCTCCTCGCATCAGACTTTGTGCGAAGTTGGCTTGGGTCAACCGCACTCGCCCTCGCAACTGCGCTCGCACTTGCGCCGTCGGTCGTTATCACCGTACTCGGGCCAACACCACAAACCGTGGCAGACCCTCGTCGTGTTCCCGTCTCGAAATCGCTGTTCGCAAGCGTGGCGTCCAGCGACGACGACGAACAGCATGCGCTCGCGCGCTGGGGTGCCGGTGGGCGCTTTGACGTCACTGTGGCGCCGAACGGCGCCCAGTGGCTCTACCTCGACGGCGTCCCCTACGGTGTCGTGACGCCGCAAGGGCGCATCCGCCCCGACGGATCGCTCTTGCCATTTGTCTTGACTAAAAACGTTAATCGGGTGCTCATCGTGGGCCTCGGCGGCGGTCAGGAAGTACGCGCGGCGCTTGAGGCTGGGGCGAACACCGTCGTCGTCGCTGAACCGCATCCCGGGGCGGCCGAGCTCGTGGTTCGAACCCAAGCCTCGGCGGGTGGTCCTGCAATCTTTACGGCACCGAACGTGCGGATCATTACGGAAGAGGCGCGTTCGTGGTTGCGATCAAGCGATGAGCGCTTCGATCTGATCCTCGTGACGCTTGCGTCGTTCGGCGCGTCGGCGGAACCCGGGCGTGCAAATGGCGCAACCCTTCTCACTCGCGAGGCGATCGCCGACTACCTTGACCACCTCGGATCAGACGGAAGCCTTGCCATTCGAGTCCGCGATGATCACGAGTTGTGGCGGACGTTCAACACGGCATTTCAGGCGATGGCCGATGCGGGCGCGCCGACGCCAACCGACGCGATCCGTCACCTACTCGCGGTCAACGACGGCACCGCTGGCGGCACCCTCGAGGACATCACGCTCCCGACCATTATCGTGCGCAAGACCGCCTTTGCCCAGACCGACGCTAATGACGTGCTCCGTTTCCTCCTTGACGCACCCTTCCCGCCCCTGTTCGTGCCGTTCTCCGAATCGCGATCAGTCTTGGCGGTCGTAGGCACGGAAGGCGGTCCGGCAACTGCGGAGGCCGGACTTCCTTACGACATCTCGCCATCTCGTGACGACCGTCCGTATTTTCTCGAGGCCACGAAAGGCGTTCCGTGGTCGGCAATCGCGGTGCTTGTGACCCTGATCACCGGCACCGCGGTCGCGGCTTGGGCGGGAAGCCACCGACCGAACGACTTCAGCGACTTCGCACTCGACGAGGAACGAATGCTGGCCGCGGGCTTCGACCGGCGCCCCGACAGCGGCGACCCAGTCCCGTGGAGATACGTGGCCGTTGGAGCCGCCACTGGAGTGGCGAGCGGCACAATTGGCAGCGCAATGCTGTGGCGGCTGCCACTCATCGCGGGACGGGCAGACTTGACCAACGCCGCGGGCGGGGCCGCGCTGATGGTGGGCACGGTTGTCGCCGCCTTGTTGGTCCACCGTTCTGCGATTTCCGGGGTGCGTGCTGTCGCGGGATGGTGCGCACTTTTGGCAGCAACGCTGCCGTTCATCGTTGCTGAGGCGCTACCTCTGAGCACATCGTTGCTTCACGGGCGGACTCTGGACGAACGCGTTCTGATGGGCGCAGCACTTCTCGCACCGGTCGGCTTCGGGTTGGGGGCACAACTTCCTGCACTACTGCGTCTGCTTCGCGCCAATCGTCGACCGGGATGGGAGGCGCTCATTTGGGGGAGCACTCTTGCCTCGGGAGCTGCAGGGACCGCCACCGCAAATGTCGTTTCGCGCGTCTCGGGCGACGGCGCCACCACTCTCGTCGGCGCGGTTGCTTGCCTCGCGTGTTTTCTTGCGTTCGGCTTGCGTTGGGTCGTCGAAGTCAGTGACGACGGGCGGCATCGCGGCGCCTGACGCCACGTGCTCACAGCGACAGTTCTCGCCACGCCGCCCCGCTCGTGTCGGGTAACAGAAGCAGGTGTCAGGGGACCGATTGATAGTTCTTTCGCTCGTCCCCAGTTACGTGGGGGACGGTGACTTTCTCTGCCTAGACGAAGTGCAGTCCAAGGCCTGCTCGAACCTCGCCGATCTCCGCTACCGGAATGTTCGAGCGCGAGAACGCATCAATGATTTGCGGTACGGCCGGGGCTGGCACGCCGAATAGCAGGCCCCCGCTCGTCTGCGGGTCGAACGCAAGCGCCTGTGCATCACTGTCAACGGCACCACCGAGTATCACGCGCGCGCGCGCCTCCGCCCCCTCGTCACCGAGAAGATAATCACGGTTCCGACGTGTCCCTCCCGGGACATTTCCAAGGTGAGCGAGGTTGAGGGCCTCTGGAAGTAAGGGCACGCGCGCCCACTCAATCACGACCATGACGTCGCTTGCAATTGCCATTTCCGCGCCATGACCAGCCAAAGCGTAGCCAGTGACGTCGGTACACGCCCGAACCTCTGGGAATTCCGTCAAGACTGCCGCTGCACGATTATTTATCTGCGCCATTGAATCAATTGCGACCCGCGCGACTTCGGGTGACGCGACGCCACGTTTGATCGCTGTCGTGATGACGCCAGTCCCAATCGGTTTTGTCAGGAATAGCCGGTCGCCTGGGCGTAACGCTCCTTTGGTGAGGACCCGAGCCGGGTCGACCGTGCCCGTCACACAAAGGCCGTACTTCGGCTCGGCGTCTGTGACTGTATGCCCACCTGCGACGACGACCCCCACTGAAGCGGCGGCCTCGGCACCGCCTCGTAGGATGTCGCCAAGGATTTCAAGGGGCAAGTCGTCCGGGAACGCCGCGATCGCCAGCGCCATGAACGGTGTCCCGCCCATCGCGTAGATATCTGAGAGCGCATTCGCCGCCGCGATCCGCCCGTACGCAACGGGGTCATCAACGACCGGTGGGAAGAAATCCACCGTCTGCACAAGCGCACGACCATCGCCCATCTTCCAGACGGCGGCGTCGTCCGGCTGTTCGAGACCAATGAGAAGCGAGGGGTGCGCTTGCGCGCGGTGATGACGCAGCACGTGCGCCAGTGCCCCAGGGGCGAGCTTCGATGCTCAACCGGCGCATGACGCGAGCGACGTCAGTCGGATCTGCTCGCGTCGAACTACTTCTGACATGGAGCCAGTGTACGCCGCCCGCCCGAACATCGACGGTCGTCACGGCTAGACTCGACTTGATGAGCGCAACGGACTTGACCTCCAACCCCGACGCCCCGACGGCTGATGCCAACGATCTCCTGGCCCGAGATGTGCACGTGCTCGGCACGATTCTCGGCGACGTCCTTCGGGAGGTCGCAGGGGACGCTGCCTTTGAACTCGTCGAGGAGTTTCGCGCCCTCGCAAAGGGATTTCGACGCGCGATTGACGAGTCTGAGGGCAACCCCGCCGCTTGGGCCGCGTCTGGCCAAGCGCTCGTTGATCGTGCACGATCGCTTGAGTTGCCCCAGGCACACCTATTGGTCAGAGCATTTACTGCGTACTTTCATCTGGTGAACCTTGCGGAGGAACGCCATCGGCTGCGCGTCCTTCGGATTCGCGAACTTGCCGGCGGAGACTCCCCGCGGAGCGAAAGCATTGCGCAAGCGATGGCGGAGGTGCGCGCCTCCGGCATGAGCATTCATCGGTTTCGCGAACTTCTTGGGCAGGCACTCGTCGAACCTGTTCTGACCGCACACCCGACCGAAGCGCGACGGCGAACAATCCTTCACAAGCTCCGAAATCTTTCCGCGCTCATCGCCCCACTCGATCAACCGCGAATCACTCGACGTGAGCGTGAAGCACAGTTGCTCGCGATTCGTGAGGTCGTCGCGGCACTTTGGGTCTCCGAAGAGGTCCGAGAACGTCGACCGTCGGTTCTCGATGAAGTGCGAAACGGCTTGTATTTCTTCGAGACATCGCTTTGGGATGTCGTCCCGCGCCTGTATCGCGATATCGAAACTGCGATCAACGAAACGTGGCCGGGAAGCACGGTCGATATTCCGTCGTTCTTGAGGTTCGGTTCGTGGATCGGAGGCGACCGCGACGGGAACCCTGGGGTTACGGCGAGTGTGACCGAACACGCCCTAAGGCTCCACAAAGATGTTGCGCTTGCCCTCTACGAAGGGAGTCTACGAGCACTTCAGCGACATCTCAGCGTCAGTCCAAGTGCTCTCGCCAATCTCGACGATTCGGGATCGTTCGCACTGAACCCGACGCATCCGCTCCATGCGAGCATCGACGCCGACGAACGACGTTACCCCGACCTTGTGAGGCGTCTGCGGGCAGCACACTCGCGAGAACCGTACCGGCAAAAGTTCGGCATGATGATCGCCCGAGTCGCCGCCGCGCGCCGGGTGAATGGGGCGCGTCTTGCGCGGCTTTCAGGTTCAGGCGCAAGCGACGTCGGCGAGGCGTCGTGGGCCGACCAGCACGCGCTTGCCGGTGCCGAAGCACTCTGGCGCGACGGAAATGTCGTTGAGGCGCCTGAAGTCGGTGACGAGCGCCTCGCCTACGCGCGAGCGGGCGAACTGCTCGACGATGTGGCTTCGATCAATGCCGCCCTAAGCGCCGATGGCTTACCTCGACTCCGCGACGGCCTCCTCGCAGATTTTCAGCGGCGCATCGACGTGTTCGGCTTCCACCTCGCCCATCTCGACATCCGCCAACACAGCGCCATTCACTCGAAAGCGGTCGCGGACCTGCTATACGTCGCCGGTGTCGAACTCGCGTACGAGGCGCTTGACGAGAACGACCGGGTCGCGCTCCTCGCTCGTGAGTTGATGAACCCCCGTCCGCTGCAGCGCCGTGCCGGCCCCGACGGCTCGTCGCCGTATGCGCCGGCGACGGTCGAAGTCTTGGCCGTATTTGACACGCTCAGGCGGATGCAGGCCGAACTTGGGAATCACGCCTGCAACACCTACATCGTGTCGATGACCGCAGGCATTAGTGATCTCCTTGAACCACTTCTGCTTGCGAAAGAATTCGGACTATTCGATCCTTCGGACCGCGGGAACGGACCGACAAGTACGTTGCAGGTTGTTCCGCTGTTCGAGACGATTGAGGACCTTCGGTCCAGTTCAAGGCTCATGGCCGAGCTGTTCGAGATTCATCCGTACCGCTTGCAACTCCGTGCCTGGGGTCGGCGCCAACAGATCATGCTCGGCTACTCGGATAGCAATAAGGACGGGGGCTTCGTTGCGTCGAGCTGGGAGCTATATCAGGCGCAACGGGCATTGGCATCGCTCGGGTCGTCACACGGCGTCGAGTTGACGCTATTCCATGGCCGAGGCGGCGCTCTGGGACGAGGTGGTGGCCCCACAAATCGCGCCATCATGGGACAACCGCCGGGTACGCTGCGCGGCCGACTGAGGCTCACGGAGCAGGGCGAGGTCGCATTCGCTCGATACGCGCACCGAGATATTGCATACCGCCATCTTGAACAAACCGTCAGCGCGGTGCTGCTTGCGACGGTGCGAGACGGGGCCCGGGCAGCTTCCGCTGCGACCTCAGCATCGGACGCTTGGCACCACGTTGTCGATGTGCTCGCCGCCGAATCGCGACGCGCGTATCGGTCACTGGTCTATGAGGACCCGCTCTTTCTCGAGTATTTCCGCGAAGCGACCCCCATCGAAGCGATATCGGAGCTTCGCCTTGGATCTCGACCAGCGCGGCGCACCGCAAGTGCGCGTGTCGAAGACTTGCGTGCGATCCCATGGGTCTTTTCTTGGACCCAGAACCGTCACGGCCTCCCCGGTTGGTACGGGTTCGGAAGTGCGATTTTTCACTATGCACAGACGTCCGCTGGTGATCATGACTTGGCGTGGGACACCCTTACGTCAATGTATCGAGAATGGCCGTTTTTCAGGACCCTCGTTGATAACGCGCAGTTAAGCCTCGGACGTGCCGACCTGCCGATTGCTCATCTCTACGCAGACCTCGCCGAGTCCGGGGTTCGAGACGCCGTTTTTCCACGTATCACTGACGAGTGGGCGTCGACCGCTGCGGCAATCGTTCGGATCACCGGCCAAGCAAGCCTGCTTGCGAACAGCCCGGTCCTACAGAGATCGGTGCGCCTACGAAACCCGTATGTCGATCCCATCACCGCTGTGCAAGTCGCACTCTTGCGGGAGTGGCACGGCGCGCGTCGAACCGAGGTAACTGGTCTTGGAAGCGGGGCCACTGTGGCTCGGGTTGGTCCGGTCCTCGCGTTGACAATCAACGGGATCGCGGCCGGATTGCAAAGTACCGGCTAAATCGAGCCCACTCACCGCGTTCGCAGGTCATCTCGCAGAGTCGCGCACGACCGAGGGCGGACGAGAGCGATTGCGGGAAGGCGACGGAAAACACAAGCAAGCCGTACCACCGAACCTTGAGTCATTCCATGTTCGGAAGCGATAAGTTCGATCTGGTCGTTATGTGATTGATACTTTGTGAAACGCGTCACATGGGGTATAACAGGGTGACGGAGACGGGGGTGAAGCGAAGTTGCTTCGCCCCCTCGCATCAGCGGTGCCCGTCTCCGGCACCGGTGGAGAGCCGACAGATGCCCACGACGCAGCACGCAACCTCAACCGCGACCGTTCTGGACGCTGTCCGTCGCGTCATTGACGACGACGACCGCAAGGTGCAGCAGCGACGTTCACTCTCCGTTCTCCGCGCTGTCGCCGTTCAGAAAGCGTTGAATTCCGCAGATGGGTTAGAGACGCCCACCGAAGACAACTGGGCGCTTCTCCTCGCCGCGATTGACCGGGGAGAGCTCTAGGCAAAACTGGCGTTCGCGGTGATGGACGTGCGGCCATAGGTCACCCCGGTGCACCGAGATGGCGATCCAAGCACCTAAGTTGGGCCTTTGGCTATTTCTGGGCGTTCTTTTTTGAGCGGAATATCAAAGGCGTCGGGTGTGGGCCGCCCCCTAGGCGCGTCAAGCCATACCCACCGTAACGGCTTCGCATCGGTCACCTTCGCACCGTTGGTAAGTACGACCGGGGAGAGGCGATCTGCTTCCTGCGCTTCTTAGAAGCACATCTTGCTGAGTATCAAGAACTTCCATCGCCTGCGCGCATTCGGCGTAGAAGTTCCTGCTGCCGCTGCTTGGCGAGTTCACCTGCGGATGGCTTCGTCTTCGCCGCGGCAATGACAGGCGCTGGCGGGGCCAGAGGCGCTTCTCGTCGCGTCGGCTTCACGTCCTCTGGAATATCGATGAGTCCCTCAACGGAGAGGGTTGCGGTCCCTTGACCCCGGTCGAGTTGATCGATCCGAAAGGCCTGCACTGCCCCTGAATCGATCAAGGCGCGGATGACTGGCATGGCCTTGACCGGTATCGAGCGGAGAGGGAGAAACGCCGGCTCGTTGCTCTCCAGTTGTATGTCAACGAGCGCCCCACCTCGGATCAGTCGGGTAATCACGCCTTCAACAATCGCCCCTGGGCGCAAAACCGCAAGGCGCCGGCGTGGAAGTGACGCCGTTGGATGCTCCGGTCCAACAAGCGCTGACGCCCGCGAGACAGGTCGAGCACGAGCAGAATATTGGTCCATCATATTCACCACGAAGGCCGAACGTGTAGGGCGCGCAAAGAAACGGGACGGATGGCGCGTCAGATACCCGACCGTCGCTACGGCTTTGCCAAAGCAATCGTCGCCTGCAACGGATGGACGAACGTGGCACAGCCGCCGTTGCGCCGGAATAGGCCGGCATCTCGCGCCGCACGTCCTGGGTCTGTCTCGCACGTCGTGACGACCGAGTGCCCCGACAACACCAACGCCCGGAATGCCTCGAGTTGCGCGAGCGGCACGCCAATCGTCGACAATGCATCCCCGCGCACTGACCCCATGCCTCCCTGCACCGAAGACGCATGGTTTGGCCTGCCAAGGATCCAAACCGACGTGCCATCAGCCCTATGAACGCGCATGTACCCGGCAGCGCCAACCCAGTCAGCGACTTCGTCAAGCACGGCGTAGGCGAGCGGTACGTTACGCCCCGCAACTTGCTCGCGATATGTCGGAGCCGTCGGCGCATGAGGGTCCAGCACGACACGTAACCACGCACCGAAACCGGTCGGCTCCCCCCGCATCCCGACAACTTCGGCCGCGACCGCTTCGTCGCGCGGGTCTCCGGGAAGCGGCACCGCGAATCCGACAATGTCACTGGCGGTGCCAGTGGCCCGAATCGCCGCGAGCGCCGCCCGAACCTGTGACTGTTTTGGGAAGGCCGCGCCAACGACCATCGCCCGGACGCTCGTCGTTGCTACCTCTGAACGCACTTCGGTGCTGGTAGTCATGGCGCGACCCTCACTACACCCACATCGCTCCACGCCGCGAACAGGGCTTTTGCCACGGGTGCTCGATCACTCACGACATTGACGTAGGCCAAGAGGGAGTTCGCCTCAACTTCGAAATAGCTCATCCAATCCGCAAGGTCGGCAGCACGAGCATCGTTAACCGGCGCGCGTTCAGTTTCGAGGACCCAAAGGTACAAGTCCTCAAGCCTCCGCGGCCGATAGCCCCGCACTTCGAAATACGAGTCGACCATCGCCTGAAAGGTGGGTAATTGTTCGTAGTAGTAGCGAGTCGGCGGCGCCTGTACAAAACCTGAAGTCCGTTCGGCACGCACGCGTCCGCCGGCACTCTTCCAAGACTTCAGGTTCAAGAAACCCATAGTTGCAACCTGCCAGATCAGAAAAGACGACCCACAGTCCGGTCGGATTAGGCACGACCGCGATAAGTCTACCGCGCTACTGCAATCGCCTCATGCGTGAACAAGCACTTCACGCCCGGTCCGAGACGACTCCTCGCACGCCGCCATAACCGCGACAATGTGGCGAGCCTGTTCGACCGACACCGTTTCCGGCTCATCGTGCACGATGTTGTGTACGAGCGCCCGCAGTTCAGCAGTGGTTGTATCGACCCGTTCAACTTCCACCTCCTGCCAGACCCCCCCCTTCTCGCCGGCGACACTGCGGAACAACCGCGCGCGGTCGACAATCTTCAGTTGCGCTTCAGTGCACGTAATGATGATCTCACCGCCAATGTGGTCAACGCCTGCCCCGGGATGATCCTTATAGCCAGTGTGCGCAAGTGTCGCGGCGGTGCCATCAGCAAACTGCAGATACGCCAACGCCGTGTCGTCTGCGGCGATTTGGTGAAATCGGGTCTGAACGAGTGCCTTGACGGCGACAACGCGCTGACCCATCAAATACGTCAGGCGGTCAACCATATGTGCACCGTTCATTAACCACATGCCGCCGCCTTTCGTGCGATCGAGGAACCACGGTGGGCGACTCGCAACCCCAAAAGCCTTGTACCAACAGTCGGTGGCCAAAACGGGTACCCCGACTGCACCCGAAGCGATGAGATTACGTGCAGCAACGTTTGGGGCGAGGAACTGTTCGGTGTGGCCCGTGAACAGTTTGACGCCATTCGCACGCGCCGCGGCGATCATGCGGTCGCACTCTTCAACCGTGTCAGCCATCGGCTTCTCAACAAAAATGTGCTTGCCCGCCTCCGCCGCCGCGATACCAATCGGCTCATGCAACCAGTGGGGTAATGTCAGCGACACGATCTGGACGTCAGGGTTTTCAAATACTTCTCGGTAATCGGCGACCACCGGGCACGACCACTTCGACTCAAAAGCATCGGCGCGTGCCGCGTCGACCTCGCTTGCCATGACGAGACGCGTCGATCCGGCCTCTCGTGCGGCCCGTGCGTGCGCGCCCGATATGCGACCTGCCCCAATTATTCCGACGCCAAACGTGCGACCGCCCATTCGCGCTTCCTTCCTGAATGACCCATAAGTGACTGCGCAGGGACACACCTAAACCGTCGGACCAAGGACACGACGTGCAACATCCACGACCCGTGAACGCGCGCTCCGCACCGACTCATCGACCGGGTAGCGTTCCTCGGAGGCGCGAGCCATCGCAATCGCCGACCGCAGCTGCTCAACCATTCCAGGTCGGATCACCGCTTCAAGGCGGCCGAGTAGTTCTGGCGATCCGAAGCCGAACGCGTACGCGAGGTCCATTAGATGGACGCGGGTTGCAAGCTGACGCATGAACTCGTCGTCAACGTGCGTCAAGTCGTTGAATGTCCGCACTGAAACAGGACGCGGCTCGCCATCCGCCATCGCAACCTCCTCGACGGCGGGCAGGTTACCACTCGACTTCTGACCACCTACGCTCGAATCCGTGCGACGCCGGTCATATGAATAAGAAGCGACTTCCCAATCGCCCTGATGCCAAGATGCTGATAGCGAACCGGTGGCGAAATCTCGGTCTCTCGCGACAATGCGTAGTCGGCGACCGCCAACTCGATGGTTTCACGTAGCCAAGGAAAGAGGCCCCACGGCAATCGATCAACCGGGTGGAATGCCGCTGCGATTGCCTCATCGTTCGGGCGAGGTTCACCCGAAATAAGTTCGCAGCGGTACGCGGGCGAGACGTGCGGTCGATACCCAGTTCGCCAGAAGGTACCGACCAAGCGCACCGCGCGGACGGTCAGCCCTGCCTCTTCGAATACCTCTCGCTCAACGGCGCGAGGAAAGCTTTCGCAGGGCTCTGGTTTACCGCCCGGTATCTCCCAAGCCCGAGGGCTTGATCGATGCACAAGGAGTACCTCAAGCCCACCCAGTGGCGCCTTGCGAAGTACCACTCCCTGAACGACCACCGAACCCTCAAGGGTGGTCTTTGGTGGCAGCTGCGGTAGCCACCCAAGTCCTATGCGTGGCACAGCGGCAATTCTGTATTGAGTTGAAGCCCGCTAAATGCCAAGCGCAAGGCGAAAAAGCACATCGGCAACCACCGAACTCGCGCCACCAAAAAGCACAAGTAGCAAGACAACCGCAACCCAGACACCCAAGTATCGAGGGCGGGAAGGATCCGAGGGACGAACAGACTCAGACATCAGGTGAAGCGTACCGTCTCAAGTTGCCATGAGTCGACACCGTCACGGACGATTCGTCGTGGCCCATTG
>CAYFLJ010000039.1:0-11655 GCA_964343985.1 uncultured Thermoflexus sp.
GGTTGGCGTACGGATGCGCTCAACCGTCGCGGGTATGCGGGCAATGGCCAAGGGTTGCAGGCGTGAGTTTCCAGGACAAGACACTGACGTGCGTCAATTGCGGGACACCATTCGTGTTCACCGCAGGCGAGCAGGCGTTTTACGCAGAACGCCAGTTCGCGCACGAACCGAAGCGATGCGGGCCTTGCCGCCAGACGCGCGGTTCTAGCCGCGGCGGGGGCGGGGGTTCGTACGAGTCGAGTAACTACGGCGGCGGTAGCAGCTACGGAAGCGGTGGCGGTTACGGCGGCGGCAGCGGTGGTTATGGCGGTGGCGGCGGATATAGCGGCGGGGGAAGCCGTGGAGGCGGTTACGGTGGCGGTGGCGGCGGACAACGCCAGATGCACGTCGCCGTCTGTAGCTCATGCGGGGGGGAGGCACGTCTCCCATTTGTGCCTCGTGGCGATCGCCCCGTGTACTGCAGTGACTGCTTCGGTCGGCAGCGCGAGAGCGGTGGCGGCAGCAGCTGGTAGGGAGTGGTGCCGACTTTAGTGACCTTGAACGGTCGCTGAATTTGTGCCGTACACTCATCAGTAACCGACGCGCGTCCCGCATTGGGTCGCGCGTCGTTTTCACGTCTGGACCCCTGCGCGTCGGGTGTCCATTGAAGCGTGTGGGCAGAACCGTGCTCAATGTCGTGCGCGCGTGAGGAGGTGATGACGGAATGTTCGTGAGTCTTCGAGATGGAGAATCGCAAGAGGGGCTGCTTAAGCGCTTTCAGCGAAGCATCCAGAACTCCGGCTTGCTGCGGGAGGTGAAGGCGAAGCGGTTCTTCATCCCTCCGGGGGAGCAGGAGCGCATCTCTGCTCGCAAGTCTGCTGCACGCTACCGTCGCAAGGCGCGCAAAGAGGCTGGACTTGAGGCAGGTACCGCGCCGCGCAAGAAGGCGCCGCTCAAGCGTCCACCTGCTGCGTAGCCCGGTAACCGAGTTTCGGCCCCCTTCTTGGGGTGCCAACGCACACGTCGGGGGAGTTCCGAGTATTCGGACCTCCCCCGACGCTGTTTACGCGTTTGAACGGCGATCAGTGCGGGACTGCGAGTTCCCGTGCCGCTTGGTCGACGGTTGCGCCCCCGTGCACGATGGCGCCAAGGGCGGCGCACATGCGGTCGGGGCGATCAGCGGTGACGATATTGCGCCCAAAAACGATGCCTTTCGCCCCGGCGGTGATTGCATCAAAGCAGAGTTGCAGGGCGTCACGCGGATCAGACTTGGCAGGTCCACCGAGGCAGAGGACCGGTATCGAGAGTGGTCCGATTACCTCCGTCGCGTACTGCGTCGCAGGACCGGCGAAATGCACCTTCAGGAAGTCGCATCCAATTTCGGCGCCAATCCGGCTTGCTTGCGCGATGTTGGCGAGGGTGTGCGCCGACGTGTCTTGAAATGAGACAGGAATCGGTTCGCCAAGGAGGGGCATGTTCCACTCGTCGCATCGGGCGGCTAAGCGGCGCAGATGGTCGATTTTCGACTGGTGTGGGTTGCCGGGGAAGACTTTGAGCTCGACGGCGTCGGCGCCGGCACGGATCGCTGCCTCGACGCCGTAGTCTGAGGTGTCGTCGTCCGCGTCGAGTCCGATGATGAGGCCGCGACCGTGCAACTGGTCGACGGTTGCCTTCGCCATTCCGGGCGTGGTGAGGATTGCGTCGGCGCCGCCGGCGACGACAGTACGAACGGCTTGGCGCGGATTTTCGAGGCCGCGTGCGGGACCTGAACGTGCACCGTCCATTGCGACGATCACGGCCCGCCCGTCACTCGCAAAGATGTGGTGGAGGCGGCGCTTCGGATAGTGCCGGTCGCCGTCGGCGAGGGTCATGAGGGAGTCTCCTTCCGATTGGCCATCGTACCACTGCTTTTGACACGAATTCTGTCGCGTTATCTGGGCGAAGTGCTAGATTTCTGCGATTGGGGGATTGACATTTGTTCGGAAGCGTGTAACGTAGGCGTTGAGCGGATGTGACTTGGGCTTGGCGGCGATGCTAGTCTTGGCATGGCTTCCCGACCGCCTTCGTATCGTCGCGCATGGACGGCGTACCCGACCCTGATCGGTAGTGATGTGCGGCATCAATGCCGAGTTGGTTTTCGGTGGCGCGGTTAACGGACACAGCCGTACCGGACGTACTCCTCATTTGCGGTTGACCGCACTACGGTGCGGCTCCCGTGTCGACCTACCACGTAGTTTCGAGGAATGTGAGACTTGAGCACGGATTTCGTTGATCCACTGAAACTGTCCGAGGCGGACGACGAGGAAGAGACGTCGATCCAGACCGTCGCCACCGACCTGATGGCGTGGGAATATGGGGCCGATTTACCAGAAGTCGAGGTGACACCTGAGCAGCTCGACTCGGCCGAAGCGCTCTACATGCGCGACATCCGTCGCTACAACCTCCTCACGGCGCAGGAAGAGGTCGAACTCGCCGAGACCCGCGAGGTTGGTGAACACGCAGCAGAGCTGCTCCGCGGTCGCATCATTGAGATGGTTGACCTGTTCGGACCGGTCGGTTTGAGTTCTGCGGACTGCATTGCTCTTGAGCGGCTGAAGGTGACGACGGGGTCGCCCCGCATCGTCGATCTCATTGACTGGGTCCAACGAACGTGGCAACGTTTCCTGAGTGGTTTGTTGCATAGCCAAAAATCTCTGGACAAGGCGATTGCTCAGAGTATCGATCTCGTTCACGTTGACGCCGAAGTCGCGGACGGCCTGAGAATGGCTAAGAAGGGTGCCGTTGCGAGGCAACGCCTCATCGAGTGCAATCTTCGCCTTGTGGTGTCAGTCGCGCGGAAGTATGCGGGGCGGGGAATGCCGCTCTTGGATCTCGTCCAAGAGGGCAACGTTGGCTTGGACCGGGCGGTCAGCAAATACGACCCACGGACAGGCTATCGCTTTTCCACGTACGCGTACTGGTGGATTCGTCAGGCGGTGAGCCGGGCGCTTGCGGACCAGGGGCGCGTCATACGCCTCCCCGTTCATGTGGTTGAGCGGCTAACGGCGATTGCACGCGTTTCGCGCCAACTAGAGCAGTCCCTTGGACGCCGCCCGAACGCCGAAGAGATTGCCGTCGAGTTGAAGATTCCTGTGCTTCAAGTAGAGGAGGCGCAACGCGCATCGCGCGCCACACTATCGCTTGAGAAGCCACTCGGCCTTGACGGGGACTCGGATGACCTCACACTGGGTGATGCCCTCGCCGACGACCTGAACCTCGGGCCCGAAGCGCTCGCGTCTCGGCAACTGCTCGTGGATGAGTTAGAGCGGGTGCTTCAAATGCTCACGCCCCGTGAGCAGACGGTTCTGAAGTTGCGCTTCGGCCTTGGCAAGGGCGTGGCGGACAAGGAAACTGGCCCGATGTCGACCCTCGCCGAGATTGGCGATGAGTTGAACATGTCGCGGGAGCGCGTCCGCCAGATTGAGGCCGAGGCGCTCGCAAAACTTCGTCTGTCGCCAGAACTTCGCAAGCTCCAGTCATTCCTCGAATAGCCGCGCGCGCCCGTACTGAACGGTCTACCGGGGCCGCCACCGTCGTTGGTGGCGGCGCCGTCTCATTGGCCCAAGCGCGACGGTTTCGGTGGGGGTCAGCTAACGTCCAATGCATTAAGAAGCCCCCGTCCGCAATCCCGGACAGGGGCTTGTTGGTGAACAGGTGAAGAGATGCGGCGCTCTTGGCGCTACGCTTTTGGTAGCTGTTTCAGGGCGGTGTAGGCCGGGCGTGGTGATCCATCCTTCTTGACGATGCCGAACGGCCACTTTTCGTCGGTGTCGGGCACGATCATCTGGAAGTTGAGGTTCCAAACGAACATCGCGCTGACCCACCCTACCTCGCGGCCAATTTGGTACGCCCTGACGAGGTACTTTGCTTGGTCGGCTTCCGAGTTGTCGGCACCGTATTCGTACCCTTTGGCCTTGTTCATGGTGCTCCATCCGAATTCGGTGAGCCACATGCCCTTCTCGGAGTCGCCCGAGAGCACCATGATTTCTCTCAGACCCTCGATGCGGCGGAAGTAGAAACTGGGGTGACCCTTGAAGGTCGTCGATGGCACTGATTTTTTAGTCGGGCCGTCGTCCGGGGGGTTGTTGAACCCGCCCGCATGTGCGCCGATGGCGTCGCAAACGGATTTGAGCAAACCATCCTTGTAGGCGTACATTTGCTGCAGATACAGCACATCATCAACTGCGATGTTTACGTCATTGTAGCCAGTGGGCGTCAGTGCACCGGCGATGACGACGACGTTTGGGTCAACGGCTTTTAGCGCTCCGTGTGCGAGTGCCAACAGTTCAACGTATTGGCCGGCGTTGATCTTGCCGCCGCCCCATTCGCGACTGAAGTTCTGTTCATTCCAGATTTCGTATGCGTGTACCTTCCCAAGGTAGCGTGAGGCGAGTGTCGTGAGAAACGACGCAAAGGCCTTTGGATCGTCGGGCGGCCCGTCAACATGGCCGTCGGCGCGGGACCACGCAGGTGCAGTCACGACGCTGAAAAGGATTTTGAGTCCGCGCTTTGATGCCCCATCAACGATCAGATCAAGTTGCGACCAGTCTGGAGAACCCTTTTTCGGTTCGACGTCGCTCCAACGGACCTGTTGCTTAATCCAGCCAAAGCCGGCATCGGCAACGAGTCGTGCCACGGTCGGCACATCCTGATAATACATGTGTGCTTGCATGCCGTAGCCGAAGCCCGCAAACGGTTCAACCCCTACGGGACCGAGTGGGGAGACGTCGGGCGCGGAGGGCTCCACTGGTGGTGCGTCTGGGTCCGATGGGGGCGGCGGGTCTTCCTCCGGTGGGGCTTCTTGGGCGTGCGCCACTTCAATAGAAGCAGCGAGTGCGCCGACCGCGGTGGCACCTTGAGTGAGCATGGCGCGCCGTCGAATCGTCGGGTGTGCATGCGCAGACTCAGCCATGCGGGCTTCGATATCCATCGCGTCAGGTTCGGCTTGCAAGTACGGTGTCCTCCAATGCGGGCCGCGCACCGTGCGCGCGACCTCTCTGGGCGTCAACGCGCGACCTTCAGGGCAGTCGCGCTTCCTCACGATTACGTGCGAACCTCGGTCGCGGCATTTCGGGCGTCGGCTCGGGTGACCGGCAGTCGCACGGTGAACGTCGTTCCAATCCCGAGTGCAGTTTCGAGGGCGATGTTCCCACCGTGTCGTTCGATCGTCGCCTTGGTCGCCGCGAGACCAATCCCGGTCCCTCTCGACCCTTTGGTCGTAAAGAATGGCTCGAAGCATCGGCGTTTGACCTCGTCGGTCATACCGGTGCCGGAATCGGTGATAGCGATCTCCACCTCGGCGCCCACCATGCGTGACGAAATGGTCAGCGTACCGCCGTTCGGCATCGCGTCTATCGCATTGCCGACGAGGTTGGACACCGCGGCGCGAAGGTCGGTTGCGTCACCCGCCACGGGCACGACCGGATCGAGGATTTTGACCACCTCGACGCGGTTTCCGTCGCCGATGCGGGCGATGGCAGGTTCAGAGAATGTGAGCGCCTGCTCGATGGTGACCGCAACGTTGACTGGGTCTGTGTCGGTGTCCCGTTCGCCGATCGGCGGTGACGGCATCGACAAGATTCGGATCCGATCAACGAGTTCAGATGCATTGAGGCTAGCTTGGCGTACGCGCCCGATTACTTCCGTCAGACGAGCGTCGTCGCCGCGGATGGCGGGGTGTTCGAGGAGGATTTCGCAGTAGCCGGCGATCGTGCTGATCGCGCCGTGAAAGTCGTGCGCCAGACCAGTCACGACTTGGCCGATGGCGTGCAAGCGCTCACGCCGGACCACCTCGTCGCGCGTGCGTTGGAGTTCTTCGAGCGCGGCGGAGCGCTCCGCAAGGGCGCGTTCCGCCGCGGCGCGGGCGTCGTCAGAAGCGATAGTCCACGCGGTCACGCGGTCGCGCATTTCACTGAACGCCCCGACAACGACGTCAATTTCACGTGCGCTTCCGGGAGTGGGGAGTTGCACCGTTGCGTCGCCCGAGGCGAGAGCCGTCGTTGCGCGAGCGAGGTCGGACAGTGGTGCGATCAAGGCGGTCGTTCGAATCGCGCCGACGATTACCGCAACAAATCCGACCGCAATGCCCGCTTCGACCGCTCCGTCGCGGACGCGCCGGGCCGGGGCGACCACATCGGCCTCGGCCATCGTGATTGCGATGGTCCAACCGGTTTCCTGAGATCGTGCGACCCCGACGATATGGATTACGCCGTCGATGGAAGCGGTCGAACTTTTGACAGTCGGGTCAATTGCGGTGAGCCAAGGAATGGTTGTGCGTGCGTGGGTTGTCGGGGAGTCTGGCCCGAAGATGGAGCGCCCGTCGGCATCCGCGATGACGGCAAGGCCCCCCGTTTGATCGACATGGTCGGCGATGCCACGTACCACTCGATCAAGCTTGCTGGTTTCGAGTGCGAGGGCAACGACACCGTGCACCGCCCCCGATGAGGCGGCGCGGTCGAAGACCGGAGCGTAAAAGTACACCGACGGAAGACCGCTCGTCTCCGAGGTGGAAACCTCCCAGGCATTCGTCCCGGACACCGCCCGCTTGAACCCATCGTACGATGACACGTTGGTCGCGCGAGAAGGCGCCGACGCCCCGAGGCGTCGACCGTCCGGGGCGAAGGTGCCGAAACGAGTTTCAAAGCCAATCTGTTTGGCGAGGTTTTGAAGGAGTGGGTCGTGGTTTACCGCTTGCGCTTCTGGGGCAGCGAGCGAGACGATGGTCGCCGCCGCCGATGCGGCGACTGAGAGGGCCCGGAAACGGTCGTCAATCGTATTGGCGACTGTTGCGGCGTGAACCGCGGTTACTTGGCGGGCGCGCTCAATCGCGTCGCGCTCAATCTGATCGCTGGCAATCCATACAACGAATGCAACCGGCGCAAGCGCGGCGATGCTCACCAAAAGCGCGAGTCGAACGCCGATTCCGGGCGCGCGGCCACGTCGGTGCGGTCGACGTTCGAAGTCGGTCATAGTTTCGGGCGCTTCCAACGGTATCCGCTCCGCGACGTTTCGACGCCGGCGGTGGCGTACCCCGTAACCATCGGCCTACAGTATTCACACTTGTGCGTTCGCTGGCACGTACAAGCCGGTGCGGGGGCAACAGGTGTGGATGCGGGGTCTCAGGCGCCCGGTAGGCGTGTCGTCGTGGCCGACGCGCAACCGCTGTTTCGACTTGGTGCAGTCGAGGCCGTCCAGCGATCGGTCCGACTTCAGCCAATGGCGTCGGTCGGCGACTCCGAGTCCTTGCTCCGAGTGATTGCCGAGTCAGGAGCGCACGTCGCGCTCGTCGGGACAAACCTGCCGCCGTCACCAGGCGCGGCTCGCGTCACCGGGCTCGGCGCGGCGATGGCGGTGAGACGCCATTTTCCCGACGTCGCCGTCGTTGTGGTGTCTGACCGTCCACGCGAGGCCGAGCTTTTCGATGCGTTGCGCTTCGGAACGGCGGCGTATCTTGGGCGTGCCATCGAGCCGTCGGCGCTGGCGAGTGTGTTGGTCAGGGTCGCTGATGGGGCGGTCATCTTTGATTCTGCCGTCCTCGCCCCTCCCGCCCTGTCACAGGGGCCACAACCGTCGAAACCGAAAGCAGGCTCGGCGTCGCCAGATGTTGGCACAACCGATGGTGCTACGGGGATTTCGGCCCGGGAGGTGGAGGTGTTGACGTTGATCGGTCGGGGCCGAAGCAATCGGGAGATTGGCGAGGCTCTCCAGATTGGCGATCAGACGGTGAAGAACCACGTCACGACAATTTTGCGGAAGTTGGGGGTGTCTGACCGGACGCAGGCGGTGGTCGAGGCAATACGTACGGGCGTGATGCGGGCGTGAGGACCTGCGTTGACTCCGACGCGCGCGTGCTACATTGGCGATCGCTTGGCGCCGTTGCTTATCGCGTGCGTGCCGGGCGATACAACCCATTCCGTTCCGCACCGGGGCGGGAGGGTCGGCCCGGAGGTCTGGACGTGAGACGGTTTCTGCGCGACGAGTCGGGGCAAGGCCTCGTCGAATACGCCCTTATCGTCTTCCTGATCGCCGTCGTCGTGATCGCGATCTTATTGCTTCTTGGTCCGCAAATCGCGAACATCTTTAACAGTATCTACCAAACCATTTAGGCGCACCGAGCGACATGCGCGTCCATCGGCCCGAGCGACCGTCAAGGTGCTCGAGTAGTGAACGACGCAGTGAATGACGTTCCAGCCACGTCGGAGCTGGATACCTCAATATCTCCGCCGTGTCGACGTGCGATTTCCCGCGCGATAGCGAGGCCGAGTCCGCTGCCTTCCGTCTGCTGCGACCGTGACTTATCCACCCGATAGAACCGCTCAAAGATGTGCGGGAGGTCTTCGGAAGGGATCACGGTGCCAGTGTTGTGCACCCGTAAAAACGCAATGTCGCCGGCGCCTCCGCGGCGTGTCCCGACCGTGACGGAGATTGTGGCGGACTCCGGCGCGTATTTAATGGCGTTCTCAATGAGATTTGCAACGAGCAAATCGATTTGTGATGGGTCACCGATGAGCTCCGGGACCGTTGCGAATGTCGTCGTGACTCGCTGATCGCGCGCTTCTGCAAGGTGGCCGAGGCGTCTCACTGCCTCGCGGGCAATCGCATCGAGGTCGATCGCATCGCGGCGTGGTTCGCCGCGCACCGCCTCCACTTTTGAGAGGTAGAGGAGGTCCTCGACGAGGGCACGCATACGGGCGGCTTCTTCAGAGATGATCGCCGCGGCACGCATCGCGCCGTCTTCGCCAGGCAACGCACCGTCCAGAAGCGCGGCCGAGAATCCTTGAATGGAGGTGAGGGGCGTGCGCAGTTCGTGTGAAGCGTCGGCAACGAAGGCACGGAGTGACGCTTGCGAACGATGAACCTCATCGGCCATGTCGTTGAAGGTGCGACCGAGCGCGGCGATTTCATCGTGGCCGGAAACGGGCACACGTGCGTTCAAATCGCCGCCGGCGATCCGTTGGGCCGCGAGCGAAATCCGGCCTATGCCTGAACTGATGGTGCCTGCGATCGTGATCGCCGCGGCCAGAGATATCGCGAGAGCGATTGATCCAGCGACGCCGAGTCGAGGCGCCAAGTCGCGCCATGCCGCTTGAAGGTCTTTTGCCGGGGTGGCAAGTACCACCCGAAACCGACCTGCCATCGTCTGTCGTGTGGAGTCGTTTCCTGCGCCATTGCCTGGTCTCATCCCGCTGCGCGCGATGCCCGCGCGGCCACCCCGGTCGCCGCGGCCAATCTCGCCCTCTGGATTTGGAATACCGGAAAGATCGGTGGTCACCATCACTGCCGGAGCATCGAGGTCTGCCGAACCCCAGACGATGACGGGAGGTCCCGCTGCGCCAAGGCGGGCCCGGGCGCCGACGAGACCCCACCCGCGGTCACCCGGATCAAACGGCCGAAGTTGAATACGTCGTCCGAGGATCGTGAAATCGATCATCGCCGGCGCAGGTGCACTCGCGGCGTTAGCCGGGATGGCGATCACTTTCCCAACCAGACGGTCCGCCGACCCGTCGTTATCGGATTGGTCGTCGTCGTCGGTACGGCGCCGGTCAGCGACGACCCGGCCGCTTTGATCGACGATCAGTACGGCGTCGGCCTCGCCCCGCACCTGGCCGGCCAAAATGATGGCGATCGCTTCTGGACCGGCTTGCTGTTGCTCCAGCTGGCGCGCGGTGAAGGTGCTGATAATCGCGAGGTCGCTGAGGTGATCTACAGCAATGCGCGTGCGGTAATCGCGCACTACGAGTGCGACGGCGCCTCCGGCGAGGAGAAGGGCGAGGCCGGCGACCGTCGCAAACGCCAAGATGAGCCGTGTGCGCACACTTGAAAACAGTCGAGGCACGCGAGAGGCCACGGAGACCGCGAGAGACCCACGCGGTCGCGCGACCGATCCAACCGAATTCGGCGCCGCCGGTTCGGATTCGTGGACCGCTCCAGGCAGGGAAGCCGTACCAGACGCCACCGTATTCGATCCTTCCGTCTTGGCAAGGCGACTACGTGCCGCGCTGTCCCGGTTCGGCAGGAGTATCTAGGGCAACCACCTTGTATCCGACCCCGCGCACCGTTTGGATCTGTGCGCGTGTGCCTTCGAGTTTGCCGCGCACCCATGTCACGTGGACGTCAACCGTCCGGCTATCGCCGAAGTATTCATACCCCCAGACACGGCTGATCAGCTGTTCGCGTGAAAGGACGCGGCCATTTTCTTGCGCAAGCGCGAGAAGCAGGTCGAACTCCTTCGCGCGCATCTGGATTTGGCGCCCGCCGACGGAGACCTCACGCCGCGCGGGGTCGATCGTGACGTCGCCCACCTCGACGGTTGCGTCCGCCTCAACGCGATTTGTCGTGCGCCGTAAGACCGCCTTCACGCGCGCGACCAACTCGCGCGGATTGAATGGCTTGGTGACGTAATCATCGGCCCCGATTTCCAGGCCAACCACCTTGTCGACGTCATCCCCACGAGCGGTCAACATGATGATCGGAAGCGCGCTTTCCTTTCGTAGCCGCCGCAAGACTTCAATCCCGTCGACCTTGGGCATCATGATGTCGAGGACAACAAGGTCCGGCTTGACACGGCGCGCCCGGTCGAGGGCGTCCTGGCCATCGGTGGCCGTCTCGACGGTGTAGCCCTCCTTGGTGAGGTAGAGGCGGCAGAGTTCGAGGATGTTGCGTTCATCGTCGGCGATAAGGATGGTGCTTGGCATGTTCGTTCTCGGGGCCGGTATCCGGCGCTGAGGAAATCGTCGCGTGCGGTGGCTAACGCAACGTGTGTCGAACGTCAACGTCGCGTTGCAACATCGCCATGACCTCGTTTCGGTTGCGACCACAACTGGCGGGCGGCCCGATGGCACGATAGCCTACGCCGTTCGACGGGGCCGTCTCACGCGGCGAAACCGCTCGATCGTCGGAGAGACCTGACCATGGGTTTGCGTGCTTGGTTTGGCGGTGGCGTGTCGGCGATGCCGCAGGTCGATGCCGCTGCAGATGGTGAGCGGCGCGCGCGATTGCAGCGGCGATACGCGGAACTCATGGAGGAGTATGCCGACGCGACGTATCTCCAACCAAAGCCGTATCGCGAACTTTCCATCGGTGAAGCGAAATCCGGCCGAACGCCCGCGGTCGAGTACCTCTCAAGGAATGCGTGCATGCGCGTGCATTCACTCATGGGGCGCGACGAAATGCGTCGTTCGTCACTGATCCGGGGACTTGGGATGCGCTACGACGACATCGAGGTCGGCGAGGTCTCTGAAGTGTTGGACCTGAAGCCTGATGATCGACCGGGGATGGAGTACGGGGCGATCAATCTCGGTCCGACGACGGCACTGGTCGATGCGAGCGGCACGCATTGGCGCCTGTTCATTGAGTTGGCAAGCGGCGGTGGACGTCGTGGCGATGTGAGCCGCCGATTTGTGCTTGACTGTGTGCTGTAACCCATGCGCAACCCACAGCGAGACCGTTTAACCGGTCGTTAACCCGAGGGCACCGGTCGTTTAGGGACCCGGCGGTGTAATCCCTAGTGACTGCCGACCTTTGGGCAGCCATCAAGGAGTTCCGTCGTGAGATCGCTCAAGGCCACGCAGGTTCTTTCCCTAGTCGCAATGGCCGGGGTGACGTCGGTTGGCGGGTACTACGGGTACCAACGGTTCT
>CAYFLJ010000040.1:0-11531 GCA_964343985.1 uncultured Thermoflexus sp.
GCCCGGTCCGAGTCGGTCACGGTTGCCGTCGCCGACTGCACCGCTAGCTCGCGCATGCGGGAGAGGAGCGCATGCATCTGCGATAAGGCGCCTTCGGCAATCGCGATGGCGTTGATGCCGTCCTGGACGTTCTTCTGCGCTTGATTTAGACCGCTAATCTGCGCCTTGAGCTTCGTGCTTACCGCGAGCCCCGCAGCGTCGTCGTTTGCGCTGTTGATGCGCTTCCCAGTCGAGATGCGCTGGGCGCTGCGTGCATAGTCGTCCTGAGTACGCGAGAGCGCCCTTTGCGCCGAAAGCGACGCGGAGTTGAAATTGATCCGAAGTGACATGCCCGGAGAATCCTTTCTCGGGAGTGCGAGCCCCATCCGTGGGCTGTGAGCCGACCGCGCGGCTCCTGTGAAGCGGACGCAGCCAAACCTTCTCGGTCACCGGCACGCCGAATGGCAACCTCCGATCACGTGCACCCAATAGCGGTGCGGGATCGGCGCCAAGACTGGCGTTAGGGAAGAGAGTCGGTCGACTGCCTCTTCAGCGAACTTCCGTTCGCGCTAGATCCCGTCAGGAATGCCACGTGGGGGGTAGGGGACGACGTCCCGGACTACCGGTGGCAAAGGTGGTGAGCATTATGGCGATCTCCCTATCGAAGCCGTCACGGCGACGGTTTGGCGAACCGGCTGACCCGAAGCTCTGCGGCATCCATGCCGCTTCGCCTACGAGGCCGGAAGCAAACGCCTGAACCGCTTGACACGTCCAGAAGCTCGTGACGAGCAAACTTTCGTCCGCAGATGTCTTCCGTCCGGTAGCAGCCGGAGTGCCGGGCGACCCTGCGCGTGCCAACGGTTCGAGAGGGACCGGTCGCTTCGTCCGGTGTTCGTGTCAGTTGCCTGACGTCCCTCGCGTTCCTGTTCGAACCAATCATCGGCGGCGGGATCGCGGCACGTGAGTTAACGCAGAGATATCAGCCGAAATCAGGGAGTTGAGACATAAACCTCGCGGTGAGTACACGTCGAGCGCCCCATACGGACCGTCGTTTCGGTGGCGTGCGGGTATACTGCCACCATCGTTCCTCTGAGGAGCATTATGGCTAACGCACCCACTGACGATGATCGCGCGCCCCGCACGGCACTCGACGACATTGACGAATTGCTTCAGGACATCGCATTCGAAGCTGCCAACCGCCTTGACTGGGTGGGCATCGTGCGTCAGGGCTATCCGGCCCTTCCTGAAGATCAGGAACAGATCCTCAAAGATATGGGCGAGGCCTTCGCCGCGGATCAGCTGGTCCAGCGAATGTGGGACGGGCCGTCACCATCAAATGAAGAGCGTCGTTGGATCGCCGAGGCAACCGAGCGGCTTGCGACTCGCTACGACCTCGACATCCCACAATCGGTGCCTGCACTCCTGCATGAATGGCGTGCGTCGGGGCGCGGCGTTGCACGCGACACGCGTGACCAAGGTGGTGGCTTCCGCCGACGGCGTTAGCCTTCACCTACTCTTGGCGACTCACCGGCCGTGTCCGTCTTGGGCACGGCCGGATACGTTCCGGAGGTTCCGGTGCTGCCCGGTCGAGTCATAAGCACGAGCCGAATCGCGTCGTAACTAACACCGAGTGCCGTACCAAACACGGCATAGCGCACCAGTTCCGCGGCGAACGGTGCCCATCCAGCGTTCAGTTGTGCGCCAAACGGCCCGGCGCCCACCAACGGGTAGATCACGATTCCTGTTGTGATCCAAAGCGCGAATGCGAACTGCAGGCCTCGCATGATCGGTGACCCGAGCAGGCGGCGCTCAAGGACGAACCCATAGACGAGCGCCCAGCCAACGTGCCCGATCACTTGGAGTGGGATGGTTACGAGGAGGCCTCCGAACGTTGTCCACACCCCCCGCATCATCGGGGTCTGATCGGCGAGAAAGCCGGTAATCGCTTCCGGCGAGATTGGAAGACCGACTTCTTCTGGGCGCCACTCAAGGAAGCGTAACAATGCGTATTCGGGCGACGCCGGGAGCACGAACGCCGCAAGTTCGAGCAACCACGAGACGGCAAGCCCCATCATCACGGTTGCCCCGAGTCCCGCTAGCATCGACGCGTCAAAGGTGCGTCGCGCCGTCTGTGGAACGCGTCGGCCAATCGCGTCGGTCATTCGCATGATCGCCGTGGGCGCGTGGAGTTCGCGGCCCGCGACTGTCGAGGGGAACCCCTCGGTACTCGTCTGCGCAAGCACCTGTCGGGCTACATCCGAGGCGCGCCGCGACAGCACCCGCAGCACGAAGAGCGAGCCGACGAGGGTGATCGTGGCAAGGATGAAGCGGTACGGGAAGGCGCTCGTCTCGAACGCCATAAGAAACGAAGGACCTCCGTACACCCCTAGGGCAATGAAGGCGCCAATGTACACGGTCGACCCCACAAACATGGCAGGCAGGAAGACGCGGTACGGAATTTGGAAGACGCCACAGGCAAGTGGAGACGCCAATCGGAGACCAGGTATCTGTCGCCCGATCACCACGGCCAGTGGTCCGAGGCGCGTGATGAGTCGCTCCGCCTGAAGCAATCGCTCTGGCTTTAAAAAGAGAAACCGACCGTAGCGCGCAAGGAGCGGACGCCCACCACGGCGCCCCGCCCAGTACAAGATGGACGAGCCAATCAGCGTTGCCGACTGTCCAATCATGAACGCCTCAAGAAGGCTGAGCTGCCCCTGCGCGACTCGATAGCCAGCGAGCGCCATCGCGATATCTGCGGGAATTGGCATCGGAATGCCGCTTTCCTCAAGCAGAATGGCTAAGAAGATGAACAGCACTTCGTGGCTGTTCAACCATGCTAAGGCAGCGTTCCAGATTGACTGGAGAGTTGGTGGCACCTGATCTCGCCCCGTGCCGGCCCCGTGATCCGTTGCCGCCGGGGCGACACCTCTACCGCCTGCCGGTCGCGGTGGAGGATTCCCCATGTGGGGCGGAAGCCTGACCGGCTGCGACGACGACCACCTAAAGTGAGGTCGGTGCGTCCGAAAGGCAAAGGTCTTGTCTCGCTATACTACCCAACGGGCGCAGTCCATCTGGTGTCCCCCGACGCTCCGGCATCGGCGCGGTTCACGGAGTCGATGTCCATGGGGTTGACACGGCGCAGCAGCGCGCCACGCTCTGGGCTGATGGATGCCCCAATTGCATCCGCCGCGCCCCCATGGGTTGCATTTGCCCGCGAGTTTCTGAGGCATCCTCGCGAGGTGGGGTCAGTTCTGCCGAGTAGCCCTGCCCTTGGCCGTGCCATTGCAGACGCCCTACCTCGGCGCGTCCGGACGGTTGCTGAGTTTGGGCCGGGAACCGGCCCGATTACGCGTGAGTTGCTCGCCAAATCTGGCCGCAACGTACGTATCGTTGCCTTCGAAATCGATCCGCACTTCTGCGACGTGTTGGCGACGTCAATTCGAGACCCTCGCCTCACAGTGCTTAACCGGCCGGCCGAAGACCTCGGTTCAGTGGCCCGAGAACTCGGTATCGAGTTTGATGCGGTCGTGACGTCGCTTCCACTCGTGAACTTTCCTGTGCCAATCCGGAACCTCATCCTGCAAGCTGCGAAGGACACGCTTCCTTCAGGCGGGATTGTCACTGGCTACACATACACCCCGTACGTCGTGCCGCGACTGATGCGCGAGACGTTTGGCAACTGTGCCCTTCGCTTTGTGTGGCGAAACGTCCCCCCGGCATTCGTCTTTCGTTCCGTCTGCTAACGGGCCTGCCTCGTTGATTGCACGCCTGATCGAGGTTGGCGGCCTTCTCGCCGCGCACGAGAAGGATCAGGGTTCCGAAATGGTGCCTCGCCGCCCGAAGCCGCGCGCTTCTCAACCCAGACGTAGAACACGCCGCTAAGCACGACGAAGTAACCGAGGGCACCTGGAAGCCACATGACGAGGCCAGCGACCGTCTGGTCCTGAATGGCTGTCCAAGATGCGATCCGAGGTGCCAGTTCATATGTCGGGTAAAGCACGGTTGAGGTCAACGACATCAACGCGCCCAAGACCGTGGGAGGCAACGACTGAAGGAACAGGTACATGACTTGTCCTCCGTATGGCAACCGTGGGTATTCCCAGAGTGTCCCAAAGACTGGCCACCACGTCAGAGCCGCCGTGAGGATCATCGTGCCGTGTTCAAGCGCGTGGACGACGGGGACGCCAAGGGCAAGTTCGTAAAACGCGGGGACGTGCCAACCAAGGAAAACGCTATTAAAGATCATGAAGGCGGGGACTGGTGACAACAGGAACTTGATTACCGGCGCGATCGGAGACCACGTTAGGATCGGCCGGATCATCCACGCGGGGATGCCGGTGATGAGGAGCGGAGGTACGGCAAGCGTGACGATGAGATGTTGCGCCATGTGCGCAGTGAGGAGGAACGCCTCACCAACTGAGTGAAGCGGAGATCCCAAGGCGAGTCCTGCCGTGATGACACCCGTAAAAAAGCGCAAGACATGCCACGGCGTGAATTCGCCTCGTCGCTCCGGCCCAGACATACCTGGCCCGGTCCATAGAGGCACCGGACCCCCAGATGCAATCAAGCGCGCCCGAAAGACTGTTGCCGAGAGGGCGTACCAAATAACGAACCCACCGAGGGCCACAAACGGGCCGGGTTCGGCGGGCCATTCAGACCAAGGATCAGGGGTCATTCAAGGCAGGACGGGTGACAGAAGCCATTACGTTCATAAACGTTGGCGGAAGACAACCGGCGATTTGCAGCTGACTACCTCGCCGCTTCAACCACGCACCCCTTGCCAAGTTCTGGAGTGCATGTGTTGCGATGTGATCCGAAGAAGAGCCCGATCATAGAAATGAGCATGCCAGCTGCGAGGATCAGTCCGAACGCCATCGGAGCCGTGAACCACACGCTATCGCTTTTGAGATGCATGTAATACATCATGATCAGCGCACCCTTGACGACCGCCATGATCAGCAAGGATGGGGCAACGAGTGACGCCATCCCCATAGACGGTAAGGCTTGGGCAGCAATGACTTCGGCAGCAGTAACGATAAACAGGACACCGAAAATGTTTACGTAGGTACGAGTCGATGGATGTGCATGCGCGTCGTGCGCCTCGTGTCCCGCGTGTGCGTCCGAGGTGTGCGTCACTTGATGCGTGGTAGACATGATGTGAACAACTCCTCGCCTCGAAATCGTATCGACCAGAGAGCCGTAATTGCCAACGCTAGATCAGATAAATCAAGGTAAAGATGGCTACCCACACGAGGTCGACAAAGTGCCAGTACAACCCAGCAATTTCAACCCCCATAAAGTTCGAGGCGTTGAAGCGACCAGTCCCTGCGAAGAGCCAACAGGAGAGGAGCCATATCACGCCAATGAACACGTGTGTTCCATGGAAGCCCGTCATGATCAAGAAGCACTGTCCGAACAATCCGCTTGAGAGGGTGACACCCTCGTGAGCAAGATTCGAAAACTCGAGTGCTTGCCCGGCCAAAAAACACGTCCCAAGAATTGCCGTAGCGAGGAGCCAGTTTCGACCGGCAGTGATGTCATCACGCTGAAACCCAGCGAGCGACAACACCATAGTCAAACTACTCCCAAGCAGAATAAAGGCAAGCACAGCGGTGAAGTTAATGCCGAGGACGTGGTGTGGATGCGGATCGCCAATGAAGATCAGCGGGCGATTGACGAAGTATGTCGTAATGAGCGATGCAAAGAATACGCAGTCAGACCCGAGAAAAATCCACATGCCAAGTTTGCGCATGTTGAGCGATTCGAGGCCTGACGGCGGATGCGCCGGCAATGCGTGCCCCTGTCCATGCACTGTGGTCGCAGCCATGCATCAATCCTTGCGTTGCGAGTGTTGGCGCCGACACGGTTGGCGGCGCCGAGAAACTCCAGAGTTCGCGCCGCGCTAGTCGATAACTTCGCGCACCCAGCCGACGACGGCGACGAAGAGGTACACCACCGAAGCAATCGCAAACACCAATTTGAGTGCTGGAGGAGAGAACAGGATTGCCAGCGCCAGAATATTGAGTCCGAGGGCGAAAATCATGGGGTAAATGGTCGGTGCCGGCAGGTGAATGCCGTGCCCACCACCGTGCCCGTCATCTGCGTGCCCAACTTCGCTGGCCTTTGCCGTCGGCGCAAGTGCCACAACTGAAGGCGCATGCCCGGCGCTGCTGCCGTGCTCCTCTTCAACATCGATATCCCAAAGCGGATACCGGCTATACACAATTGGCTCAAAGTCAAAATTGTGGGCCGGTGGTGGGCTTGGCACAGCCCACTCCAGTGTCGCAGCTTCCCACGGGTTGGCAGGCGCATCCGCCGGCTTCATTGCGGTAAGGATGGCATTGACCACAAAGATGAGCACGGCACCACCAAGCAGATACGAGCCCCACGTCGCGACATAGTTCCACAGATCGAACCCTTGGTTCGGGAAGTAGGTGTAGATGCGACGTGGCATGCCTTCCATCCCAAGCCAATGCATCGGGAAGAAGGTGATGTTGAAGGCGATGAATTGGAGCCAGAAGTGCCAGTTACCGAGGCGCTCGTCAAGTGCACGCCCGAACATCTTCGGCCACCAGTAATAGACGCCTGAAAAGACGCCCATGACGACCCCACCAAAGAGCACGTAATGGAGGTGGGCAACCACAAAATACGTGTCGGTCTCTTGAAAGTCGAGGGGTGGAGAGGCAAGCATGATCCCAGAGAGTCCGCCAACCGTGAAGGTACCGATGAAACCGACCGCGAACTTCATCGCAGTCGTAAAACGAAGGGAGCCTCCCCAAATTGTTCCGATCCAGTTGAAGATTTTTACGCCAGTCGGCACGCCGATGAGGAAGCTGCCAGTCGCAAACGCCGTATTGGCGATGTCTCCGAGGCCGGTCGCATACATGTGGTGCGCCCAGACGGTGAAACCGAGAAAGCCAATGGCGACGCTTGAATACGCGATGAACGAGTAGCCAAAAATGGGTTTCCGGCTAAAGGTGGGGAGAACCTCAGACACCGCACCGAATGCAGGCAGGATCAGGATGTACACCTCAGGATGGCCGAAGAACCAAAAGAGGTGTTGCCACAGGAGTGGATCACCCCCGCCTGTTGGCGCATAGAAGCTCGTGCCGAACATTCGATCAAAGAGGAGCAGGATGAGGCCAATCGTGATCGCTGGGAATGAAAACAGGATCAAGACCGAGGTGACAAGCGTTGCCCAACAGAAGAGCGGCATGCGATTGAACGTCATGCCCGGGGCACGCATGCTGAGGATCGTCACGATGAAATTCAGCCCGCCAGCGATCGAGGCAATACCAAGGATCGAGAGGCCGAGGATCCAGAAGTCAGTGCCAGACCCACTGTAGGCCTTCTCACTGAGCGGGGCGTAACCGAACCACCCGATGTTCGGTGCACCACCCATCACAAACGACAGGTTGATAAAAATCCCACCGAAGAGATACGTCCAGAGACTGAATGCATTCAGTCGGGGATACGCCATATCAAGCGCGCCGACCATGAGTGGGACGATAAAATTACCGACGCCAACGTTGATCGGCATAATTGCCAAAAAGATCATTGTTGTCGCGTGCATCGTGAACATCTGATTGTAGAGATCAGGGTTCATGAAATCGTTCCGCGGCACCATGAGTTGGGTGCGGACGAGCAACGCTTCCAAACCGCCGACCAGGAAGAAGAATCCACCTGCAAGCAGGTACATGATTCCAATCTTTTTATGGTCAACCGTTGTCGCCCACTCCCAGAGGTAGCCTTGGCGTCGCTCAGGTTCGGCGTGAACGTCAACCGGTACGGCTACCGGTGGTGCTTGCGGTGCGATCTCGACAGCCATCTGCCCGATCCTTTCAGATAGCGGCGCGCGTCCGGCGAACTCGTCGGACGCGCGCTCCGGCTACTTCTTCGATGCAGCGGGAACTTGACATCCGGTGGATACCGATGGATCTACTGGCCGACAGAGGTACGCTGCCAGCGCGTCAATCTCGTCTTCCTTCAGGTTTAAGTTCGGCATGAGGGTTCCGGGCTTCACCGCTTGTGGGTTCCGAAGCCACGCTTTCACGTTTTCGACGGTGCTTGGGAGGGTCTTGCCCGCGACACTCGTGCGTCCTGCGAAGTAGGTCAGGTTCGGACCGACGTTGCCCTTGGCCGCCGTCCCATTAATTGCGTGACAGGTCTTGCACGCACCGGCTTGGAAGAGCTGCGCGCCCTTCGCCTGAAGCACGATGGACTGATCGGTGGACGTTGCGTTTGGCTCTGCCGGAATCGACTTGTGGACGGCACGCCACTTCTCATAGTTGTCCGGCGACATGGCAACGACGTCGAACCGCATCAAGGCGTGCTCAATCCCGCAGAATTCGGCGCACTGGGCGCTGTAGATACCTTCGCGCTCAGCTTCGAGATACATCTTGTTTGTGCGTCCGGGGATTGCATCCATCTTCCCCGCGAGCATTGGGACCCAGAAACTATGGATTACGTCGGCTGACGTGATTTCGACGATGATCGGCTTGCCGGTTGGGATGACCATGTCAGAGCCGGTGACGATACCGTCTTCGATGTACTGAAACTCCCACCACCACTGGTGCCCGATGACTTTTATCGTCAGCGCTTCCTTGGGGTTCTCAAGGGGAGCGGAGAGCACGCGCTGCGTGTTGACCGTCATCGCCAAAACCACGATGAAGACAAGCGCCGTGATGATGGTCGACCCTAACTCGACGGTGAGGTTGCCGTGGAACTGCTCAGCCTCTGGCCCGCCGGGCCGGGCCCGGTACTTCACGACCGAGTAGATAATCAACCCCTGCACAATAAAAAAGACAAGGATGGCAGCAATCGTGATTGGCCAGAAGAGGTCAATGACCGCGCGAGACGCCGGCCCTTGGGCGTTTAGCCAAGACTGCGGTGCTTCAGAAGAGCATCCTGCGAGCAAGGGCAGCGCGAAGATTGCGGCCAGAGTGGCACGCTGAGCGGGCGATGCAACGGTGGTGGACCCCATGTGTTCCATGCCTCTCGCGGGTTGGTCACGTGGCGGGAATACGGTGAAATTCTGCGCACACTGCGTGCACATCCTACCGACGCGCGCGTCCGCCGCAGACGTCATTGTGAAAATCTTAACAAGCGTGGCGGGCGGAGACCAAGCGCGCCACGTCGCGATCTGCGTCGCGGGCGCAAAACTCGGATCGCATCGTCATCAGTATAGGAGAGAAGGCCTCACGCAACGGCGGTTGGCACCTGAAGTTGCCGATCACCGCCCCTGTCACGGACGCACCATCGTGCCGTCGGCACGTCTGTCCTCGGCCATGAACTTCGGGCGCGAAACACGCTCCGGCACCATCAATGCCTTTGCAGATGCCTCGTCGATGTCGACTCCAAGTCCGGGCGACTCGTTGCCGTACATGTACCCGTGTTCGGTCACCGCATGCCCAGGGAACACCGCGAGTTCGTCGTCGGTGAAATGGTTCTCTTCTTGGATGCCGAAGTTCCAACTGGCGAGGTCGAGGTGATACGCCGCCATCTGGTTTACCGGATCGTTATCCCCGCCCTCTTGCCACGCGGTGTGTACCCCGTAGAACTCACACAGGTTCGCAATTTTGCGCGCTGGAGTGATTCCCCCAGCCTTGCTCACGCGAATGCGCATAAAGTCGATCAGACGCTCTTCTATTAACGGCAGAAACTCGGCGACGTTGGTAAAGAGTTCTCCCATCGCCTGAGGTGTCGTACAGGCCTGCTTGATATGCCGGTAGTACGCCACATGTTCCGGAGGCAGGATGTCCTCGACGAAGAATAGGCGGTGAGGTTCAAGCGCCTTAGCCAGAGCAACCGCTTGGTGCGGCCGCAGGTGTTCGTGGACGTCGTGCGTGAACTTTGGCCCGAAGCCGAAGCGATCACGCAGAGTTGCAAACATTGCCGGGACGTTTTCGAGGTACGCCTCATCGTCGAACGCGCCCCGGCGCGTGGTGTCAAACGGTGGGCGCAAGGCCGATGCGCGCGGGCGCCCTGCGCCTCCCGGTTCGAGGAACCCGCCGCCGCCGTACGCACCAAGTTGGCATCGGATATACGTCCATCCGTCATCGAGGTAGTGCTGCACGTCGTTGATTAGCGCATCAAGGGTGTCGCCGGCGGCGTGGGCATACACGGGCACGGCAGCGCGGCATCGCCCACCAAGCAGACGATAGACCGGCAGGCCGGCTTCCTTGCCAAGAATGTCCCACAAGGCCATGTCGGCCCCGGCGAGGACGGTGCCCATCACCGAATCGCCGCGCCAATACCCCGAGGTCAGCGTCGATTGCCAGATATCCTCAATGTCGGCGGTGTCGCGCCCGACAAGTTTGGGGGCAAGGACCTCGTCAATGGCGGCCATCACCACGCCGGTACGGAAGTGGTCGCTTGCAGACCCGATGCCATGGAGGCCCGGTTGGTTTGTTTCAATCTTGACAATCGCCCATGTGCCGTCGGCACGGGTGCGTATTCCCCGAACGCGCGTGATTATTGCCATCGCGCGCAGGGTATCGCCGCGCTTGCCGGTTCGTGGCCATTGACGGAGACATCGTCATGACGGTTCGCATCGGCGTCGTCGGCGCAGGCGGTGTCGCCGTCACCCACCTTGTCAACCTATTGCGCATCCCCGATGCCGACGTGGTCGCGATTTTCGACGTCGTCCCGGGCGTGGCCGAGGCCTGCATCCGACGCGTGAACGCCCAACAGGACCTCAATGCCCGACCGAGCGACGAGGTTCGGCGTTTACGCGCGCGGGTGTACGCGGATTATCGTGCGATGATCGCCGAAGCCGGCTTGCACGCTCTCTACGTGTGCACGCCGCCCGCGGCGCGCGGGGAGATTGAACTCGCCGCGGTTGGTGAAGGTATCGCCCTCTGCGTGGAAAAGCCGGTGACGCTCGACCTCGCCGTGGCACGTGAGGTGGCAGCGGCGATTCGTGAACGCAATCTGGTTTCGAGCGTTTGCTACCAAGTTCGATACGCGCGCGCCGTCGACGATGCCCGTCGCGCGCTCGAAGGTCGCTCCGTCGCCATGGGACTCGGTTTCATGTTGGGTGGCGTTCCCGCGGCGTCGTGGTGGCGGTCGCGCGCCACGAGCGGCGGGCAACTCGTCGAACAGGCGACGCATACCGTCGACCTCATGACGAGCTTCCTCGGTGAAGTTGATCGGGTCTACGCCGCCGGCGCACTTCGCGTGCATCGTGACGTGCCGGGCTTCGACATCCACGACACCGGTGCAGTCACCTTGCATTTCGCAAGCGGCGCGATCGGCTCAATCGCAACAACCTCTGTACTTGGCGGCGGCGCGACGGCGGGATTTCCGACGGGCCTACACCTCTTCGCGGCCGACCTGCGGGTCGAAGTGTGGGGGGCAAGCTTGAAGGTCGTGACCGGCGACCGCACCGATGAACGGCGCTACGCCGAGTCCCCGATGCAAGCCTTGGACTCGGACTTTATCGAAGCGGTTCGTCGTCGCGACCCGTCCCGCGTCCGAACCCCGTACGCCGATGCGGTGCGGACCCTCGCAATTACGCTTGCCGGCGAGGAGAGCGCCCGAACCGGTCGAGT